>CADBRT010000043.1 GCA_902797055.1 uncultured Spirochaetaceae bacterium
AATTTGAGCCATCTTCTGTCGAAAGACATCGAGGTAGGTACATCCCACTGTCACCAGTTCCTTTGCGGGGAGCTCCCGCTGTCGCTCCATCTCCCGAATGTCAGCAATTTGATAGTCACCGGTAAGGAGGATTGAATCAAAGTAATCGATACCGAACAGACGGTACATCGTCGGGTCACCGGGAGAATGGAATATGTGGCTGTAATGCTTTACGTTTTTGCTGCGCTTGAGCTGATACACCTGCAATCCCGGTGTGGACATGAGGACGAAACCAGCGCTCAGCATGTTGAGTTTTGCAAACGCTTTGTTTCCCTCACCGATGACTTCAGGTTTTACATAGGTGTAGGACTCTTCAAACACGGGATCTTGTTCGTTTGCTACGTAGTAGGTTATCTCTGTGTTGCGGCGTTCAAACTCATCGAGGATGGGCTTGAACACGTTCCAATACCGTTTGTCCTCTGCATAAATCACGTACTTTTTATAGGACTTGTCCGCTTTGGAAGCCTTTCCTCCAGTCACAAACAATTTCAGCTTGAGCCAAAACGCTTTTGCAAGAAAAAAAAGTGTTGCGCATGCTCCTATCAGTATTGAAAAAAGCATGGAACCCGTACCAGGGTCAATATACAGAGGCAAAATCATACCGCTATGCTCCTATGAGGGAAAATAAACTGCTGCCGAAAGCCGTTTTGTTTTCGGAAGCAGAAGTTTTTATTTCTCTACGAATTGTTTTATCAGTCCGAGAACCTTTTCCATGTCAGGCTTCGGAGCGACCGTAATCCGCATGGAAAGATTTCCAGATTCCGTCCACAGGCGGACAAGATAACCGTTCTCTGCAAGGTAGTCTTTTAAAGACTGCACATCGATACCATCAAAATGGATGAAGATGAAATTCGCAGCTGATTCAAAAGCTTTTATGCCTTTTATTTTGTTTATTTCCTGTATAAACCAAGAGCGAACTTCCGCGACAGTTTTGGAAAGAGAACGGTAATAGGTTTTGTCGTTGAGGGCGACGATGGCTACTTTACGTCCGATATTTGACACGCGGAAGGGGTTCAAATCCAGTTTGAACACCTGCTTTGCCATCGGCGTGCAAAGACCGTAGCCCAGCCGCAGCCCCGCAAGCCCATACAGTTTGGAGAAGGTGCGGGCGAAAACGACGTTATTATACGAAGACAAAAGATACTTCACATCATAGGTCACATCAGAAAATCCCCGGTACGCTTCATCGACAATGACGAGGGAGGTCGGGTTCTCTTTTATGACTCGCTCCAAATCCTTCTGTCCGATTACAGCGCCTGTCGGATTGTGCGGCGTTGTAAGTACGATAATCCGAGGTTTCTTTTCAGACGCCTTTGCAAGTAGTCCGGAAACATCAAAAACATAGCTGCTGCCTGACGGGAGTATGTCGTAGTATTCGGGTTTTGCGAAGTTCAGTTCAATGACTGACTTGTAGTAATTCCATGCAGGAGCAGAAATCAAAACGGTGTCGTCCTTGTTCAAAACAAGCGCCATGATGGTCTTTATGACATCCGAAGAGCCGGAGTGTATAAAAATGCTGTCCACAGGGATTTCTGTCATATTGGAGATGGCGACAGCGAGAGAATCCTCCCGCTTGAGGTCGTAATACTGCAGATCTTCTGCAGTCGCGTTTTTCAGAGTTTCAAGACAGCGCGGGCTGGCTCCGAAGAGGTTTTCGTTTACATGAAGTCTGCCGGTCGTCTGTTCGGTGGCGACGACTGAATACTGTTTGGTGTCAGCATAGTTTGAAAGATACGAAACCCGTTGGGTGGAGTTTATCAGTTCTTCTTCCTGAAAAAACTGGTCTATAAAATCCTTGAAGTTTGGATAGAACTGGAGAATATCCTCTGTCGTGTCGAATTCCTTGCATTCAGAATCGTCATAACGCTTGATTTTCATCAGAAGCTCTTTTATGTGCTTAATCTGGAAATCATCCCACAGCATGTATTTCATGTCGGGGTCATAGTACTCTTTCACCATGAGATCGACGAATTTCTCGGAGAAGGACTTTGAAAAAAAAGCCTCACCAATTGTATACCAAGCCTTTTCTCCGCCTTTTTTGACTTCCGTCATGTAACCGCGATCGTCAAGTCCTTTGACGCAGTACTCGTTGCAGAACTCGTCGGAATACAGACAGGCATAGTATGAATCGTATACATAATCGCGGTATACATTGTGTGCAAACCAGTTGTCGCTGCAACAGATATAGGAAGACTTGATGTAGTCTTTTGCAGCATAGAGGGAAGACATATTGTTTTTTTCCTGCCACTCAGTGTTGTCAATCACTATCAGTCCGGGATATTTTTTCGCCATTTCGTAGTAGCGTTCCTTGAGGTACCCAACAACAAGTACAATCTCTTTGATTCCGGCATCGTGCAGCTGCTTTATCTGGCGTTCAACCATAGTATCGCCTTTTATCTCAAACAACCCCTTCGGCAGGTAGTTTGAAAGCGGCATGCACCGTCTGCTGCGTCCTGCGGCCATGATTATCGCATTGTCAACCTTGTATGGAGCAAGCGCTTCCATGCCGGAGTCGGTAACCAGACCGTTTTTTACCCAGCCTGTCTTTTCGCATGAAAGTTTCACATCTTTGCTAAAAGAAGCAACATCTTCGTTCCTTCTCAGTGCCATTATAAAATCAAATTCCTGCTCAGTCATATATAATCCAACCTGATTTTCACATTTTAGGATTGTTTTCAAAGGCTACTCTGAAAACAGAAATATTCAAAAAGTTCCTACTAATCTACCATAATCATCGCCATGCTTCAATAAGAAAGTGGTTTTCTGCTATACTGTCCTGTATGGACAATACCGTTTACATACTGGACTCTTACGGACTCATTTACCGTGCATATTTCGCACTGATAAACCATCCCCTCACCAATACAAAAGGCGAAAACATAAGCGCCTTGGTCATATTTTTCAGAAATCTTAAAGCATTACTCACCAAATATAAGCCAGACTATCTTGCGGCGGCGTTCGATTCCCGGACACCGACCTTCAGGCATGAGATGTACAAGGAATACAAGGCGACACGGCAGAAGACTCCGGAAGACCTGCACGCACAAGTCCCTTGGATAGAAAATATTCTCGATGCATTGGGTGTACCGGTGCTGCGGGTTGACGGCTTTGAAGCCGATGATGTGATCGCAACGGTTGCAACGGCATGCCGGAAAGAAGGACGCGGATGCAGAATTTTAAGCGGAGACAAAGACTTACTGCAGCTTGTCACCGATACTTGCAAGGAAATGCAGCCCGATAAGGCTAACGGCGGGTGGGAAACTGACGGTATTGAAGAAGTACAGGCGAAATGGGGGCTTCCGCCGGAAAAAATTCACGACTACCTGGCGCTCCTCGGAGACAGCGCGGACAATATCCCCGGAGTAAAAGGCGTTGGGGAAAAAACTGCGCTCAAACTCCTGACACAGTACGGAAGCTTGGACGGTATCTACGAACACGCAGACGAAATAAAAGGTGCAATGGGTACCAAAATACGAAACGGAAAGGAAAGCGCGTATTTTTCATACGAGCTGATAGCACTCAGAGACGACGTGCCTGTTTCCATTGATTTCGACAGCTTCCGTACAGATACTCTTGACTATAAAAAGGCTTCTGATCTGATGGAATCGTTCGGAGCGGCGGCTGTGGCAAAAGCCTACAGAACACTCGCACCCTCGACAGACGATACAAAAGACGACTCTATACAACTAACAAAAGAAACGGAAAATGAGGAATTAACAGAGCCTGTGCCGATACGGAAAAACAACGGCAATTACACCCCTTGCACGAAGAAGGAACAGCTTTCTTCCATTATAAATTCCATCCTGCAAAATGAAAAAACAGTTGCATTCGACACAGAGACGGACAGTTTAAACGCTCACACAGCGCATTTGGTGGGCTTCAGCCTCTGCAACAAAGCAGGGGAAGCGGTTTACGTACCAGTCATCCTGCCGGGCGGAATGTTCGCTCCCGAGACAATCCAAAAAGAGGACTGCATTGCAGAACTTTCGCGGCTGCTGGATGATAAAGAGGTTGTGCTAATCATGCACAACGGAAAATTCGATTTGGAGGTGCTTACAGCAAACGGCTACGACAGAGAACCGAAGTGCAGAATCTTCGACACGATGGTGGCCGCATGGCTCCTCAATCCCGATGCGATGGGAAAAACACCGTACAGCCTTGAATACTTGGGAGAAACGAAATTAGGGCTCGTCGGAACGGAATTCAAAGACTTGGTCGGAAAGGGAGAGACCTTCGCCGATGTTCCGTTGGAAAAGGCATGCCCCTATGGGGCGGAAGACGCAGATTTCACTTGGCAGCTGTACAACCTGTTTAAGGAACAGTTAAAAACCGAACAGCTTGAAACGCTCTTCTATTCGATGGAAATGAAAGTGCTCCCTGTCCTTGCAAGAATGGAAGAACGAGGCATACATCTGGACAAGCAGGCATTAGCCGACTACAGCAAGGAACTTGCAGAACTCATCACTGCCAAACAGCAGGAGATTTATGACGAGGTAGGGCACTCGTTCAACATTGCCTCGACGAAACAGCTTCAACAAGTGCTTTTTGAAGAGCGTAAACTGATACCGGGCAAAAAGACACGAACCGGCTACAGTACGGATACAGCGGTGCTGGAGGAGCTATCCCTACGGACGACAGACCCCGTACCGCAGGCCATCCTCGACTACCGGGGATACACAAAACTGCAGAGCACGTACGTGGAAACGCTGCCCTTGCTGGCGGACAACAATTCCAGAATCCATACGTCCTTTCTCCAGACTGGAACCGCCACGGGAAGGTTATCCTCTCGGGATCCAAACCTGCAGAATATCCCCGTGCGAGATGATTCCGGAAGGAGAATCAGAAGCGCATTCACCGCAGAACAAGGAACCGTGCTGATTTCTGCAGACTACGCGCAGATTGAACTCGTCATTCTGGCGCATTTGAGCGGCGACAAAAACTTGTGCCAAGCCTTTATAGACGGTGTTGATGTCCACAAATCCACCGCCTCGCTCATATACGGAGTTGAACCTGATGCAGTGACTCATGACATGAGGCGTTTTGCCAAAACGGTGAACTTCGGCATAATGTACGGCATGAGCGCATTCCGATTGTCAAACGAGCTTTCTATTTCCCGCACAGAGGCAAAGCAGTTCATCGACAAATACTTTGACACTTATGCAGATGTCAAAAAATTCCTCAACGAGGCTGTTCAAAGCGCACGTGACAAGGGGTATTCCACAACACTTATGGGCAGAAAGCGCGTAATCCATGGCATAAACAGCCGCAACAAGCTGGAGGCACAGGGAGCCGAGCGTGTTGCCGTCAACACACCGATTCAGGGAAGCGCCGCCGACATCGTAAAAAAAGCGATGATTGACGTGCAGGAAGAACTGGAC
>CADBRT010000044.1 GCA_902797055.1 uncultured Spirochaetaceae bacterium
CGTGGCGGGCGGATGGCACATCACGTGGCGGTACGATGGCATTGTCACGTGGCGGGGGGCGGGGCTCCGACTATGTTCTGATGTGCCTTTTGCAGTATTCTTCTATGCTGATTCTCACCGTTCCGTCCAACACGGAAAGTCCTTTTTGAATGCACCTGCCTTTTTTATCGACATAGAGCGAGAGGACGGGTTGCAGTGCATTGAAGTCCTGCCATTGTATGGTGTCCACATACTGCGCATAATTTTCCTGCATGTAATATTCAGAACAGGGAAATGTAATATGAACTGTATCCAGTGAATGGATGTACGTTTGCCCTTGAATGTATATGTTCCCGTCCTGTTTGGGCAGAGCTGCGCGTATGCCCCGCACCGTCCACAGAGAGTCAGCTCCTTCTTCCATGCGTAAGTAATAGATATCGCCTCGCTTGGACTGGTTTTCAAAGCTTTCCGCGTCCAGCTTGCTTTTGTCTACATTCGCTTCTTCAAACGAGAGCCGTACATATCTGCCCTTGAACGGGTTGTACGGGTCATATGCCCTGCACGCAAGATTTACAATCCTGCCGTTCTTTTGTGCGTAGTGTTTGGTGCGGGCAGTGTATGTCAGCAGTGAGAGGGTTGCTGTCAGCTGCAAAAGTATCGCGGCGGCAAAACAAGCGGTGCGCACCTTCCGCTCTTTTATGTTACTCATTATCTGCCTCCGCTTCGATTCGCTTTTTGTTCAGGTTCAGCAAGAACACATTCAAAAGCAGCATGCAAATTCCGAGAATTATGAAAATCACTCCCTTTGCAACAAAGCTGTATTCATCGCTGAAGAACCTGATGATGATTGCAAGGCTTGCATACCCGCCGGCGGCATTCGCCAGAGCAATGCTGTCCGTCCGGTACGCCCGCACAATATAATACCCTGCATAGACAAATATGGTGATAAAACTGAGAAACAGAAATATCTTTCCTGCCTTCCCTGCATTCAGGGTACCCCCTGTCAGCGGAATAAACTCGCATATAAGAGTCAGTATAAATAACGCAATAGTATACAGGATAATGGTATAGTTACAGACAACTCGTTTTGCAATCCGTTGTGCTGCCGGTAACAATACGATAACTGCATACAGGAACGTGTGCAGGATATTCGAAATCATATACGGATAATCCCTGCCCCCATCATACGGCAAGTGCTCACATCTTATTTCCTTAAAGGCGGCTGCGAACAGTATGACGGCACAGGCTGCCTCTGCAAGCATTGCAAGTGCAGAGGTTTTTTCTGTACTGTAAAAATAAAGCAGGGCGCACAGCGGCACCGCAGTTATAAAGAATGCGCCTGAAGCGAACAGACTTCTTTGTGCGGCGTACTGGTTCACAAGGAGTAGCAGCAGATACGGCAGCTGCCATGCGGAGCTTTTTTTCTTCCACTGGTAAAAACCGTAGGCGCTGGCACACAGCGATACGGTAAAATACAGAACATCGTTATTCTTCAAAACAAGCAGTGCCATGACGGCTATAAAAACGAGGGCGTCCAGCGATTCCTTCCACCGTTTGGACAACACCAGCAGCACTACACCTGCAGCGGTATAGATAGCATACACCGCCAGCTGGAACGGTGCGGAAGCCGGGGCAGAAACAGCAGTCAGAAATTCCTTTTCATCGAGAAATCCTATGGCAATGAACAAGAGCGTCAGTCCCAAGCGGACAAAACCGTATAGTATGCAAGATTCCACTTTGCTCTGTCTTGCTCGGTAACGCCCCAAGGCTTCCATCATCAGCAGGAAGGAACACGCTGCGAGCACAGGATAATTGAAATGCAAGTTGGAACAAAAATAATATGCGGCGACTGCTGAAAACGGAGCCCAAAAATAGACAGCTGATGTCTTGTTTTCGCTTTGCAGCAGGCAAAAATCATACATGCTTGCGGTAAACTCTATGCACAATAAAAGAAAGCATACTGTCTGTTCTTCTATGGCGGTGAATGCGTTCACGGTAAAAAGCAGACACAGCGCGACAGCAGTAAAAATAATATCAGCAGAGTGTTTTACCCCGCCTGCTTTTCGCAGTAAGTGTCCTGCGCCGAGCGCACACAGTGCGTACAGCACCAAATGCGAAGCGGTACCGGCGGCAGACTTTCCGGCGCTGAATGTGTACCAGGAGGTATTGTAGTACGCCAGCAGAGCCAATAGGACGAATGCGAGCACCCGCACTACGCTGTAGCAGAGTACAGCAGAGGCCCTGCCATCTTTTTGTATGCGGTATTGTCGCAAACCTTCAAGTACCAGAAGCAGGACAACTGCTGCGAATATCAAATTGGTGAAGTGTGCCAGCGGAAGCGCCAGCATTATGAATGCCATCAGGAATACCGAATACAGAACTTTGGAATACAGCGCATGAATAAAAAACAAAAACACAAGCAGGTATACGATAACGGTTGGTGCAAGCAGAGAACTTCTCTGTATTTCTTTTGGCATGCAGGAGCAAACGATATACAGTAATGCAACTGTCAATACGCATAAGGGGTAAACGAGTCTGTAGGACGGTTTCTTTATCCTCCGTAAGACCGGGACTGCGGGCACTGCGACAGCAGCACCGGTCAAACACAATGCGAGCACGCAGTCCAATACGGTTCCAATGGTGTTGCAATCGGAGCGCACAAACTGCCAGCCTATATAGTGCCACAAATCGTTTGAAGTCAACGCCAGCAGGAGCAGGCACAATCCTGCCGCAGCAAGTCTTTTTATCAGGGGAGCTTTTTTCCATATACCATATTCAAGGCACAGTACTGCAAAAGACACGCTGCACACTATCCACAGCCCCGGTATTCCTTTTTCAAGAACGACAGCGAGCATAATTGCTGCCACACAGAGCATTAAGGGCACACCGTACTTTTTTGTGCGTGCAAACGGAACCAATGCAGCGAACAGCAGGTAGAAGACAAAGGCTCCTCCGCCACAGTGGTTGCATTCAAAGGCATAGGCAATAGATTGCACTAACGCAAAAAAGAAAACTCCGGTAGAATGCATGGCATACAGTACCAAGATGGAGGATACTGCCCACACTAAAAGGAATGCGCTTGTGTTTCCCGGAAGGCGGCATATCTGTGAAATAAAGGCAACTGTTCCTCCGAACAGCAGTGACCACAGGACGGCGGCACCTTCCTTCCAATATTTTTTTGACTGGAATTTCTTTTTGAACATCGCCGCCGTTCCGAGCGCCTGAACTGCCAGCAGCATGACAAAGGCTGCAACTGCTTTTGCAAAGCGCGGAATTGCATTCCAGTTGTAGGCGATGAGGGAGATAATCCCTGCAGCGATAAGAATGGAAGCGATTACGCTTAATATCACCGGGATTTGTTCGGTGCGTATTGAAGGCGTTTTGTGAACAGATTTTTTGCTCTGTTCATTGATGGTTTGGTAAATGTTTTCACCGTCAGATTTCACTGGTTCTGCCGGGTTTTCCTGCACAGCATGTTCTTCGGTGAGTTTTTTTGACTTTGCACTGTAGTAATCGGATATTCTCTTTGAAGCTTCGCTGCTGATGACGCCTTTTTGTACTAAGACGTTCAGTTCCTCTAAAAGCCAGTTTACATGTGCTGTATCCATACTTCCAACTATACCATTTGGGTATTCATTTGGAAAGTATCGGGGACTACAGTCCCTTTTCTTCCAAATCCCGCGCGACAGCCAGGTAGAAATCCGTTATGTCGGAAACTCCGTTGCCCTGCCTTCGTGTCATCGGCTTTCTGTGTAAGTCGACTTCATCAGCATGTGAAATGCCCCTTCCTGCGTTGCCTCTGACTATTCCCCGGAAATTCCTCCAGCGTACAGCGGCGGGGGCAAGTAGTCCGTCGTTTTTCCCTTCAAAATAATACACCACCAGCGAGGGGAGCCATATCGATAGATCTGACCAGCAATGTTTCATGACGAATGCATAGCTTTGATAGAGTATTCCGGGTTTGTCCGGATTGTTCTCATTGAAACACGCTGCATCCTTTGTCTTGAATGTGCAGATAGCTCGGTAACAGTCAGGCTGTTTGTCGCCGAGTGCCCTGAACCATGCGTCTGCGACGGTGCAGCAAAAGCGTATGAAGTGGTCGGGGAGACAGCTTAAAAGCGCATCGACGGTTCGGGACCCGTGGTGGGGTGTTGAAATCGTTGTGATTGATGCTATTTTTGTGTGCAGTCCCATAGTTGAAGCGAGGTAGCGGGCTTCGAGGCCTCCTTTCGAGTGGGCGATGATATTCACTTTTGCAGCGCCGGTTTCATTGAGCGCATGCTCAAGGTTCTTTGCTATGGTGTCGGCATTTGTTTCTATGGACGCACAGCCATCGCCCCCTCCAAAGAAAACTGCGTACCCTGCATTTTTCAATGTCTGAGGAATCCTTCCCCAGTACTTTCCGCCGGTGTCCCGAAACCCCATGCCGTGTAGCAGCAGGACAGGATACTTCATGTCTTCCTCCTTGGGAATCTTTATTGATGAGCGTTATCAGAAGTTTAGAGGGGAATTATAGAACGAATCCCAAATAACTGGTCATGGGGCTGTCTATAAAGTCAGGAACCTGGCAATTCTGCTAGCAGACGAAATACGTTTTCATCAGTCCCTTGCCCTTTATTTCCATTTCCACCGGTGCAGAGTAGGTGATGCAGTCTTTTGTAAGGTTCATCGTGACTTCGGAAACGTGGATCTCGTTGCTCTTACCTGTGCTTTCCATGCGGCTTGCAACATTGACGGTGTCGCCCCAGATGTCATAAATGAATTTCGTCTTGCCAATGACGCCTGCAATAAGGCTGCCGCTGTTTATGCCGATTCTCATTGACAGTTTGAAAGAATTTGTTTTGTTGAAGGTTTCCAAGTCTTCAAGCATTCCCTTTGCAAACTTGATGAGTGCGAGCGCGTTTTGCTTTGCATCCGTTTTTCCGAACAGTCCGGAAGCCGCCATGTAGGAGTCTCCGATAGTTTTGATTTTTTCAATGCCCTCGCGTTGGGCACGCTCGTCAATCCGTGAATACAGAGCATTCAGCGCACCGACGAGCGTGTTTGCGTCAAGGGAGCTCGTCAGCTTGGTAAAGCCGACGACATCCGTAAATAGGACGGAGGCGTGATCCACAGTGTCAGCAATACGTGCATTTTTGTCCATCTCAAGGCGGACTGCAATTTCCGCCGGAAGTATGTTCAGCAACAGACCCTGAGACCTGTTCTTTTCGTCTTCGAGTTCCTTTGTCCGTTCCCGTACCGTATCTTCGAGTTTTCTGTTTTCCTCTTCCATCCGGAGGAGTTTGCCTTCAACGGCGGTGATGGTTGCGCTGATTACAAAGATTACTGCGATTACGATAATCCCTGTAACAAAGACCGGATTGGTAAGCGGTTTGAACAGGCTTTTGTATTTGAAAGTAATTCGCTCATCTTTCGGTTCGTATCCGCAGGGTGCATACATGATGCAGCCAAAGCCCAATGATTTGTGCGGCGGTACTGTGTAGAAGTCAGCTCCGTGAACATTTTCTGCGTCATCTTTATTTGGTTTCTGAACGTTCAGCTGTTCGGAATCAAGGGAGAAGATTCCGTTCCACGGACCTGGATCTATGGAAGACTGTTCCGGAACGCCGACATGAAAACTCCAGTCGGTTATAACAGTACTTTTCATGTTGTTGTAAATCATACCGTCGTACTGTGCGCCGATTCTGTCGGGGTCGTCTTCGTCCACCCAGTGTTTTTCGGGGTTGCGTCCGAAAGTCAGGCAGACGGGAAGTGAGGTGTCGTTGCCGTTCGGCTGGAGATCCCAGAAAATTGTTTTTTCAGGTAAGGAAAGCCCTGATATGGAGAGTATGATTGAGACGAAGAGCAATCCTCCTGAAACGATTGCAAAGGACTCCCAAAAATGGGTGTATGCGATTTTTTTGCTTGAAATGGGTTTTATCTTTACAATGGCCTGTACGCCTGCAGTTGGTGTTTTGAAAATTAGTTCTTCGTTGTTTTGCTCAGTATCCTGCAATACTAATTTTTTCAATGAAGCAAAAAATACGTGCACGGCAGCTAATCCGATTGCAATGTTTACCCATGAAATGCCGTAGACAAGGAGAATCAGCACGGCTCCAACGAGAGGGAGGGTGATATACAGCAGGAGAGAGACAAAATCTTCGTTTCGGATTTGAGCTTTATTTTGAATGAGCAGTGTAAAGGAAATGAGACCCGGTAAATATCCGAGGACGACACTTACCGGATAAAAGGAACTACGGTGGTAGATGTTTGATTCATCGAAAAAATAGAATGCTCCGGTGAAGAGGTTTATTATAGTAAGAACCATTCCCAGAAGGCAGCAATAAAAGATGATGAAAAAACGTATTGGCACATTCTGGGCGAGCGCTTCTTTGGGGGTTTGCAATGTCCTCAGCGACAAACGGGCAGGCGTAATGAAACTGATGAAATAGCAGCTGTAAAGGAACGCCCCCGCGAAATTGCACTCGAAGACGAGAAAATTGCTGATTCTTACCATATACCAGCCCAGCCGGCTTTCGTTTCCTCTGAAGATATAGGCGAAAGCATCGGACGCAAGCAATAGGGTGGTAAAGAATTCTATAAAGACAAGTCTTTTTCTGCGGTTTTCAGGAATACCACGTGCTGTGAGTAGAAAAAGTCCTGCAAGCAGGCAAAACGCAGCAATGGAAAAAAGACAGCAGATGTGGATAACCTGACCTGTGTAACTAAGAACCATTTTTCCAGTATATCACAATGCGGGAAAAATGTGGAGAGAAAGTTCTGTTGCATGTATGTATCGCGAGCGTGCGGCATATTGTACTGAGCGTTTAAAAACAAAAAACCTGACAGATATCTGTCAGGTTTCGGATGCCAGCGAACAGAATCGAACTGTTGACATAAGGATTTTCAGTCCTCCGCTCTACCAGCTGAGCTACGCCGGCGTTTCCGTTTGATGATTAGGATATTATACTTTTTAATTATTTCTGTCAATATCTTTTTTTTGATTTTGTTGAAAAATTTAAAAATTTTACGGCGACTACTAGGAGGCCTTTCTTTTTTTTAGTATAAACTTATCTTAGAACGTTCCGATAGTAGTGGTATGGGAATGAATAGTTTTGTCAATTCAGTGGATTTGCTTCACCGCGCTCTTGATGTGCAGAGTCTTCGTTATCAGGTCTGCGCAAATAATATTGCCAACAGCGGTGTGCCTAACTACAAAAGGCAGAGTGTCAATTTCGAAAGCGAACTGAAAAAAGCGTTTGAGTCCAGAGACAACGAGCATAATTCCTTTAAGATGATTACAACTGATTCCCGGCATGTTCAGAGTGAACAGCCGCGGGACTGGCGTGATGTTGAACCGCGGCGCGTAACTGATTACGCAACAACGGCGAAAGCGAACGGAAACAATGTTGATGCAGAGCAAGAAGCGATGAATATTGTTCAAGTTCAGATGCAGTATCAGCTTTTGTCCCAGCTGGAAAGTTTTGAATTCAACCAGTTGACTACATCAATGAAGTCCATCCGGTAACGGTTGAGGAGATAGATAATGGGTCTTTTTACCAGCATAAACATTGCCGCCACAGGCATGAGCGCAGAGCGCCTTAGAACAGATGTCATAAGCAACAACATTGCAAATGCAACATCAACCCGGACTCAGGACGGCGGTCCGTACCGAAAGCAGACTGTTGTTCTGGAGCCTGTCGCTTCCGAGCATCCAGTCTGGAGATTGCCGTTTGTGAATGAGGATCAGGACAACGGTCCGGGCAAGGGTGTTCGCGTGCGTGAAATTGTGAAGGACGAGACTCAGGGACGTATGGTGTATGATCCTGATCATCCGGATGCAATCAAGTCAGGTCCGAACAAAGGATATGTTGAGTATCCGAATGTAAATATCGTCAACGAGATGGTTGATATGATAAGTGCAAACCGCGCTTATGAAGCAAACAGTTCTGTGATTGAGGGAAGCAAGTCTATGTTCTCTGCCGCTCTCAATATTGCACAGTGATAGGTGAGGGAGAGTATGGATTTTACAATAGGTTCCCTTGAACTGAATAGAAGCAATCCTGCACATCTTGGTACAAAGGCGCTTAATGATTTTTCCCTTGGCGGGAAAAAGGCTGTAGCCTCCAGCGGTTCCTTTGAGTCCTATCTCATGGAAGCGATTGAGGATATAAACGCCCAGCAGACAGATGTCAGCAAAATGCAGGAGAAGATTCTGACTGATCCTGAAAGTGTTGATATACATGATGTTACTATTGCAATGGCAAAGGCTCAGATGTCTTTGAACCTTGCTCAGACAGTTATCGATCGCGTTGTGACCGGTTGGAACGAGCTGTCACAGACGCGCTAGTAATGTAGGTTTGACAGTGGAACGCCTTCCTTCGCTTCGCTGTCATAAAATAAGCTAAAACCGCCGCCGTACACTTTTCAAATGCTCTGTATGGTGTTATAATAGAAGGACACTTCGGTTGTTCGTTCACGGGAGGGGAAAATGAACGAATGGTTTAAAAAAACGTTTGGAACCATTAAAGAAAAGTGGGCAAAGGGGTCTGTCCTGCAGAAGGGCATACTGATTGGTATTGGGGTAGTGGTGATTGTTGCCGTTGTGATGCTGGCATCATTCTCTTCCCGCCCGACGACAGTAAGGCTTTTCAATGCTCCGGTGACTGATGAAAGTCAGCGCGACGCCATCGTAACGCGCCTCGATGAGGCAAATGTCAAAGCGTACATATCTGATGATGGCTATATTTCGGTTGAAGATGAAAAGATTGCCAAGAAGTGGCGCAGCAAGCTTGTTGCTGAAGGTTTTGAACCTTCAAAGCAGGATCCGTGGAGTTTGTTCGACACTGCAAAGTGGACGCGCAATGACTTCGATGATGAAGTCAACTGGAAGCGCGCTATGGAATCTGCTCTGGCAAGCCATCTCGAGCAGTTGGACGGAATCCGCAAGGCAAATGTAATTCTCACGCTGCCGAAGAAGAGCCTGCTTTCAACACAGCAGGATCCGACGACGGCTTCCGTCATATTGTTTGCATATCCTGGCAGCGACATACTGAAGAGCAAGACTCAGGTAAAGGGCATTCAGCACTTGATTATGCGTAGTGTTGAAGGCCTTTCCGAGGACAATATCACCATTACTGACGGTGAGACAAATGAAGAGATAAACGATTTTGCTGGCATGGAGGAGACGGACCGCCTCAACAATATTGAGAGGCAGGAAAAGCTCATCCGCAAGTGGGAGTCCGAGTATGCAAGCAAGGTATTGCTGCAGTTGCAGGGAACCTTCAGCGAAAAGCGTGTCAATGTCACCAACGTGGTTATCGACGTTGATATGTCTCAGGAAACCGAGGTTTCAAAGGAATATGGCGGAATTACCATTAAAGCTGACAACCCGAACACCTCGTATGATGACAGTGAAATTGTCCATAGCCTTGTCCTCTCTGAAGAGACTGTTGATCAGAACTACACCGGTACGGGATACAATCCTGAAGGTCCTGAAGGTGTTGCTGGACAGAACCCTCCTGTCTATTCTGACATGTCCAACGTTATCGGAACATCAACAGAGAAGGGCGTCAAGCGTAACTACGCTTTGAATGAGAAGAACAGAACCCGTACGGTAAGCCCGCAGAAAGGCCGCCGCACGATTTCCGTCAACATCGACGGTAAATGGAAATATCCGCTTTATGATGAAAACCATAAGGTAAAGTTCGGTGAGGACGGTGGGCTTGCACGTGAGTACACTCCGCTTACACCTGAAGAGCTTGCTGCCGCAGAGGAGATTGTCAAGAATGCTATTGGATATGATGCCGTCCGCAACGACAGTGTTACTGTCACAAACGTCGCGTTTGACCGCACCGAGCAGTTTAGGGAAGAGGACGCTGAGTTCATAACGGCTCTCAACAGACGAAAGACAATCATTCTTTCTCTGCTTGGTATTGCCATTGTGCTTATTGCCTTTATTGTGTTCCGTGTTATCAGCCGTGAGATTGAGCGGCGCAGAAGGCTTCGCGAAGAGGAGCTTTTGCGCAAGCAGCAGGCGGAACGCGAACAGGCGCTTTGGGACGCAAAGAACGACGGTATGGAAGTCACCATGTCTGTCGAAGAGCGCAAACGCGCGGAACTACAGGAAAATGCAATTGCCATGGCAAAGGAGCATCCCGAAGATGTCGCGATGCTTATCAGAACGTGGCTTAGAGAGGAGGCTTAACCTATGGCAGATGCAGCTAGCGAAAGCCACATCAAGCAGCCGATTAAGCAGGCTGGCAGCGGCAGTTCCAACAAGAAGAAAGGTGGCTTAAAGGATTACAAGAGTCTTTCTGGAAGACAGAAAGCTGCCATCTTCCTTGTTGCCTTAGGAAGCGATGTTTCTTCTGATGTCATGAAGCATTTGCGCGAAGACGAAGTGGAAACCTTGACCTTTGAAATTGCGCGTATAGATTCTATTGATGCTGATTTTAAGGATCAGGTGCTTGAGGAATTTCAAGCGCTTATGCAGGCGCAGAACTTTATCACCACCGGTGGTATTGATTATGCCCGTGAGTTGTTGGAAAAGTCCCTCGGCAGCCAGAAAGCGATTGATATTATCAACCGTCTTACCAGCAGTCTGCAGGTTCGTCCGTTTGATTTCATCCGTAGGACAGACCCTGCACACTTGCTTAACTTTGTTCAGCAGGAATATCCGCAGACGATTGCCCTTATTTTGGCATATTTGGATCCTCAGAAGGCTGGTACTATCCTTCAGAACCTCCCGCAGGAAATTCAGCCGGAGGTTGCTAAGCGTTTGGCAACGATGGACCGTACCTCACCTGATGTTCTGCGTGAGGTTGAACGTGTTCTTGAAAAGAAACTTTCAACGCTGTCCAGCGAAGACTACACCGCAGCCGGTGGTGTCGATGCTATCGTTGAAATCCTCAACCTTGTTGACCGCTCTTCTGAGAAAGCGATTATCGA
>CADBRT010000045.1 GCA_902797055.1 uncultured Spirochaetaceae bacterium
CTTCTGGTATGAGCTGACTGTTGTCTTTGGTACAGTAAGTTTCGCTGTGCTTTCCGTTTTCTTTTTCCCGAGCATAGGTTGTAGTATAGCATAGATAGTTGCCAAAAATAACATTTTAGGGGAAACTAAGAGTAAAAGGCGATTGTATTCGTGTTTATCTTCGGGAGCTAAACGCATCGTAGCAATGTGTTTTTCATCCTTAATAACGGGGATCTTCGACAGTCAGAAGAGCTGGTTTCGGGTGGGAGGGCAGGGCAGCTGGTATGGGAAGTTTTCTGTTTTTGTTGACGGTACGGGGAAAAATAAGTAGTATACATACACTATGTTTGGATTTTTTCTAAAAAAGAACTTTTGCGATATTTGGGATAATCTGTTTCACACTATCGCTGTAAATCTTGTCATCGTTGCTGCCGGCTTCCTTTGCTTTGTCGGCGTTGTAATGTCAGCCTATCTGCCGGGTGCGGAATCATTTGGAAATATATATACACTGCTTGCCATCGGCCTGATGGCTGTCGTCGTGAGCATACTGATATTCGCGGAAGGTGAGAATGCCGCCAAGATTGTAAACTTCGAAGGCGTCAAGATTTCCAAATTTTTCAAGAACATCGTTCCTTCCATAAAGGACGGTGCCCTGTTCGGTCTTTTTATTACGCTGCTGGTTGCGGTGTCCATGGTAAGCATTCCGTATTATTTCAGAATCTGGGTGCCTGCTGACGGATCCCGCGGCTCCATGATTGGTCTGGTTATGATGTCCATCGTGTTCTGGTTTGTCGTTATTTCCATACTCGCGCTCCAGTGGTTCCTGCCCATCAGGAGTTTTATGCACAACGGTTTCGGAAAATGCCTTAAGAAATCGTATATAATCCTCTTTGACAATATGCTTTTTACGGTAGGGGTTGGGTTAGTGAACCTGGTGAACATCGCCATCATGATTTTTTCGATGGGGGTTTTGAACGGTCCCGCATCAATGGCAATTACGACGTCAGGCGCGCTCAAACTGCGCCTGTACAAATATGACTGGTACGAAGTGAACCCCGGCATGACGAAAGAACAGCGCCGCGATGTTCCTTGGCAGGAGTTGATAGAAAAGGACAAGCGCATCCTCGGTCCCCGCAAGTGGAAATCATTCATTTTCCCTTGGAAGGAATAGACTCGTATTTCACAGTAAAAAGTGCCGGGCAAGACCCGGCATTTTTCGTTTAGAGTGGAAGACTGCCGGCGTCCCGTTACTTATTTTTGTTTACAATACGGGTTTCTGTTTTGCCGGTTGCTATGTCGATGAAGCGGACAAACAGCGAGACTTTGTTTGCTTCGTTCAGGCTGTTCCACACTGTTTCGGTGAGTGTGTCGATGTCTCCGTCAAGCTGTACGGGTGTCGGTTCCCCCTCATAGCTGGGAAGCGGATTTCCGTCTCCCATATAGGTGTGGATGAATCGTCCGACTCCCGCTTTCGGATTTTCATAGCTGTAGGTATATCTGAGGGATGAAGCGCTGTCCCCGCTGTCGCTTTTGAGAATGGACTGTGAGAATGTGTATTTTCCGTCTTCTATGTGCATGACTGCAGAGATGCGGGGGGTGAAGTTCGGAGCATCTGGCTCGAACGTCCTTGAGCGCAGGGACTGTTCGAATGTAAGCCCTTTCTTCAGCCCGTCGTAAACGGTGTCCGTCTGGTCTCCGTTCGTGACGATGGTGTCGTTTCCAAGCACACGCACTGGCCAGTAGATGATGAGGCTGGGGTCTTCCAGCTTTGACTCGTCAAAAGCCTTTGTCCTGAGTCCATCGTCTTCCTGCACGAAGATTCTGTTGCGGCTGTTCGAGCTGCGTCCCATTATAAAATAAACTGCTACGGCTTTTTTGCCGTCGGCAGAAGTCCCTGTGATGATACCTCTTCCCGGATATTCGTTTCCGCTGAGTTCTTTTTCAAGTGATGAGATTTGCATGGTGTCCAGTGTAGCACAGAACAAACTGTTTGTGCTATAGTTTGTGCATGGCACATATTATTGATTACATTGCATGGCGCGGGGACATCCCGTTTTCTGTCAGTCCTTTGAATGCTGTTGACGCGCTGATTCTGAGCCAGTTGAGTTATCTTCAGTTCGGCGGTATCGTTCCAGGCGATTTTACATCCTCGGGAACGGATGCCGTGCCTTTGTCAGAGGTGTCAAAGCGTTTCTTTGCTTCCGAGGATTTTAAGGCAAGGAGCAATGTCGGAGCTTTTATCAATCCGTTGTCTGTTGAGCTGTTGAAGTGTGCCGGGGAATCCGTCCGTTTCGGTTCTCTAAAGCTTTCTGGCTATGTGGAAAAACTCGATTATGGCGCAGAGGAACAGTTCTGTGCGGTTACTTTTTCCGGCCCTGAGTGGCATTTCATTGCTTTCAGGGGAACGGACGATACCATTCTGGGGTGGAAAGAAGATTTCAATCTGGGGTACAAAGAACGCGTTCCGGCTCAGGAGGATTCCCTTTTGTACGTGACGCAGGCAGCAGCTGTCTTGGACGGTTCTCTTGTCATCGGAGGACATTCCAAAGGCGGCAATCTTGCGCTGTATTCCGCGGCGATGGCGGAGGAAAGCGTTCAAAATTGCATAACAGCAGTGTATGACAACGACGGTCCCGGTTTCAGCAAGGAATTTTTTAAGTCTGAAAAATACGCGCGTGTTAAAGATGTTCTGCACACGTACGTCCCCCATATGTCCATCGTGGGCATGCTGTTCTGCCATCCTGAACAGATTTCAATCGTTGAAAACGATACTAAGGATATCATCCGCCAGCACGATCCGTTTACTTGGCATGTCAAAGCCACCGGGTTTGCCGAGTGCGAGGAACTGGGCAATGAGAGCCGGTTCTTCGGCGAGACGGTCAACGGCTGGTTTTCGGATTTGGCGAACGAGGAAAAGGAGCTCTTTGTTGAAACTCTGTTTGGAATCCTTTCCGCTTCCGGTGCAAAGACGAATTCCGAACTTTCGAACAACTGGTTTGAGTCTTCCATGAAGATGATAAAGTCAGCCGCTTCTTTGAATTCCCACACAAAAGACGCTGTGTTCAAAACCATTCAGCTCCTGTTCAAAACCGGCATGGAAGGAATCATGCGGGACATCAGAACGTAAGATTCTTGCATAAATATACTCAAATTTGCATAAAAATACAAAAATAGCTTGTAGAAGCCCGGCCGCTTCGGTATAATCGCTAACTATGATAGTCATGAAGTTCGGCGGCAGCTCCGTTGCAAATGCAGAGCGCATCCGCCATGTTGCATCAATCATTCAGGCGTATGAAAACGAGAGACCCGTTGTTGTGTTGAGCGCAATGGGGGACACCACAGACCACTTGCTGGAGGCGGCTGACATGGCCGTTGAAGGGACTGTTGATATTGCGAAAGTTGAAAAACTTCATTTCGATACAGCTGCTGAGCTGGGAATTGAAGTTCCTGCCATAAAAGACCTGCTGGGGGAGCTTAAGACCTTGCTCACCGGAATAAGCATGCTCCGGGAGCTTACGAAACGCACTCGGGATTATCTTGTTTCCTTCGGCGAACGGATGAGTGTCCGCATGATGGCAGCGTACCTGAACAAGCAGGGGACTCAGTCCAAATTCTATGATGCATGGGATATCGGCATGGTCAGTGACTCCAACTACATGTCCGCCGAACTGCTGGAAGACGTATGGCAGACCATCCCTGACCATTTGAACAACTATAAAAACGGCACGGATAAGGCTATCCCGATTGTTACCGGCTTTATTGCAAAGGATAAAAACGGTATCATCACGACGCTCGGACGCGGCGGCAGTGACTTGTCTGCCACTATGATCGGTGCGGCGATGGGTGCTGATGAAGTTCAGACATGGAAAGATGTCGACGGAATTCTTACAACCGATCCGCGGATTGTCAAAGAAGCGCGTGCAGTTCCCGAAGTTACGTATGAAGAGGCTCAGGAACTTGCCATGTTCGGCTCCCAGGTCCTGCATCCGCGCAGCATGGTTCCCTGCCGCAAGACAGGAACCCGTGTACGGGTAAAGAACAGCTACAACATCAAGAGTCCGGGTACGCTTATCGTTGAAAAACACAGCGGTGCA
>CADBRT010000046.1 GCA_902797055.1 uncultured Spirochaetaceae bacterium
CCATCGTACCGCCACATGGGTCGCCATCGGGCGCCATGTGATGTGCCATCGTACCGTCACGTGAGGTGTTCATTCAGGCTTGCGGCTTGTGGGATTATCTTGGACAGCAATGATATTTTCCCAGCTTTGATTTGTCTTGTCATAAAGCATTACCCGCTGTTTGAAGAAAATCTGGTTACGCGACCGGAAGCCTGGACGTGTGTTGCACGTTGTGTGTGTACGCCCGGAACATAGGTTCTGACTAAAGCACGCCCCTGTGCTGCAAATCAGATTGCAACGCAGGGGCGTTTTTGTTTACTACACAGGATATGCGGCACAGGGGTTGCGCGCTTGCCATCGGCATTGGGATGTTCTGCCGCTTAGAAATCCCCGACGTTGCCGAAGAAGCCGGATGCGGAGACAGACTCTCCGTTCTCATGCAGGTGGCGGGTGCTCCCCAACGACTGGATTCTGAACACGACTTCGCCGGGGACTCGCTCTTCCGCTCCGAGGACGGTTACCGAGGTCGGGGCGACGAAAAAGCCCTGCCAGAGCTGCATGGGGGAAAGCCCTGTCAAGTGCGAGATGATGGCGAACATGGATCCCAGATGGCAGACAAAGACGAGATTCTTTGCGTCGAGGTCTTTCTGATCTGCGAGGAGATGGGTATCGATGGCAGCTTCTTCTTCCGACAAATGGGGCAGGCAGTTGTAGACGGGAACATCTTGTTCTATGCGGTTGTAATCGTAGTCTGCAAGCAGTTTGTCAAAGCCTTCGCATACCTCGCGGTATTTGGTTTCGATGTCCCCGCTTTTCATCACCTTTGTCGTTGCCCAGCGGAATCTGTCAAAGAATTTTTTTTCTGAGTAGAAATATCTCGGCATCCAGTCCCAGCAGCCGCGCGTTTTACCGGAAACAGGATCTTTTATCCTGTAGTCAAATTCATGCAGCCAGTCCAGCGTCGTTGCGCTCCGGTTGAGTTTGGTAAGGGCAGGGGTAAGGGTATCTTTTGCCCTGCCGTACGGTGATACATAAAAATCGGTTATATTCGGCCAGCAGGCAATGCGTTCTGCAAGAAATTGTGCTTCCCTGCGGCCTTTTTCTGTTAGTGTGTCGTTTGCGTAGTCAGGGTCTCCGTGTCTGATAAAAATCAAATGCATGGCGTGAATGATACCTCCATCTTTCCTTTTGTCATGTCTTTTATACTCTGTGCGAACGCTTCGGTCTGTTCCGTTATGATTCTGCCTGATACCTGTACATCGGCACCGTATTCCTGTTTTACATCGGTGATTGTATAATTGGTGAACAGCCTGAGAATGCCTTCGTGGACGCTGTACGGACAGGTGAAAGAAAAAGAGCTCCGTGCTACGTATGGTTCTGAGTGTGCGGCCGCGAGCACTTGTTTTGCAGCGTCCGAATACGCGCGGACAAGACCGCCTGTTCCGAGTAGCGTTCCGCCGAAGTAGCGGGTTACCGTCAGCAGAATGTTCGTAATGCCGCTGCCTTTCAGCACTTCGTATACTGGGCGGCCCGCAGTGCCCGACGGCTCTCCGTCATCGCTCAATCCGCTGGTTTCGCCTTGAAGTCCTGCGATGAACGCGTGTACGACATGTGTTGCATCGCGGTATGTCTCTTTGAGTTCCTTCAATTTTTCACGTGCCTCTGCTTGTGTCGTGACGGGGAAAACTTCTGCGATGAATCGGGAATTTTTTACGACTGTTTCAGTCCTTGCACTTTCCACGAGTATGTTCATTCGCTTCTCCTGTCTTCAATGGGGGCGGCAGGTTCACTTTGATGTGCGTGCAGCACGCCGGTGAGCGCGTAGAAATACAGCGGTATGGCAAGAAAGAAACGGGTTATCGCTCGGTACTGGCACAGCACTGACATGAAGCTCAAAAACGTCGCTCCCATGCTTACCGTTGCTGGCAGTCTTTCTCCTGACGGCAGAATCCAGAGTATTGTTTGCAGTACGACGGCGAGAATGGCATCCATTCCTCCTGCGTACAGAATGAACCCTATGAAGTGAAATACCCTGCCGAGTATGAAGTGAGCGCTTACGGAAAATGCGTGCAGAACCGTCATGTCTGAGCGCAGGTACAGTATGGGGTAGACAAACAGAAACGGGATGACTGTCAGAATGTGTACGGCAAAAAAAATTCCTGCAACTAAAAGCATTGTGTCAGCGTTTTCCTGGTTCAGTGAAAACTGAATGTGTGTCACCGCGATGAATACGGCACAGACGATGGCAAGCACAAAATAGATGGCGGAGAAAATAAGTGCTGCTTTAAAGACTCTCTTCGATGTATCCCGCAGACCTGCGAACAGCAGTCCTCTTGCTGCAGGCTTTTTCTGTACGATGCTTATCATTGTGGCGTTCAGTCCGTACTTGAACAGTTCACTGATTGTGTTTGCAACGAAAAGTCCGGCAAGAAAGAGGGCTGAAGAAAGAAGCGTCATTGTTCCATCAGACGGCACCGTTCTTCTTACAAAAGAGAGAACGAGGAAGTATCCTAATGAACTTAAGAGCATGCACATGAACGTCGCTGCCAAGGCTTTTCCAAAATACAGCCTTAGGCATTGGTTTAATATGACGTGCATGTATTTGTAGTCAGGACGTCTGGTATCTTTTTTATCCACGATAATACCCCTTGCAGGCTACAGCCCGAGTGATTTCTGGGCATCATCCGGTTCGACTGAAATGGATGCGACTTCATGGTTGGAAAGTCGTATGCCGTTCGCTTTGAGCCCCTTTTCCTCAAAATCCGATGCGCTGAAATCTTCCTGCTTCAATTTCATCCTCGGTTTCTTTTCATAGTCCAGCGTGAAGGA
>CADBRT010000047.1 GCA_902797055.1 uncultured Spirochaetaceae bacterium
GAAGTCGATGCCGACCCGAGGGCAGCATACTTCAAGCAGGTACGGTTCGGCATGTACGCCCGCATGGCGCTCATCGCCAAGCTGACAGGCGCACTGTAAGAGGAGGGGTGGAACTATGATAAACATTGCAGAGATAAAGAACGGCCTCGTCATTGACCACATACAGGCTGGCACAGGCTGGAAGGTTTTCAAGTGGCTGGGGCTGGACAAAGCAAAATTCACCACCGCCCTCATCATTAACGTTGCGAGCGAAAAAATCGGCCGCAAGGACATGATAAAAATCGACAATATTCTGAACATCGACTACAGCGTGCTGGGGTACATCGACCCCAACATCACCGTAAACGTCATTCAGGACTCCAAGATTGCGCGCAAGATAAGCATGGAACTGCCGCCGAAGATTGAAGGCGTCATTGAATGCAAGAACCCGCGCTGTATCACAGCGACCGAGCACTATGTGCCACAGGAATTCCGCCTGGTGAGCAAGGAAAAGAAACAGTACCGCTGCGTCTACTGCGACGCGCTGTACTCCGCTGGAACAATCGGCGCGTTCACATACTCCGACGAGGCATAGCATGGACGACCGGCTGCTGATCCACAACGTCCGCCTGGTGGACGAAACCACAGACAAACCGAATGCCGCACTGCTCATCAACGGCGGCAAAATCGAACGGCTGCTCTCTGCAGAAGACGCCGCGCGCCTTTTGCAGCAGGAAGGCGGCAGCCTTGCCGCCTTTGACGGCAAGGGACTGGTGCTCATGCCGAGTTTCATCGACATGCACGCACACTTCCGCGATCCGGGGCTGACGCAGAAAGAAGATATCGAAACAGGATGCCTTGCAGCGGCTGCAGGGGGATTCGGCACGCTGGTGCTCATGCCAAACACCAAACCCGTCGTCTCCAGTCAGGAGATGGCTGAAATCAACAACAATAAGGCGCGACTGTTCGGGCGCGCAAACGTCATTCAAAGCGTGAGCATTACGCGGGACTTTGACGGCACAACCGTCTCCCACCTTGAAGATATTCAGCGCGAAACCGTACCGCTTGTCACCGAAGACGGGCACGAAGTAACGGACAGCGCCGTCATGCTGCAAGCCATGCGGATTGCGGCAAAGAAAGGCATCATCGTCTCCTGCCACTGCGAAGACCCCTTCCTTGCCGCCGCAGCCCGCCCGCTGAGACAGCAGGCGCTTGCCCTGCTCAACAGTGCGGACGAAGGACAAGCAGGCGATGAAGCACGCCGGCAGGCAGCAGACCTCTTGTCACAGGCAAACACCCTGCTCGCGCTAGCTGAGGACACCGCAACCGACCGGAACATCGCCCTTGCCGCCGAAGCCGGGTGCCACCTGCACCTGTGCCACGTGAGCACCGCGCACTGCATTGAAAGCGTCCGCCGCGCCAAAAAAGCAGGACAGGACATCACCTGCGAAGTGACCCCGCACCATCTGGGGCTTGCAGGCGACACCGCGCCGCGAATCTTCCACATCGTAAACCCGCCGCTCAGAAGCGAAGCCGACAGACAGGCCGTCGTTGACGCACTGCTCGACGGAAGCGCCGACTGCATTGCGACAGACCACGCGCCCCACACCGCAGGGGACAAGGCAGGAGGCAGCCCCGGATTCAGCGGGCTTGAAACAGCGTTCGCCGTCTGCCATACAACACTCGTGCTCGGCAACAACATGCCGCTCACGACACTGTCCCGCCGTATGTCAGCAACACCTGCACACCTGCTTCACTTGGAAGACAGGGGAACCCTCGCACCCGGCAAGCGCGCCGATCTGGTGCTCGTGAACACTGAGGAAAAATGGATTGTGGAAGGGGAATCATTTGCAAGCAAGGGCAAGTACACCCCGCTTGAAGGAGAAACAGTCACCGGTTCCGTACAGGCAACATTCCTGAACGGAAACCTTGTCTTTCAGGCATAACGGCAGATATCGCGCCGTCAGACGCGGACGGCGGAAAGCACCTTGCCTATGCTGTCGTGTATGACCAGACTGGCAATGCCATCGCTTTCCGTAGGGTCGCGGTTGATTAAGACAATCCTGTCACCGCGGTATGCGTTGATAAAGCCTGCCGCAGGATACACTGACAGTGAAGTGCCTCCGATGATGACCATGTCGGCATCGCGAAGCGCCTCAAGCGTTTTGTTCACCACATCATCGTCAAGCCCTTCACCGTAGAGAACGACATTGGGTTTGATGATATCTTTGCAGCCAGAGCAACGGGCAATGCCGTCGCGGTCCGCATGCTTTTTATCCACCACATAGTCATAGTCATAGCTCATGCCGCATTTTACGCAGTGGTTGCGGAGCGTGGAACCGTGCAGTTCATACACCACCTTGCTTCCCGCAGCCTGATGCAGACCATCGATGTTCTGCGTAATCACCGCCTTGAGCTTTCCGGCGGCTTCCATTTCCGCAAGTTTTTTATGCGCGCTGTTGGGTTTAATTCCGGGAATGAGAATCTTTGCACGGTAGAACCGGTAGAATTCCTTCGGATTTGCAAGGAAGAAACCTGCGCTCAGTATCTGCTCGGGCGGATAGTCCCACTCTTGGTTGTACAGCCCGTCCTGACTGCGGAAGTCGGGAATTCCGCTTTCCGTTGAAACCCCCGCTCCCCCGAAGAAAACAATGTTCTTGCTCTCGTCAATCCAATCCTGAAGTTTCTGCGCCTGTTCTTTCGTTTCCATGCAATCATCCTTTTTTCTATTATGAATTATCGTACCGCAGTATATTGCATACGCGGTATTCTTTTATATCGGCAGTTTACCGTTGAACAGCCTTGTATACTCCAAAAAATCATTCTCGGGCAGCGGTTTTGAAAAGAAATACCCCTGGCAATAGTCGCACCCGAGACTGGTGACGAGCCGTTTCTGCGCTTCAGACTCTACACCTTCCACCACAATCTTGAGCCCCATCTCTTTTATCATTCTGACAGTGTTCTGCAGGAAGATTTTTGCCGTAGCATTGTCCGCCGCGCGCCACAGAATGCTTTTGTCTATCTTGATGATTTCAAAGTCCATGTTGAAGATGTACGTGGCTTCCGCGTGGTCGGTGCCGTAGTCGTCAAGGCTGAACGAAAAACCGATGTTCCGCAGATCCTGCATTATCTGATGGAAGGTCTCCGCGCTATTGATGGCAGCGCTCTCAGTTATCTCCAAATTGATGGAAGACGATGAAAGGCTGTACTTTTCAAGAATCTGCTGGAAGGCGGCCGGCAAGTCTTTGTGCATACACTGTACGGTGGAAAGATTTACTTCGATGAAGTCCAGTCCGATTGTCCTGACCCGCTCAGAGGACATGAGGCGGCACGCTTCCTCAAAAACCATCTGCCCGATTTCGGTTATGGTGCCGGTTTTTTCCGCAATCGGTATAAATTCCTCCGGCGAAATGAAGCCCATCTTGGGGTCAATCAGGCGCACCAGCGCTTCCGCCGAGTGGATTTTATTCGCTTTTGAGTCCCAAATCGGCTGGTAGTACACCTTGAAAGTTTTATGTTCAAGCGCATATTCAATGGCATTCTGGACATCCGCTTCACGCTTCAGGTAGAGGAGCTGTTCATCCTGCATAATTGAAACGCGTGCATCCTGCTTGCCGTCAGAAAAATCGATCAGCGTAATAATGGACTCAAGGTTGGACACATTGAACGGAACCCACACCAGCGCAAGCTGAGTCCGCAGAGCGACGCTGACATCCCGGTGAATCCAGTCCTCCATGAACCGCTGGTAGACAGTGTTCGCGACACCTTCCACCTCCGTCTGCTGTCCCATCTCGAACAGCAGGGCAAACACACCGTTCTCGCAGTCGAATACCCGCGACCGGTTCCCCATCAGCGAGACGAGCCATTTGCAGATGTTCCTCAGCAACTCCTCCATAAACTGCACACCGAGGACAGAAGTGAAATAGCGGACGTTTGTGCACTTGATGATAACAATGGCATACGCCTTGCCGGAGTTCAACAGTTTTGCATTC
>CADBRT010000048.1 GCA_902797055.1 uncultured Spirochaetaceae bacterium
GGCAATTGTCTGCCCGCTGGTCTTTCTCGCAGGCTTCATCGATTCTATAGCAGGCGGCGGAGGCATTATCTCACTTCCGGCATATCTTTTTGCAGGACTTCCCATGCATCAAGCCCTAGGTACAAACAAATTCTCTTCGTTATGCGGCTCCACCATCGCAACCGGCAGGTACCTGAAGAACGGCTGCGTATACAAGCCGTTGATTATTCCGACCGTTCTCTGCTCTCTTGCAGGGTCTGCCATCGGAGCACGACTCACACTTTTTGTCAGTGACAGCGTTTTGAAGCACCTCATGCTGATTGTGCTGCCGATAGTAGCTGTCATCGTCTTTCTTAGAAAAACACCGCCAGCAAAAAACAATGGATCTCTGGAGGAAACAGAAAGCACCCCGCTGTCGCTGTTGAAATTCGTGCTGTCCTGTCTCATTGCCTTTGTAATCGGCATGTATGACGGCTTCTATGGACCAGGAACAGGCACGTTCCTCATTCTCTGCTTTACCTACTTCATCGGCCTCGATGTACGGCAGGCGAGCGGAAACACGAAATGCGTAAACTGGGCGTCGAATGCAGCGGCGCTTACCACATTCCTGATTCATGGCAAAGTCCTGTTCATACTCGGCGTAGCCGCAGCAGCGTGCAGTATTCTGGGCAATTACCTGGGGTCTGGGCTTGTCATCAAAGACGGCATCAAATATGTCCGCCCCATTGTGTTTGTGGTGCTCGCCCTGCTGTTCATCAAGATACTGTTCAAACTGTAGCAATGTCATCAGCATCCCTTATTGACACGTGTTGACAAACAACTTACAATCTCTTCATTAGAGATACTGATGGAGACAGGCATGAACATTTCATACGACAACACAAGCCTTATAAAAGACGGAAAACGGTGGTTCCCGATTATGGGAGAGATTCACTACTCACGGTACCCGGACAGCGACTGGAAACGGGAACTGCTCAAAATGAAAGCCGGCGGAGTGGATTTAGTAAGTTCTTATGTCATATGGATACACCATGAGGAAATAGAAGGTGAATGGGATTTTTCCGACTGGAGAAATCTTAGGGGCTTTGTCGGAGCGGTTAAAGACGCCGGGCTTGCGATGATTCTGAGGATTGGTCCATGGGTTCATGCGGAAGTCAGAAATGGTGGTTTCCCGGACTGGCTTTTACAGAAATGTCCGAACGCGCGGACGAACGATGAACCGTACTTCAAGGAAATCGGCCTGTATTTTGAGAAAGTATTTGAACAGGTACAAGGACTGCTCAACAAAGACGGCGGTCCCATAATCGGTGTTCAGATTGAAAATGAATTCGGCCACTGCGGCGGACTGCTGGGGAAAGAAGGCGAAAAGCATATGCAATACCTTCTGCAAATGGCAAAAGACGCCGGCTTTGACGTTCCCCTGTACACAGCGACTGGCTGGGGCGGAGCCATAACAGCGGGAATGCTCCCGGTAATGGGCGGCTACTGTGAGGCGCCGTGGGATCACCGCACGACGGAAATAGAACCGAGCGGGAACTATGTTTTTTCGCACGAACGCAACGACCACAACATTGGAAGTGATTTCGGCCTAGGACACGGCACCACGTTCGACATGACGAAATACCCCTATCTGACGGCGGAACTCGGCGGCGGAATGGAAGTTTCATACAAGAGACGACCGGTAGCGCGTGCTAAGGATATCGGCGCCATGAGCCTTGTCAAGATGGGAAGCGGCTGCAATCTGCTCGGGTACTACATGTACCACGGAGGAATGAACCCTGACGGCAAGGTTACGACATTGGAAGAAAACACAGCGACAGGCTCATATAACGACATGCCGGTTAAGAACTATGACTTTAGGGCACCACTCGGCACATACGGCAATGAAAACGGCAGCTACCGGGAAATCAGAATGCTGGCGCAGTTTGCAAAGGACTTCGGGCAGAACATCTGTACGATGAAAGCTCACATACCGGATGAAAATCCGCTGGTACCGACAAACTTCACTGCACTGCGCTCCAGTTTCAGGTACGATGAAAAGTCTCCAGAAGCAGGAGCCTATGTCTTTGTCAACAATTTCCAGCGGCGGCGGGACATGGCAGAGCATGACGGCGTTGAACTCAAAGCGCCGGCACCGTTCGACAGCGTGGCGATTCCTGCGCTCGACATATACAACGGAGACTTTTTCTTTCTGCCGCTGTTGATGAAAACAGGTGCAGCCCGCCTTCTTTCATCGGCATGCACCCCGCTGTGTGTTCTGCACAATGCCGGCAAAAACAGCTATGTCTTTTACACAGCAAGCCATCTTGCAAAACTCAGCAAAGACGACAGGTTGTATAAAACTTCACGCATTACAACAATACAGGGCGCGGACAAACGGCTGTATACCTTTGAGGGCAATGACGAAACCGTTGAAATCATCACGCTTTCAAGAAAAGATGCCCTGAATGCCGTCAAACTGAGCATTGCAGGAAACGACTTCCTCACCATCTCAGACGCGCTTCTTTATCAAGAGGAAGACTGCGTTTTCGCAGAAGGTTCAGGACAGGAAGCCATACAATGCTATCCCCCACTCCCCGCAACACCGAATGGCTATGAAACAGCGCAGACAGAGCAAACCGGTTTCACCGTCTACAAACCACAGGCTTGTACCGATGAGGCGGAACAGGCAACGCTTGCATACAACCTAACGGAAACCACTGGAAAAACTGTTGCGTATGTGCTCACTGTTTCCCAGCCAAATGCAGAGCAAGGAACGGAGACATTCATACACATTGCCTACACCGGGAACGCAGCGCGGTTGTACGGCAGCGACGGCAAACTCCTCGATGATGATATCTACACAGGAACCGGACACGAGTGGAACATTGGAATCAACCGGTTTATGAAAGGAAAAGATGCAACGTTCAGATTTGAAATCGATGTACTGGACAGTACCTCTGACATATTCATAGAAAATTGGCCGGACTTCTGCAACGGCAGCACGAAAGCTTCACTCGACAGCATACGGACATTCAGCAAACGGACAAGCCAGTTGCTGTAAAAAACTACTCCCCGCCACAAACAGCGGGGGTAGTATTACAAAGAATTTCAGCGTTTGTCGCGGAGGGTTATGCGGATTTCCGACTTCGTGCAGGACACATTGTAGTCGAATTCTTCCTCGGTATTGTCTTCGGAAATAGCATAGAACGGATAGTCATCCATCTGCAGCTTCTTGCCGGCCTTCTTGATACGGGTACTGGAACCATTCTTTCCAAGCTCCGCAGAGCCATATGTAACCCAAGCGTGATTCACACAGTCATAGGCATAGAAAGTGACCGCAAGATTTTCCACCTTTGACTTGTTGTCGACAATCACCTTGGTACCGCCGGAGACATCACCACCGCCCCAACCGAATGAAAATGCGCGCTCGTTCCTCGGATACGGGAGCGGCTCGTATTCCACGTCGGCATCGGCTTCCCACGCGTAAAAGTTCAGATTGCCGTTCTTCATGTCAGCCGTAAACTGCAAGTCCCTGTCCTGCGGTGTTACCAGATGAATGGCATAGTAGCGGTACAGAGAGTATTTGCTGGCATTGGCTTCAAGGCGCGGTGCCGGATAGACAGAACGGCAGCCGGACTTTTTGTCCTTTTCTACAGTAAAGCCTTCGACTTTAACTTGTCCCAAGTCATTCCACTCATGCGACCCTTTGCCACCGTAACCGTAAATCTGGAACTTAAGCGTACCTTCCCGCGCAAAATCAGAAACTGTTATCAGATACTTGAACCTCGGTTCGGAACCGTTTTCGCTGTCAAAAACATAGCTGTTGGGTTCATCAAACGTCGGAACAGCTTCCTCCGCAAACGCAGAAAAACAAACCATGCAGAGCATCGCGGAAACGATACATGAAATAATTTTTTTCATTCTATAACTCCTTCCGGCAATGTACCACAGACACACCTCAATTTCAACAGCGGGAACAGACATGCTGAAACGGCCACCGCAATGACTGTATCACTTTCACTTACGTGTTGTGTTCACGAAGGAATTCGATAAAATCATTTTGGTTCAGCGGTTTTGCAAAATAAAAGCCTTGTATATAATCGCAGTCGAGTTTTTCCAAGATTTTATACTGATTTTCGGACTCAACACCTTCACAGACGATTTTGAATCCGACATCATGCATCATAGTGATAGTATTGCGGACGATTGTTTCACCGGTCGGAGTTTCTACGATATCCACAATGCTCTTGTCGATTTTCACAAGGCTCAGCGGCAGGTCTATAGCTCGTTTGATATTGGAGTAGCCAGTTCCATAGTCATCAAGTGAGAATGAGAAATGCTTTTTCAGCAGCATTTCCACATTGTTAACGCTGGTCTTAGAATAAATGCCCGCCATGGATTCCGTGATTTCAAGGTTGATACGGTCCGAAGGAGTGCCGTATTTTTTCTGCAGGCTGTCGACTTTAGCCACCAAGTCTTTCTGCAAAAGCTGTTCAACAGAAAGGTTCAGCTCAATGTAATGAAGCCCAAGTTTCTTCAACTCTTTGGTTGTGACAAACTCAAACACCCGGTCCAAGACGTAGTTTCCGATGGGAAGAATCAAACCGGTGTGCTCTGCCGCTGGAATAAACAGACCAGGCGAAAGGAAGCCGAACTGTTCATCATGAAGGCGGATCAGAGCTTCCGCTGATGTATACCGCTTTTCTTTGACATTGAATATGGGCTGGTAGAACATCTCAAACCGATTGTTTTTCAGACCCCGCGTTATAATCTCCGAGATATTCTCCTGAATCTTGAAAGTTTCAGACTGAATAATATCCTTAGCTTTAAGCAGAAGCTGTCCGCTCTTCATGTATTTCGGGAAGAAATGAGTGAACTGGACAGTATTCTTTACGTTGGTAAAGTCCTTCAGGAACTCCAGGATGCA
>CADBRT010000049.1 GCA_902797055.1 uncultured Spirochaetaceae bacterium
CGCGCCGATGATAGTGGTGAATGCCGCGAAAGTAGGTGGCTGCCGGCTTTTTTTTTGCCTTCCGGCAGATGTTTCCCCCCGCTTTTCAAATTGTAACAGTCGTGGCGCAGATTTCAATTGCAATTCGAACAACCTTTTCTATCAGCATATCCATCAAACAAATCGGAATCCTTTAACCGTAACTTCCTGAAATTTGAAAGACTTGAAGAATCAATCACATCATCTTTTGTATGAAAGGTCATAAAGGACTCGTTCTACAAGATCGACATCGGCAAGTGGATTTATACATTTAAGCAGAAGGTATTTGAACATTCGCTTTGGATCTTCTGCAGGCCTTCCGTTTTTTTCATCATATTTCGATTTTCATTCTTCCCGGATAAACGAGAAGTCAACAAGTTTGTTTATTTTTCTGAAAAGATGATTCTGAGGGAATTTTTTCCCCTGTATATCTTTTGCTTTTCTTTTTGTACTGATTCTGTTATATTGTAGCATAAGTATAGTATAGCCTGTAAACAGGAGGTTTTTTCATTATGGCAAAAAATAGGACGCCTATCGCGCTTTTGTGCGGATATCTTGGGGCGGGAAAGACAACACTTCTAAATAAGGTTTTGACCAACCAGAAGGGATATAAGGTCGCTGTCATTGTCAATGACATCGGAGAGGTTAATGTTGATGCGAAGTTGATTGCGGACGGAGCAAAAATCACTGATACCTCAAGTATCGTACCTCTTACCAATGGCTGTATCTGTTGTACACTCAAGACTCAGTTGGCTCAGAATATTGAAAATCTTATTAAGACTGGTAAGTATGACTATATTCTGATTGAAGCGAGCGGTGTCTGTGAGCCGATGCCTATTGCTCAAGAGGTGGAGACGATTGAGAACGGAAAACTTGACAATGTCATCGGTGTTGTTGATGCTAAACGTCTTGTTGATGAGTTTGCTGGCGGAGATGCTCTCCTTAAAGACAAGGACGAAGAAGATATAGAGTCTCTTCTTGTCCAACAGATTGAATTCTGTTCTACATTGGTAATCAACAAAAAAGATCTCGTTTCAAAAGACGAGATGAAGAAGGTTCGTGCTGTTATCAATGCGATTCATCCTGATGTTCGTCTTATTGAGACCGATCACGGAAATGTTCCTGTTGAAGATGTTCTTGCGACTGGAAGTTTTGACTTTGAAACTGTTTATGCCAGTGCAGGATGGTGCAAGAAACTAGAAGAAGAAGATGATGATGATGATCACAATGAACACGAGCATCATGAACATGACGATGAGCATGGTCATCACCACGAACACAAGCATGAAGGTGATGCCGGAAGTGATGAAGATGAGTATGGTATCGGGACTTTCATCTACTACCGAAGGAAGCCATTTGACCGCCAGAAGCTTGATGAGTTCTGCAATACATGGCCAAAAAATATAATCAGATGTAAGGGCTTGATGTGGTTCGCTGATGAACCGGAGATGGCTTGGGTGTTTGAAACTTCCGGCCGTCAGATTCAGGCAGGATATTCTGGACAGTGGATTGCAGCGGCTCCGAAAGCTGAGCAGAAGCAGATTCTCGACGAAAATCCAAAGATTAAGGATGAATGGGATGAAAAAGTCGGTGACCGCATGATAAAATTGTGCGTCATCGGTCAGCATCTTGACCGTGAAGCAATCAGTGCAGGGCTTGATTCCTGCCTTGCAAAGTAATCGGTGTAAAAAAAGGCGTTCGGTGTGTGACCGGACGCCTTTTTTTGGTGTTAGGATATGTCCTATTACTTTCTCTTGAGGTACTTTATGCTATCAAGCGCAACTGCTGCAATGATGATAAAACCCTTGAATACGAACTGAAGGTTCGTATCGATGTGGAGGAATGTGAGGCAGTAGGTCAGTCCTGTGAAGATGATGACACCGATAGCTGCACCTCCTATCTTTCCTATACCGCCGTTGAAAGAGATACCTCCGACAACGCAAGCTGCAATGGCATCCATTTCGTATCCCTGTCCTGTTCCTGCACTTGCATTTGCACGGAATGCTTCAAGGAAAGCTCCGCAGCCATAGAAAATTCCTGCCATGATAAAGATTCCCATTGTCACCCTGAATACACTGATGCCTGAAACAGATGCAGCCTCTGCGTTTCCGCCGACAGCATACATATTCTTACCGAATGTGGTTTTGTTCCAGATAAACCATGCAACCACAATAGCTATAGCTGCAGGGATAATGAGTTTTGGGAAGGTGACAAGTTCACCATTTATGATTCCAAGTGTCCATCTTCCTCCTATTGCATCCTTCACTCCAGAATCGATAGAACCAACCGGTGTTCCCGTTGTTCCGAAGAACAGAAGCCCGTAGATGATAAGTTGTGTTGCGAGTGTTGAGATGAACGGGTGAATTTTGAGCTTTGCACTGAAGAATCCTGCAAATGCAGAGAATGCAACGCAAAGAACGATGGAAAGACAAAGTGCTAAACAAAGACGTCCACCCATTGGCAGCGTTGTGAAGTTCCAAGGTCCCATGTTGAAGAACTTTACAATGTTCGTGCCCGGGTGAAGAATCAGACCTGTTATAACGGATCCCATAGCTACCATACGTCCTACGCTGAGGTCTGTTCCTGCAATCAGAATAAGTCCTGCGACTCCCAATGCATAGAACATGCGTGTTGAGGATTGTTCAAGAATCGTGAAGATATTCGGCAGTGTCAACAGATTTCCAGCACCTGAAAGCGGTGCTACGATGATACAGATGATGAAGAAGATGAGAATTGCCAAATACAAGCCGTTGTCAAGCAGGAATTTCCCCAGTTTGAAGTTGTAGATGTAATTCTTGAAGCTCATCTCCATGTTTTCTGCGAAGTTTGTCTTTCCGTTGCGCAGGGCGCGGTTTGTCTGTACGTGTTCGGTAAAGGCTGAATTCTTCGCGTCGTTGCATCTATCGATTGCTGTCTGTGTGTGATTTTTTGCATCGAACAATGCGGACTTGAGTTCGTACTTTGCAGTTTCTTTGTCATGGTCGCTGGTTGCCGCTGCAATACGCTTTTCTCCGTCTGATTTGATTGACTGAATCCTTGTTGCGTATTCATTTTTATAGGTTGCAATCTTTCTGTCTTCATCGGCATTGACCTCTGCAATCACGCTCTTTGCAAGGATGTTTGCATATTTAACAGCGTCTTTTGTCAACTGTTCATCGTCCGCTTTGTTGACAGCAGCTACGGTCTTTGCTTTCTCTATGGCTGTTTTGTAGTCTGCAATGAGTTTTGCTCTGTCTGCGTCTTCGAGCATTTTGTTTTTCTGGGCTGCAGCAATGCTCTGCCTCAGTTCCATTATTTTATTCACGCCGTCTTTGCGCAGATTGTTTAAAGTGTCTTGATATTTTTTGAGAAGTTCATCTTCTGCAAGGCTTTTTATTCCCGCCTTTGCACCGCCTTCAAGCTCAGAGATTCGTTTTCCAGCCTGGGTGGTCAGTTCTTCAAATTTGTTTGCCATACATAACTCCTGTGGTAAGATTAAAGGTACTTGTCTGACAGGCGAAGCAGTTCTTCCTGATTCGTTTCCTTCGTGTTGACTATGCCGGCCAATCTGTGGTTCGACATAACGGCAATGCGGTTTGTGATTCCCAAAATTTCAGGCATTTCGCTGGATACTACAATAATAGTCTTTCCTTCCTTTGCCATTTGGATAATCAGTTGGTAGATTTCGTATTTTGCACCTACATCGATACCGCGTGTTGGCTCATCGAGCAGGAAGACATTCGGTTCCCGTTCCATCCATTTGCCGATGATTACTTTCTGTTGGTTTCCACCTGAGAGGGCGGTAATCAGTTCGTCTGGGGACGTGCACTTTGTGTGCATTCGCTTTATTTCCCTATTTGCTGCATCCTGCATCTTTCTTTCAGAAAGTATGCCGGCTGTTTTATAGCTGTCGAGATTTGTTATGGTTGTGTTGAATTCAATAGTGCCTTTGCCAAACATCCCGTTGAATTTGCGCTCCTCGGTAACGAGTGCGAAATTGTAACTCATGGCATCTTTACTGCTGTTGAAGCGGAGTTTTTTGCCATCAAGCACAATGTCTCCGGTTGCGATTGTACGAATGCCGAAAATAGACTCCAGTAGTTCACTTCGTCCGGCTCCAACCAGTCCGTACAATCCGAAAATCTCACCTTTCTTAACGGTGAATGAAATTTCCTGGAGATGAGGTTCGTATTTCGTTGAAAGATTGCGGATTTCCAGATAGTCTTTTCCCGGAGTGTTGTCCACATCGGGAAACCGTTTGTCCAAGGAACGTCCTACCATGGCAGAAATCAACTTGTCCATGTTGGTTTCTTTGACAGGACTTGTCAAAACCATGTTTCCGTCGCGGAGAACTGATACCTCGTCACAAATTTGGAATATTTCGTCCATTTTATGAGAGATATAGACAAAGGAAACACCCTTTTGCTTGAGCTCGTTCACGATGGAAAAGAGTTTGTTAACTTCCGGTTCTGTAAGGGATGAGGTCGGTTCATCCAGAACGATTATCTTTGCATTGTAGGAAACAGCCTTAGCTATTTCTACCATCTGTCTTTGGGAGACAGACATAGTACGCATGACTGCATGGGTATTTACATTCATCTTGAGGGAGGCGAACAGCTTGCTCGCTTCTCTTGACATCTTCATTTCGTCAACTACGCCGAAACGGGTAGGGTAGCGACCTAGAAAGAGATTATCGATGACAGTTCTATCCAGACACTGGTTCAACTCCTGATGCACCATGGCAACTCCGTTTTCCAGTGCCTCTTTCGGGGTTTTGAAATCGATCGGTCTACCGTTGAGGGAAATTTGTCCTTCATCTTTTGCATAGATTCCGAACAGACATTTCATCATTGTTGATTTTCCGGCGCCGTTTTCTCCCATGAGCCCCATCACACTGCCTTTTTTGACAGAGAGGTTGATGCCGTTCAAAACCTTGTTTTTGGCGAAGGATTTTGAAAGGCCTTTGATTTCAAGTACATTGTCGCTCATCTTGTAATCCTTAAAGGACCCTCTGAAAATTAAGTTTCAAGCCGGCTGAGCAGGCTGTTCAGAGGTAACTTTGAAACAAACTCGATGGCATCCCTCAAAAACCGCTATAAAGCGGATTTTGAGGGATGCCCTAATGCTTTACGAAAAAAAAGACCTGCAAAAACAACGCATTCACCGCGTTTTCACAGGTCTTATAGTCTTATCCGGCTGTAAGTTGATTAGTACTTAAGCTTGTCTGTGTAGTCTGCGCCAGAGTTTGTCTTGACCATGTTGATTGCATATGCATCAAAACTGCCAAGGTTTGTGAATTTGTCGAGACAAGAAGCCTCGTTCTGTCCATCTCCCTGGACAACAGTCAAATCGATGTTGAGCAAAGGTGCATAATATCTGAGAGCTGGAAGATATGAAGAAGAAAGGAAGTTGTCAGCAGAGTTGTAGATTGTCAGAATGACCTTCTTCTTTGCTGCTGTGTCAGGAAGCTGTTTGATTCCCTTGTCGCGGTTTCCTTCCTGATAGTTCTGCCAGTTCTTTGAGTTTACACCTGTATTTTTTGCAAGAACTGCCTTTGTATTGGAGATGTATTCAAGATCAGCAGAGATTTTGTTGCCGTACTGGTCAGGAGCAGAAAGTCCCTTTGTATAAACATCTGCACCGGTGAGACCGTCAAGCAGGTTGCGGATAACCTGGAGTGTTGCTGTAGCCTGAGCATCAACATTCTGTGAAACAGTTCCAGTGAGCTGGCCCTTTCCGATTGCTTCGATGGCGTCAGCGTTTGCGTCATATCCGAAAATCGGAACACCTGCCGGATAGTTTGAAGCCTGGAGACAGCCCATTGCCATACCGTCATTGTTTGAAAGAACCAAATCGATTTCATTGCCGTACTTTGTAGCCCAGTTTCCCATGGCTTCTGTAGCAGCGTTTGCGTTCCATGTTGAACCGTCAGTTCCTGTCATTGCTTTTCCTTCAAGTTCTACGACCTTGAAAGTCTTTCCTCCGACAGTTGCTGATCCTTCTTTATTTACGGTCGGGTCTGTTGAACCTGCCCATGTTCCAAGCGCTTTGCGGACACCTTCTGTACGAGCCTTTGAGTCGTTGTGTCCAACGTCACCAATGCAGAGAACGTATCCGAGAATTCCATCTCCGTTGCGGTCAATTTTTGCTGGATCTGCATTTTTGAGGAAGTCAATAACGAGGTCTCCCTGAACTGCTCCACCACCTGCGGCGTCGAATCCGACATAGTAAGTCTTGTCGTTCCAATTCATGGAATTCATGTCAATGTCACCCGTTGTCGGGTCTGAAGGCTGCCTGTTGAAGAACACCAGCGGTTTGTCCTTGTTGAGTGTGACGGCAGCTTTTCCACTGCCATCTTTCTTTGAGCAGCTCATGAGACTTGTTGCAGCAAGAACAAGTGCAGAAACTGCGAGCATTGATTTTTTCATGTAATAACCTCCATATAATGAAAAAACAAATGAATATGGTATATATAGTAAAATGGAATCGTCAATCTGTCAAATATGTTTGGAATATTTTATTAGCAAAGATTTGTGATTTTATGGAGCAGTTGTCATTCTGATAAATTGATAAAATTTGTAAAAATGGATAATATGGAAAATGAACAGTAATTTTGTTCTGTTGATGTTTTATTGTGACAATTTTGCTAAGCACATTTTCTTTGTGATTTTATGGGAGTCTGTTTTATGGAAGGTTCCGCCGTATATGCGAATTTCAAAGCCTTTGCGGGCATCGTTTTAGCTGCTGTTCTATTGGCTTCTTGCCGTACGACGACGAAGGAGGAGGCTCCTGTTGTTGAGGAAAAGGTCGAAACTGCTGAACTTGTTTCAACCCCTTATACTATAAAACGCATTCATGAGAATCTGCCATACTTGAATACCGATATTGTCTATCCGTTTTTTGAAAAAGATACGGTGCTCAATGATGCTATCAACACAAAAATCATAGAACCCTATAATGAATTCCGCTATGATGCCAAACTTGAATGGCAAGATATGGATGAATTTCGGCAGTTGGAATTTGGGTCCGAGGGAATCACACCTCCTTTTGAATACACAGGCAGTTTTGAATATGCCCTTTCGAATGATATCTGTAGTGTGGTTTTTGCGGTGTATAATTTTTCCGGCGGCGCTCATGGAAATACTGAAATGATGAGCATCAACCGTGACATGAAGACGGGACGCTCTGTCTCTGTGACCGAGGCTTCTGGCCTGTCTGTGTCCCGCATTGCTGCTCTGTGTAGGGAGTTGCTTGAGAAAAAATTGCTTTCCTCTGGAACTTCTCAAGATGACATCCGGCTCAATGCAATACGAAAGAAAGATATAGAAGCCGGTACTGCTGCTGCCGAAGAGAATTTCGACTGTTTTAAAATAGAAGACGGAGTTCTTACAATTTATTTTGATCCCTATACGGTTTCATCGTACGCCGACGGCGTGCAGAAGGTGGACATCAAACTGTAGGAACGGTAAAAATAATACATTTACAGGTAGGAAAAACGGTGGTAGAATAAAGACATGGCAAACATGATTCGGCTTGAATGCGCAAAAATACAGATTGGAGACCGTTATAGTGACGATGTCTTTTTCAATGACGGGAAAAATATGTTTCTTGCGGCGCATCATCCTGTAAAGAAGTATCATGTGGCATGCCTTGAGCGGTGGCAGATACCTTTTCTGTGGACTGCAGGTACAAAAATGACGGAACAGGATTTGCTGTCAGCTGTTCAAAACGATTCCGTTGCAACATCACCCTCTGTTCCTCCATCCCGAAAAGTTAACGAAAAGGGGGAGGAAGAAATTTCCCTTGATGAATTCATCAACATCGACGAACTGTAACCGTCTTCGTTCTACTCGGGAAAAAGGTTTTGACGGAGAAGACCGTGCCTGTACTTTTCTTGAACACAAAGGTTATACAATTCTGGGGCGTAATTTCAGAACCCGAACGGGGGAAATTGATATAATTGCGCTTGACGGTGCGTATATCGTATTTGTTGAAGTAAAGTCTTTGCCTCACGGCGACATAGATACTTTGGCCCATGAACTGAACACCCGCAAGCAGCAAAAGATAATCGAAACCGCTAAATACTACTTGCAAAAATTTCGACAATATAATTACAAATACGTTAGGTTTGATGTTCTCGTTTTGGATGTCCCTGGACTAGAACCTGTGCGTCATTTACTCAATGCTTTTTCGGAGTAGGTACATGCCGATCAATAAAAAGAGGGTTTCAAATCGGAAGACCACTGGTATTCCAGCTACGGAACGAATAAGGGACTTGCAGCGGAAAATTTCAGATAGTGAATACATAAACAATGCTATAGACCGTATCGCTACAGTTGTCAGCGGCAGAATTGTGGATCGACCATCTTTGCAAGGTAAACCTAATAATATACGGGCATAATCTGACAGTAGAATAAATCCCTATAAAAAGTTATACTCGGTTTCATGAGCAGAGAAAGAAATTCCAGACAATCTCGGGGAGCCTCAAGCAGTCACGGTTATTCAAAGAATCACGGGCGGACTCAAAGAGGAGGACGCGACAGTTCCTCGGATGGGAATCCTCGTTTTTCAGAAAAATCTTTTTCAGAGAGTCGGGGTGATTCCCGCGGAGGAAAGAAAAAATCTTCCCGCAGGGATGAGTCACGTGGGAAAAAGCCTGTTTTCCATTCGTCATATGTTCTTAGCCGCGATCAGGTGATTGCGGAGGAAGCTGCGATTGCAGGTTTTAAAACGAATAACCGGCCCGTATGTGAAAAGTGTGGCCAGCCTATTACGGATATGTCTACTGCCATTGAAAACAAAACGAGCGGAAAACCTATACATTTTGACTGTGCGCTAAAAATTCTGTCTGAACAGGAAAGGGTTGAAGAAGGAGACCGCATAACATATATAGGCCAGGGGCGTTTCGGCATCGTGAATTTTCCGAATATTCATGATATGAAGCATTTCTCTATAAAAAAAATCATTGAGTGGGAAAATAAAGAGAACAAACCCGTGTGGCGCAATGAGATGGCTGAGTTGTACAGTCAGGTAAAGTAAGAGGTGTAGAAAAATTTCGGATTTTGAAAAAAGATGTTGACAAATTAGATTGTATGCTATATAGTATGAATCAGCTTGTAATAAGCTGATAAACTCTCTCCGATTGTCCATGAAAATGGACGGTAGTGGCTCCGGGTGGTGTTACCGCTTGGAGCTACTATTTTTTTATATTGTAACTGTTTGCTTTTCCTGTTACAATATTTGCATGGAAAACTTGAAGTGGGCAGTTCTTGCGATTGCCTTGATTATGTACTGTCTTGTTATTGCGTTTCAAGACAAAAAAGTTTGGTTTACGACTGCTGCTGCGCTTATAGTCGTTGTGTTGGGTGTTGTTTTTCCAGGAGGAATTTTTATCCTTCCTGAAGGATTTTCGGGACAGCCAAATCTGTATGCGGTAACTCATTCCCTTTTTTCAATCATCAACTGGAATGTTCTTATGATTTATTTGGGCAGCATGATTATTGCCGCTCTGTTCATCTATTCCAAGGTTCCTTCCCGCATTGCTGATGCCATAGTCTGCAGTACGAGCAATACAGGCATTGCTATCGTGGCAATACTTGCCATGACCGGAATTATTTCCATCTTCGTAGAAAATGTTGCAACGGTGCTTGTCATGGCTCCGATTGCCCTTGCTCTGTGTAAGAAAATAAAACTGAATCCTACATATTTCATGATAGGGCTTGCTGTTATGAGCAACCTTGAAGGTACTGCAACACTCGTCGGTGATCCGCCTTCCATGATATTTGCCAGTTTCGCAGGCTATAATTTCAACGATTTCTTCATGCATGATGGTAAGATTTCCATCTTTTTCTTTATACAGACCGGTATGCTTGCAGGCTGTATATTCTTCTATTGTTATTTTGCAAAGAGCGGAAAAAACAAAATACAGGTGGACAAGACTGAGGTTGTGTCATGGTTGCCTTTTGTGCTTCTGCTCTCCATGATTTTCGGGCTTGCAGCGGTGTCTTTCATCCACACCGATTTCGCCTATCTGAGCGGTTTATTTGTTCTTGCGCTCGGAATTATAGGTATTCTTTGGTATAAATTTGTTCAGAAAAAATCTGCGGAGGATACGCTTTCTGTTATACGGGATTTAGACTGGGAGACTATTTTCTTCCTTGTCGGTATTTTCGTTGTAATCGGTGGTATTCAGGAGACTGGTCTGCTTGAAGACTTTGCTCATTTTCTTGCCAGAGTCACAGGTGGTTCCAAGGTTGCAGGTTTCTTTATCATCCTGGCCGTTTCGATTGTAATCAGCGGTTTTGTCGACAATGTTCCGTATATCATAGCCATGCTGCCGGTTGCAGCTGGAATGGCAGTTTCAATGAATCTTAACCGAGAATTGTATATGTTTGCTTTACTTATTGGAAGTTGTCTTGGTGGAAACCTGACACCGTTCGGTGCCAGTGCGAATATTGTTGCAATGGGAATAGTGAAGCGCGAGGGGTATCCGATGGATTTCCCTCGGTGGATAAAAGTAGGGGTGCCCTTTACAGTCATTACGACTGCCGCTGCCTCGCTGTTTCTGTGGGGTGTCTGGGCCTAGAAACTCAAACTGTGATAGAAAAAAGAGCTCCTGCTTCTGGTATCAGCCCTGCGAGACCGTAGGTGCCTGGCTGAGAGGCAAGGGCGATTGCTGAATGAATCTGCTCCTGGTAGTTTTTAATCAGCGCGTCTTTTTGTTTGTCTGTCAGGCTGAAAATGTCTTCTCGTGACAGTGTCTTTTTGTTCATGCTGATAAGTTGGTCGATGAGCGCATTTAATATGTGAATTCGATCAAGAGAAACGGTTTTCTGTCCTGTTCTTGCTGCAGTCCCGTGAACGTGACTGAGCTGTGCGTATTTGACGAGAGCTGGTTTTACTGGAACATAAAGCCTGCCCGATGCTCCACCCGTTGTAAACATTGTCTTGTAAGGCGCTGCATTTAGCGTGATTTGATTGTTATACATACTGTTACCCCCACTTTTATTATCGGTTTTGCCCTAATGGGGGTTAACAGTATTTAAATTTTTTAAAATGCCTGTCTAGTCCAGTCGTTTAGTCTGTCTGAAAGTGTTTTCTTTTTTTCTTCTTTTACCGTTGTGTCTGAGGCATCTTCAAAGTAGGGGATGATGACTCTGTCTTTGAACATAAGCCATCGGGATGGCAGTACATCGGGAAGCGTGATGTTGTTTTCATCAGGCAGGTTGCCAAGCAGTTCCCGGTAGTATGAGGGGAACAGTCTGCTGTTGACTTCTTTGAGGGAGGAAAATCCCCCTGCTATGCCGAATTCATGCGTGTCGAGTTTCATGGTGTTCGTCCTCTCAAGGAGTGCACTTTGTGTTTCCGGTGAAAAAAGCCATTCTATGAAAATTTCTGCGGTGTGTGGATGACGTGCTTTTTTGTATTTTCCCAGACAGACAATATCGTCTTCTGCAGGTATGCTGGTTCCGTCTGAAATCCAGCAGAGCGAAAGATTCGTCGTGTAGTTTTCCTGAGAGAAGAATTCTCTGCTTGTCATGTACGTGAAGAGACTTCTGCCTGTGTCAAACTGACTGTATTTTGGCATGTAGAGGTATTTGAATTTGAAATTCTTTTCCTGTGCGGTCCCGTAGTTCGCTTTTGACGACCAGTCGCTCAGATAGGTGACCGTATCAGAGACAGCGTCGGCGTTGAACGTGAATGTTGAACCATCATTTTCCCGGTAATGGGCGCCTTTGATTTTTGATACAAGATACATGAATTCGCCGTCCCAGGACGGGGCATAGCCCATTGTTGTGTATTCGCCATCGGTGTCCTTTGAATTGAAGTTTTGGGCAGCTGTCTGTATTTCATCGATGGTAATGGTGTGTGGATTCTGTACAAGTTCGCTGTTCTTTTTTTCAAATATGATTGCAGGCAGGTTAAAACTGACAGGAAGCAAGTACTGTGTTCCCGAATATGAACCATATGACACGAGATTTTCGTATAAGTCATCTCTGTTGATTTTTCGTTCTCCGAAGAGGTTTTCTATGGGGGCAAATTTCTTTTTAGTGGAAGATGATTTCAACCAAGATGCAATAACTAAATCCGGAGGAGTTTCATCTTTTGCGGGAGGAATTGACCGGGAAGCGTTTTCTTTGTATACAACAACAGTCTGTGCTTCATGTGTCGCATTGAAGAGCTCTGAATAGGAAGCGAATTCTGGCCTGTCCGTCCAGATGACAATCGGTTCCACCTCGCCGTTTGTACACGAAAACAGGCAGGTGCAGAATGCTGTTATGACGGCTAGCAGCAACGCCTTTGTGCTTCCAGCCGTCGTTTTTTTTAATTTATTTTGAGAGGGCCTCCGCCGTGTCGTAAATGGCTTTGTATACAATGTTGATTTTCTCCTCTTCAAGGGAGCTGAAAGCAACCCTCAATGTATGTGAGTCAATCGATATTGTACCGATTCCCTGCTCTTTTAGCAACTTCTGTCTCAGTTCCTCCGCATTCACGTTCTTTGTATCGAATGACATGAAGTATCCTGAATTGAACGGAAGCGGCTCAACGGCATTGCTTTTGTGGGAATTGACAAAGTCTTTTACTAATTTATAGCGTTTTTCGAGAACCTTTCGGAACGCAGCTTTCTGCGCTTCTGTGTTCGGATTCTGAAATGCTTTGAGCAATAATGTCTGCGGAGGGGTTGAGGAGCATGAAACTGAGGAGCGGATTGCGCCCATGAGTTTTTTGACGAGGGCATCATACTGAGCTTCGGTAAACCCTTTGCAACCGAACGTGATGAAACCGCATCTGAATCCCCATGCAAAGTCTTCCTTTGTCGGTCCGTCAATCTTTGCGGCAAGCACGTTTTCACTGAGGTTTGCAAGGTAAGCGAACAACGATTGTTTTTCGATGTTGTCTTCATAGTCGAGTCCGAAATAAGCATCATCGCACCATACCATTACGCGGGTACCGGTGTCAGCAATCTTTTTTACCATGCTTACAATCTGCTGTGCTTCTTGTGCTGTTGGACTGTAGCCTGACGGATTCTGGGGAAAGTTCAGAAGTACGCGGACAGAACCTGTTTTTGCCTGTTCTTCAAGTGTTTCTTGAAGGCCTTTGATGTTGAATGCCCCGTCCTTGAACATGGGGAACTGGATGAACGGAGCGTTGCGCCGTGCATTTGCAATGAGCACATAGTTGTCCCATGAAGGATTTCCTGCTACGAGCGCTTTTGTCTCGTCGAGGAAAAGGTCTGCCAGATATGAAATACCGGCGGTGAGTCCCGGCACAAGCGTTGGAAGTGAAAAAGATGCATTTTTCAAAGAAGGATTCTTTGCAATCATACTTTCTTTCCAAAGCATACGTAAATCAATGTTTCCTGCAGTCGGCGCGTAGGCTACCAAGTCCTTTGCAGTCAAACCCGGCACAAGTTCCTGCACTGACGGCAACACAGCCGGAGTTCCGTTTATGACGGTCATGCCGATTGTGCCGTTTGCTGTGTGGCCAAGTTTCCTTGCTTCACCGCTCTGCGCTATAATTCCTTTGGGAAAGTACAACCGCTGTCCCAAATCAGAAAGAAGGTCTCCAGCGGAGGTGCCCTTCAGAACATCATTCAATTCTTGTGCTAAAGGCGTAATCATAATGGCTACAGTATCTTGGAAATTGTGCCGCCTGTCAATAAAAATACGAGAAAAAATGTATATTTATGCAATTTGAACGGGCCTGTTATCCATTTCAGAAAACTTCCTGTATTTTATATAAAATCTATTGACAAATAAGAAGAATATCGGGAAAGTACTGTTGAATGGCTGTTTTTTGGTCATTCCTTATTTACGAATTCTAGGGGTTGTACGACAGTGAACGGAAGTACAGTTTCTATCGATCATGTATCAAAGCGGTTTGGCGATTTCGTTGCGCTTGATGACATCTGTTTCACAATCAAGCAGGGCGAGTTTTTCAGTCTGCTTGGTCCTTCCGGTTGCGGCAAGACTACCTTGCTCCGCATAATTGCAGGTTTTGACTTTCCAGATGAAGGTGCGGTGCTGTTCGATGACAAGAATGTCGAGAAACTGCCTGCCAATAAACGCGAGAGCAATACCGTTTTCCAGAACTATGCCCTATTTCCTCATTTGACAGTATATGAGAATGTTGCATTTCCGCTTCGTTTGAAGAAGGTGGATAAAAAGACTGTCGATGAAAAAGTCCGCAAATATCTGCATTTGGTTCAGTTGGACCAGCACATCTTTAAGAAACCGAATCAGCTGTCCGGCGGACAGCGGCAGCGTGTTGCTATTGCCCGCGCCCTCATAAACGAGCCGAAGGTTTTGCTGCTTGATGAGCCTCTTTCCGCGTTGGACGCAAAGCTCCGTTCAAGCCTGTTGCTTGATTTGGACGCACTGCACGATAAAATAGGAATTACCTTTATATTCGTTACCCATGATCAGAGCGAAGCTCTGGCTGTCAGTGACCGTATTGCAGTAATGAATGCGGGACACGTTCTGCAGATTGGAACTCCGTTTGAAATCTATGAAAGCCCCGCTACTCAGTTTGTTGCACAGTTTATCGGCGAGACAAACCTGTTTGAAAGCTCTGTCGTGGAATGTGTTCCTCATCAGACTCCTGGTAAGGACCCTGATTTTATGGTGACGTTGAACACTCCTGCGCTCGGACTTCAGGCGCAGCTCAAAGGCGACACGCAGGCGACAAAAGAAGAGGACAAGAACATCCTTGTTACCGACTACGAACACACTGATGTCGGACAGAAAGTTTGCTTTACCATCCGTCCTGAGAAAATTCGAATTACACTTGAAGAGCCTGATGTTCACGGCCGCAAGGATATAAACGTATTCAAAGGTGTCGTTGAAGAACCCGTTTATACCGGTTTCCAATCAAAATTTTACGTTAGGCTCGAAAACGGTTCCATAATCAAGGTGTTTAAACAGCACGTGAACTATCTGGATGACGGTCCGGAAATCCAGTGGAAGGATACTGTTTATGTTTCTTGGTCTGCCGAGGACGGATATATAGTAGAGGACATCGATAAATGAGCGGAAAGGTAAACAGAAAGGTTAATCCTGGGCCTGTTTACGCATGGCCTATGGGCTTGTGGTTTTCTCTGTTTTTCATAGCGCCTCTGATCATCATTGTTGCATACTCCTTTATGAAGCGGGACGTATATGGTGGTGTCGTCGCGGAATTTTCGCTAAAAGCCTATGGCCAAATGTTTACAAAAGCGTATGGTCTTATCTTTTTGCGTACGCTGTGGATAGCAGTTGTTTCAACAGTTCTTTCTATATTAATCGCCTTACCGTGCGGTTATGCTATAGCGCGAAGCAAACATCAGACCTTGCTGTTGGTACTGGTCATTGTTCCGTTTCTCACGAATTCTCTTATCCGTATATTTGCATGGATGACGATTCTTGGCGACAACGGCGTCTTGAATGGAATATTCTCATTTTTCCATGGTTTGTTGCATAGAACTATACTGCATGATGGTGCTGTATTTGAGCCTCATAAATTCATGTTCACGAAGGGTGCTGTCATTCTGGTAAGCGTGTATATGTATCTTCCGTATGCAATCCTTCCTATCTTTACTGCGGTTGACAGGTTCGATTTCTCTCTTGTTGAGGCTGCCCGTGATTTAGGAGCCACAAAGTCAGAGTCTATGTATCTGGTTCTGATACCGGGAATTCGGAGCGGAATTGTAAGTGCGCTGATTTTTACGTTTATACCAATTTTCGGAAGCTATACCGTTCCTCAGCTTGTCGGCGGCGTGGACAGTTATATGTTGGGAACGTTGATTGTTGATCAGGTTCAGAAAGTCAGAAACTGGCCGCTTGCGTCTGCGTTCAGCATGCTTATCACGGTACTTTCCATGCTTGGAATTTTGTGGATGATGTTGTCTAACAAGCGGGAAGCAAATCTCAAGAAAGTGTCTTCAAAAGAAGATACGTCTCTTATGACAGATTCAACTATTGCGGTGGAACTTAAGAATGAAGAATTTAAGACACATTCAGAGGGAGGTTCAAAATGAGGCGTATATTCAAGAATCCGTTTGCTCCCTATATCCGCAAGAAGAAATTCTCTGAACCTGCGAAACACGCGAAACGACTGTGGAAAAAAAAGAACACTGTGTTTGGCTTCTCAAATAGTATTCTTGCACTTTCTCTGCTGTTTTTGTTTGTGCCTCTGTTCGTGATAGTGTTTTTCTCGTTCAATGAAGCTAAGGACACGAACTTTACCCGAGTCTCCTTTGTTTGGTATCAGAAGCTTTTCCTCGAGTCAGATGATTTGTGGCGTGCATTGTTCAATAGTTTGTTGATTGCGATTTCATCATCGATGGTGGCGACTATACTCGGTACACTTGCAGCCATCGGGGTGGGGTGGTACAAATTTAAGGGGCGTTCCTACATACAGACGACCAGCTTCCTGCCTATGGTTCTGCCTGAGGTCATCATGGGAGTCTCTCTGCTGATTTTCTTCAGCGGTATAAAAATGTCTTTGGGGCTGTTTACAATCTTCATCGCCCATACGACCTTCTGTCTGCCGTTCGTTTATCTGATGGTCAGTGCCCGTATTGATGAATTTGACTATACAATCATTGAGGCAAGCCATGACCTTGGGGCAAATGAATCGCAGACTTTGTTCCGCGTCATTATTCCAGCCATTGTTCCCGGTATCGTTGCAGGATTCATGGTCAGTGTTACGATGTCACTGGAAGATTACGTCATAACATCCCTTGTCAGTGGACCGGGCAGCACGACGTTGCCGTTGTATGTGTATTCCATGATTCGCTTCGGTGTAAGCCCCGTAATCAATTCTCTTTCGTTTATTCTTATTCTGGTTATCTGCGTAATAACTTTTGTGCTTAGAAAGGGTGTGCGTTCGTTCGCAGCGGCACACTGATTTTATGCAAACAAGGGGCTTTGCGCCCCTCGTTATATTCTTGATATTCGTTGATTTCATGTGGAGGAATTTCAGTATGAAGAAAAATGCCTCAAAAATCGTCCTTGCGGTTTCTCTTGTTGCCGCCGTAATGGGGTTGTCTTCTTGTGGTAAAAAGGAAGAAGAAAATGTCCTGTATCTGTATAACTGGACGTATTATACTCCAGACAGCGTGATTGCCCAGTTTGAACAGCAGTTCAACTGCAAGGTAAAGGTTGACAATTATGCTTCCAATGAGGAGATGTACTCAAAGCTTCGTGCTGGAGCAAAAGGGTATGACATTGTTGTTCCTTCTCAGGATTACTGCTCCATAATGATAAAGCAGAAAATGCTTAAAGAGCTTGACCAGTCCAAGCTTACGAACCGTTCCCATATCAACCCTGCAGTATTGCAGAAAGCGACGTACGATCCAGATATGAAGTTTTGTGTGCCGTATTATTTCGGAGCCGCCGGTATCAGCGTCAACAAAACGAAGGTCGCCGGTGGTTACGAGCGCTCATGGAATATCTTTGCAGATCCTCAGTTCAAGGGACACGCTACAATGATGGATGACATGAGGGAAGTCTTGGGCGATGCCTTGATGTACCTCGGTTACAGTGTGAACAGCGTGGATGAGAAGGAGCTTTCGGAAGCAAAGCAACTTGTCCTCGATAAATGGAAGCCGAACCTTGTGAAATTTGATGCGGAAGGTTTCGGAAAATCTTTCTCATCCGGTGATTTCTGGCTCTGCCAAGGGTATGCGGAGGTTATCTGCGGTGAGGTTCCCGAAGAGAAATGGGATAGCATGATTGACTTCTTCATCCCGGAGGACGGGGGCCCTGCATATTTGGACAGCATGTGTATTCTGAAAGATGCACCTCATCCTGGACTTGCCAATGATTTCATCAACTTTATACATAATCCTGAGGTGTATGCACAGTTCCTCGATGCGTTCCACTTCCCGTGCTTTGTTAACCTTGATGCAAAACAGTATATGACTGCCAAGCCTATGTATGAGGCTTCTCAGATGGAGAAATGCGTGTTAAAGGAAGATGTCGGCGACGGACTGGATAAATTTAATGCCGTATGGCAGGAAATTCGTTTCGGCAACTGAGTAAGTTCATGCAGCCTGATTAAAATTGTACCTTGATTTTATACCCTAGATAGGGTAGAGTTAAGATATATTTTTTAGAGGCTGCATGATAGATATTTCTGATGTAAAGAAAATTTTTGATTCCCTTCCTATCGCTGTTCTTATAGGCTCACCGATACGGAATACTGATGGTATCCCAGTCGATTTTAAAATAGATTACATGAATGACAGCTTTGTCAGATTGACCAATATGTCTTTCAAAGAAGGCAATACTGCATCTACAACAGTAGAAAAGCTGTCATCCGATGTTGACTGGATGAATATGCTTCATTCCGTCATGGAAACGAAGGAAACTGCTCAAAAAAATTTCTATTCGTTTATCTGCAAGTGTCATCTTCGAATGCTTGTTTCTTCGCTCAGTGATGACCGTTTTTCCCTAACCTTGCAGAACGTCACTGATGAAGTAGAGTCTCAGCAACAATTGAAACGACAAAACTCCCGGCTGGCAGCGCTTACCGAAGAATTGAGTTTGAACCGTGCGAGTCTGCAGACGAAACTCGCCGGCATACAGTCTTTGAACGAGCAGCTCCGTTATTCTGCGTATTATGACCCGCTTACAACGTTGCGCAACCGTGCAAGTTTGAACCAACGGCTGGTCTCTGCAATTGACGAAGCTAATAAAAACGGTACCAAGTTCGGTCTTCTTTTTTTGGATATCGATAATTTCAAAAGTCTCAATGATTCCAAGGGGCACAGTGCCGGAGATGAATTTATCATCAGACTGGGATCCTTGCTTCATGGTATTGAAACCAATTCAATTTCGACGTTCCGCTTTGAAAGCGATGAATTTTACGTGTTGATGAGGCACATAAAGTCGAAACAGCCTCTTTTGAACATAGGAAACGAACTGATCCGCAAAGTAAATGAATTGGGGCTGGGGCTTTCCGGTGGTATTGCTCTGTATCCCGATGATGCTTCTGATGCAGAGAATATTCTGAAATATACGGATTTAGCAGCAGGAGAGGCGAAAAGGCAGGGAAAGAACCGCATCTGCGATTATGAGAATCGGATGAATGAGAGTTTCTTGAAGCGGGTTGAGATTGAACACCGTCTCAGCAAGGCTGTCAACGATAAACTGTTCCAGCTGTACTATCAGCCTCAGTTCGATGTCGATTCCGGAAAGTTGCGGGGGTTTGAAGCGTTGCTCCGCTGGCATGATGAGAATCTGGGATGGGTCAGTCCAGAGAAATTCATTTCCATAGCAGAGGAGTCCCGACTTGTCATACCGATTGGTGACTGGGTGCTGGATACTGCGCTGATGACACTTTCCCAGTGGGAACGTAATACAGGTTTTGACGGTATTCTCTCGGTAAATGTCTCTCCACTCCAGTTCAAGGAACAGACCTTCTTAAAAAAACTCCACGACAAAGTGTTGTGGTCAAAGATAAATCCGAAGCATTTGGAGATTGAAATAACAGAGGGAATCTTTATAGATGACTTTGATTCAATTGTCCAGAAGCTGAACTCCATCAAGGACATGCATATCGGCATTTCGTTGGACGATTTCGGTACAGGGTACTCTTCCATCCGTTATTTGCAGACGCTGCCGCTGTCTACGCTGAAGATAGATAAATCGTTTATAGAAAATATCTCTCTGACAGGAAATAAGGATACCGCTATTACACAGAGTGTTGTTTCTCTAGTGGACAAGATGGGACTCAATACTATTGCAGAAGGCGTTGAGACAGATGATCAGCTCAAGACTTTGAAGAGTTTTAATACAAAGAACATAACGGTGCAGGGCTTCTTAAAAGGTAAGCCGATGCCTCGGTATCGTTGCGATAGGCTGTTGTGTGGAGACAGTTCCGCATTGCTGACAATAAACGATGATGGTAATGATGAGGAATCCGGGGCTGACGAGGAATAGTTGTTCCAGATGAAAAAAACCGCCTGATGGAATTGCTTCCTTCGGGCGGCTTTTTGTTTTAAATCTTTTTATGTCTTATGCGACTGTTGCTGTTACATAGACATCTTTCACTCCGTCTTTTGCTTGTACCACTGTACCGTTGACTGTTGCGGATGCTGTATCTTTGAGGGTAAGAGTAACTTTTCCTTCATTATTCTTGTTCACGACGCTTATATGGTAGGTGACACCGCGGAATTTTCTGGTGAGTTCTGCCGTCTTTACATGGCTTGGAAGCCTCGGGTCGACGACCAGTCCGTTGTACTCTGGGCGGAGCCCACAGATGTACTGGCTGAGTGCCACAAAGTTCCATGCCGCGGTTCCGGTGAGCCAGCTGTTTTTAGCTTCTCCGAAGCGTCCCGCGCGTTTTCCTGCAATCATCTGCGCATAAACGTACGGTTCTGTGCGGTGAATGTCGCTTATGTCTTCAAGGAATGCAGGTGCAATCTTTGTATAGTGTACCCACGCGTCTTCCGGTCTGCCAGTCTTTACCTCTCCGATAATGACCCATGGATTGTTGTGGCAGAAAATACCACCGTTTTCTTTATATCCCGGCGGATACGAAGATACTTCTCCGAGTTCAACATGATACCTAGAATACGGAGGTTCTACGATACAGATACCATATTTTGAATCGAGGTGTTTCTTTGTGCTGTCCAAAGCCTTTGCTGGATACCCCTTGTCGGCACCAATCTGCGCCATGGTTCCGAAGCCCTGTGTTTCGATGAAAATCTTTCCTTCCTCACATTCGTTGCTTCCGACTTTATTGCCGAAATCGTCGTATGCGCGGATATACCATTCTCCATCCCAGCCGGTCTTGCAAATCTGCTCTTCCATTTCTTTTGCCGCTTTTTCTGCAAAGACAGCTTCTTCTTCGTCTCCTTCGAGACGTGCCATAGCTGCGTAATCAGGGGTGACATAGACGAACATTTGTGCAATCATTACTGATTCTGCATTTTTGCCGTCCTTGTTCGTACTCGTCTGGAAGGAGTCGTTCGGATCAGTTGAGAAGCAGTTGAGGTTCAGACAATCGTTCCAGTCTGCACGTCCAATCAATGGAAGTCCATGCGGACCCTTGTGGTTTGTGATGTAGCGGTAGCTCCGTTTGAGGTGTTCGTACATTGTCGCAGTATTTTTTTCGTTGTTGTCGAACGGAACCTGCTGCTTGAGGAAGTCTGTGTCACCGGTCTCCCTGATATAACCGCCAACGCCGAGAACAAGCCAGAGCGGGTCATCGTTGAAGTTCGAACCGATGTCTGCATTTCCGCGCTTGGTGAGAGGCTGGAACTGGTGGTACGCTGAACCGTCTTCAAACTGAGTGGCTGCGACGTCATACAATCTGTCCCGGATTCTCTTCTGCGGCAACTGGTGTACAGAGCCGAGCATATCCTGACTGGTGTCACGGAATCCAATACCGCGTCCGATACCGCTTTCGAAGTAGCTGGCAGAGCGTGCAAAATTGTATGTGACAACGCACTGATACTGATTCCAAAGCGCCTGTCTGTCAAGTTTCTCGTCTCCGGTTGAGAGCGTGAAGTGGCTCATTATTTCGTTCCAGAAGGCTTTGAGATCGGTGAATGCCTTGTTGACTTTCTCTGCGGTGGAGAATTTCTCCTGCATTGCATATGCTTTTTCTTTATTGATTATCGGGGAATACTGGTTTGTACACAAAAGTCCCGGTTTTGCATTTTCCGGTGCAAGGAATTTCTTGTCATCCTCCATCTCAACGTATCCAAGGATGAAGATGTATGTCTTGCTGGCTCCTGGGGCGAGTTCGCATTCCAAGCGGTGGCTGGCAATTGGAGACCAGCCGTCGGCCACAGAATTTGAAGCTTTGTCATTCATGACAGAATCTGGCGCGCTCAAGTCGTTGTACAGTCCCATGAATGTTTCTCTGTCGGTGTCAAAGCCGGCGACTTTCTCGTTCACACTGTAGAATGTATAGTGGTTGCGGCGTTCCCTGTACTCTGTCTTGTGGTAGATTGCACTTCCTTCTATTTCAACTTCGCCTGTCGAGAAATTTCTCTGGAAGTTCGTGCAGTCGTCCTGTGCATTGTACAGACACCATTCTACGAAGGAAGTAAGTGCGATGCGTTTTGTTTCAAGGCTTTTGTTTGTAATCGTGAGCATCTGAATTTCACAGTTCTCTCCGTTAGGAACCATGTACAGTGCATCAGCGGCGAGTCCGTTTTTTTGTGACAGAATACGTGTGTAACCAAAGCCGTGATGGCATTCGTAGCTGTCGAGTTTTGTCTTTGTCGGTTTGAATCCAGGATTCCACACTGTTTCGCCGTCTTTGATATAAAAATAGCGGCCGTTCGTGTCGAGCGGAATATCGTTATAGCGATATCTTGTTATACGGCGGAGTCTTGCGTCGGTGTAAAATGCATAACCGCCTGAAGTGTTTGAAATCAATGAGAAAAACTTCTCATTGCCAAGGTAGTTGATCCAAGGGTAGGGAGTGAGCGGATTTGTGATTACGTACTCTCTCTCTGCGTCATTAAAATGACCGTATTTCATGTTGTTCCTCCGTAAAAAACTTTTTTATAATGCTTGTACTATTCTATCATAATTGCATATTGATGTAAAGTTAATACAAAAATAGAATAAAATTATCAAAAGTGTTTCGTGTAAAGGTGTTAATAGGTTGATTTTAATGATAATATTCTTAGGTTTTTCTCAAACGTTGTCGTAAGTTCCTCCCCTCTGAGGCTTTTTTCTTCTTTTTTTTCGTCGACCCTTCCGTAATCAGAGTGAACAAAACCAATTTTTTCCGTCTGCTCGGGCAATAGCGTCAGCATGTTGCTGGAGAAATGGCCTTTTATGCCAGGGACATCAAGTGCGACAAAGAATGCTGGTTTTTGTGTAGTTAGATATACTGCTATACCAGTCGCCTCTTTGCAGACCTTTGCTGTAATACCCGGTTCCTGTAATTCACATCGTTTCCATCGTTCCAGAAACAGCGTATTCGAGGCGATTCTGCATCCTTTCTTTTCAATTGTTGCGAACAGGAAACACTCATCTGCTTTTATTCCATTTCCCAGTTTTGTAAGGAATGTTTGTTCTGAAATAGACCAGAGGCGTACGGAACTGTCTGTTTCTATCGTTTGTCTGAGGACTATGCTTTCCATAAGAGGGGTGCCGTAAAAGTCATAGCATTGGATTGTCAGTGTTATGTCTTCAGTCGTTTCGGTCTCATTGATTATGTATGCATAGATATGCTCATCTTTTTTATAGAAGGAAAGTGAGATTGGACTGAAGAACTCTTTTGCGGCGTAGTGCAGGAGTTTCCATTTGCCTGAATATTCGATGGAGGACCAGGATGCTGTTGGCCATACATCATTTAGCTGCCAGTACATTGCACCCATACAATGAGGACGGAGGCTCCGCCAGTACTGCACTGCCGTTTTAATTGCAAGTGCCTGCTGCACTTGGCTTAAGTACAGTTGGCTTTCAGTTCCTGACGGGAATCTGAAGTACCGGGAAAAATTTTCCAGTATGATGGAGTTTCCGCTTGGAGAGCGCTGGTGATATTCGAGGATGGGATCTGTTACGTTGAGATGTTCTTTGTTGGTGAATTCAAGTACACCTTCGAGGGAAGGAAAACTTTCGTAGCCGAATTCGCTTACGAATCGCGGTGTTATGGACATGAACTTTTCCATGTCTTCCTTTCCGTGCCAGACACTCCAGAAATGCATGTCCCCCGCATTGTCACTGTGCCAATTGTCAGCAAATACATCCGGTCCGGCTGACGGGGAACTGGGCCACCATGAGCGTTCCGGGTCACAGCGTTTTATTGTCTTTTCGATGACGCCGTGGTTCAATCTGTCGTAATCAGTCAAGTATACATCTCGGTTTTTCCTGCTTTCTTCATACCAAGTGAGCGCGCCGAGGTTTTCATTGTTTCCACACCATACCGCGAGACTTGGATGGCTTTGCAGTCTATATACGTTGTCTTCAATTTCCTTTTCAACATTCGCCAAAAAATCTTCGGTGGCCGGATACAGGGAACAGGCAAAGGCACAGTCTTGCCAAACGATAATGCCCAGAGAATCACAGATTTCATAAAATGTGTCGCTCTCGTATTGGTTTCCGCCCCATACACGCAGTGCGTTCATATTTGCTTCTGTTGCAGATTGTATGAGATATTCGTACCGTTCCTTTGTCCATCGGGAGGGGAGTGCATCAACAGGGATGCAGTTTGCTCCCTTTGCGAATACTTTGCGTCCATTCAGTTCAAAATAGAGGGCACATCCCGCCATATCTTTTTGTGCCACTAGTATGAGCGTTCGGAACGCTACATTCTTTGTTATCTCAGAATCTTCTTCCTTTGTTCCTGAATCGTTTTCTCGCAGTGCAACGACATGAAGTTTGTACAGCGTGTTTTTCGCAAGTCCAGAGGCTTTCAATTCATCGGCATTCTTCCACAGTTTAGGATGCTGTACTTCGAACGAGACCGTCGTGGAGTTCTCTCCTGCTTGAACTTGTCGGAGGATTGTCTGTACAAGACTGA
>CADBRT010000050.1 GCA_902797055.1 uncultured Spirochaetaceae bacterium
AGAGGATAGTGTCTAAATCTGTCTCTGTTTCATATTTTTTGGAGTTCAAATCCAAGTACAGCACCGGGTAGGAAAGCCACGGCTCCCGCCCCTCCTCCTGTGCCAATTCCAGCTCTTTTTGCTCCAGCGCAAGTCCAGAGAACAAATCTTTTTTGCCCAGAAAATACGCCTGCAATTATGCCAATCGGCAGTCTTCCAATTTCGCCCATACCGTCATACTATCACGTTTTTTTGATATGTACAAATTCCGCAAACGGAAACAAATCCCTGCAGACAAAAATCCGGCTGAAGGCCCCCCTCAACCGGATTGTAATCAAATAAAATGGCATCTCAAAAAATTGCAATTTTTAAAAGATACTCTTGAAAAGGCGACTTACTTCTTTGCCTGTCCGTAATAGGCATTCGGTCCGTGCTTGCGCTGGTAATGCTTGTCTACAATGTATTCAGGAAGCGGATTAGCGCGTGGCTCTATCATAATAGTGTTCAAAGCCATGTGGCTCACCTCTTCCAGAACAGCTGCGTTATACACAGCTTTGTCGGCAGTCGCACCCCAACAGAAAGGACCATGACCGCCGACGAGAACCATGTTCACTTCGGCAGGGTTCAGCTTGAGGGAACGGAAGTGGCTGACGATGAGGTCGCCGGTCTCCTTTTCGTAATCGTTCTTTACCGCCTCAGCAGAAAGATATGGTGTGCAGGGGACTTCCGTCTGAATGTGGTCGGCATGGGTTGTTCCAAAAAGAGGAACCGGGCGCACTGCCTGTGCCCAGCTTACGGCATACGTCGAATGTGTATGGATAATACCGTTGATAGCAGCACCGTCCTTAACTGCGAATTCCTTATACAGAACCACATGGGTCGGAGTGTCGCTCGACGGACGCAAATCCCCGTCAACCACCTTGCCGTCAAGATCAACGATGACCATGCTCTCAGGAGTCAACTCCGGATATGGAACCCCGGACGGCTTTATAGCAAACACTCCTGCAGCCTTGTCAAAGGCACTCACATTGCCCCATGTGTACAGCGCAAGATGCTGTGCTGGAATCTGCATATTGGCTTCGTAAGCCTGTTCACGTATTTCCTTGTAATTCATCTTTCATTCCTCTTGATTAGTCCAGATTGTCGACGGCAGCGCGCTCTACGGCAAGTCCCTTCTTGTAGTTCGCGAAGAAGGCATTGAATCCGTCGATATCAGCCTGGTCAGGCTGTTCTGTCGTCACCTTTGCGGAAGCAAACACGCTCTTTGCCAGCCAGTCAGCGAGTTTTTCCCCGTTTCCGTTGACAAGGAAAGAAGCGAGCAGAGCCATGCCCCAAGGTCCGCCTTCTCCAGCAGTACTGAGGGCGCTCACCGGTGTGTGCATGGCAGCTGACATCACAGGAAGACCAACGCCCTGAGTCTTAAAGAAGCCGCCGTGACCGGTGAGTCTGTCGATCTTTACGTGCTCCTCATCAAAGAGGATGTCCATTCCAGTGCGGAGTGCACCGAGAGCGGTGAAAAGTTGTGCGCGCATAAAGTTTTCAAGTGTGAACTTTGCATTCTGCGTGCGGACGAACAGCGGTCTACCGGAGGCAAAGCCAGTCATGCTCTCGCCAGAGATATAGTTGTACGGAATGAGTCCGCCGCAGTCCTTGTCTCCCTTCATTGCACAGGCAAGCAGCCTGTCATACAGCGTGCCCTTGTCAAACGACGCGCCCAGAAGTTCCGCTGCGGCGCCGAAGAGTTTAATCCATTTGTCATACTCGCCGGTGCAGTTGTTGGCATGAGCCATTGCAGCAGGTTTTCCGTCCGGTGTCGCAACAATATCAATCAACCCGCCGTAGGCCTTTGAGAGAGCCTTTTCCAAAACGACCATAGCAAAGACTGATGTTCCGGCAGAAACGTTTCCTGTACGCGGAGCGACGGAATTCGTTGCCACCATACCAGTGCCAGCATCTCCTTCTGGAGGTGCAAGCGGAGTACCAGGCTCCAGTTCTCCATCTTTGTCCAGCCATTTTGCGCCTTCCTCTGTCAGTTTTCCGGCATCTGCACCGGCGCTCAAACACTGTGGAAGCAAGTCTTCAAGCTTCCAGCTGAAACCGCACGGTGCGACAAGTTCGTTGAACTGGGCAATCATGTTCTTATTGTAATCGCAGGTGGCGTCGTCTACAGGGAACATACCGGAGGCGTCACCGACACCGAGCACCTTTTTGCCGGTGAGCATGCAGTGGACATACCCTGCCAAGGTTGTAAAGAAAGCGACATCCTTTACATGAGGTTCATTCTTAAGAATTGCCTGATACAGATGGGCAATGCTCCAGCGCTCAGGAATAGGATAGTTGAACAAAGCGGAAAGTTTCTTGCTTGCTTCGCCGGTGATTGTGTTGCGCCATGTGCGGAACGGAACCAGCAGCGTACCGTTTTTATCAAATGCAAGATAGCCGTGCATCATAGCACTGATGCCCAAGGCACGGAGTTTTTTGAGAGAAACACCGTATTTTGCTTTGACATCTTTTTTCATGTCCGCGAATGCAGTGGAAATGCCGTTGTGAATCTCATCGAGAGAGTAAGTCCACACACCGTCAACGAGGGAGTTCTCCCAGTCAAACGCTCCGCTCGCAACAGGCTCGTTGGCAGAGTTTATGAGCACGGCCTTAATACGGGTAGAGCCGAATTCAATACCTAAGATTGCCTTTCCGTCCGCAATCTCCTGAGCAACTTGTTCTTTAGTCATTCTATTTCTCCTACGCCAGGTACATGCCTGAACATCAATACACCCGGGACTTTTTACAGTAACCGATTTCTTCTATTATTAAATGACTTTGTGAAAAAAGCAAGTGTTTCATCGCGTTTTTTTGGTATTTATCGACTTGAATTGATACAATATTCTACGGATGCCCCTCTGCTGTCCCCTGCTATTGAGAGAACTAGGCTGTATATGATATACTGCAACCGTTCATTTATTAAAGAAAACACTGACAACCACAGCGTTTCAAGATGCCTTAAAACAGGAGATTACCAAAACACATGGCAGATATACACGTATTTCCAGACGCGCCGGAAGGTACGCCTGAAAGTAAATTTGTCCATTTACACGTGCACTCGGACTATTCCTTATTGGACGGAGCCAGCAAACTTGATACCTTGATTGCCAGGGCAAAAGAGCTGAACATGAAAGCCCTTGCCTTGACTGACCACGGAAACATGTACGGAGTACTGAACTTTGAGCACATCTGCCATGCAAACGGAATCAATCCGCTCGTAGGCGAAGAGTTCTACGTCGCGGAAGGCAGTCACAAAGACCACAAAGAAATTCCTTATTCCAAAAACGGCAAGCATTCCTACTACTACCACTTGATTCTGATTGCAATGAACGACACCGGCTACAAAAACCTCAGCTGGTTGTCTTCCATCGCATTCACCGAAGGAATGTACTATAAACCGCGTATCGACTGGGAACTACTCCAGCGGTACCACGAGGGGCTCATCTGCCTGAGCGCCTGCATACAGGGTGAAATACCCAAAGCGCTTCTGTTCGGAGATGAGGAGCGTGCCTATGAAACTGCGAAAAAATATCAGGAACTCTTCGGCAAGGACCACTACTACATAGAACTTCAAGACCACGGGCTTGAAGACCAGAAAGCCGTCGCCCCGAAGTTGATAAAACTCGCTCACGACCTCGACATTCCGCTCGTCGTCACAAACGACATACACTACTGCCGCCGGGAAGACGCGGAAGCACAGGATGTACTCGTCTGCATCGGTACCAAAAAACTGCTCAAAGACCCGAACCGCATGCACTTTCAGGGTGACCAGTGGTACATGAAGACGGAAGACGAAATGAGACAGCTCTTCCCCCAATGCCCGGAAGCCATTGACAATACACTGAAGATTGCCTCCATGTGCAATCTGACTATTCATCAGTACAAAACACAGGAGCTCAAAGATACGCTCCCTGTCTACCAGATTCCCAAGGAATACGTTTCGCAGGATGCCTTTGTGCTCCACTTGGTACAGGACGGATTGCGCAAACGGTACGGAGACAGGCTGAACAATCCCGAAGACCAAAAGATGATAATCGACCGCGCCATGTATGAACTGGGAATCATCTTTAAAATGGGATTCTCCGGCTACTTCCTGATTGTGTGGGAATTCATCAACTGGTCAAAATCGCTTTACGACACAAAGAAACAGCAGAAGAAACACTACATTCCGATTGGACCGGGACGCGGTTCAGGTGCAGGATCTCTGGTCGCCTATGCAATGACGATTACAGACATAGACCCGTTCCGATTCAAACTGATTTTCGAACGATTTCTTAACCCAGAGCGCGTCTCCATGCCGGATTTTGACGTGGACATGGACTTCGAATTCCGCGAAGAAATCATCAAACACACTGAAGACTGGTACGGGGAACCGCAGGTCGGGCATATCGTAACTTTCGGTACTGAAAAACCAAAGCAAGTCATTGCGGACGTTGGGCGTGTTCTGGACATTCCGCTGTCAGAAGTGAACATGCTCAAAAAAAGCATACCGGACAACCCGAAGGCAAAGCTCAAGGACGCATTCAGTGAGCCGACAGAAAAGATGCCGGACGGCGGACAGCTCATACCATACAAAGACGATCCCCGCTATCAGGATTTGTTCCGGCTGTGCTTCAAACTGGAAAACGTCAACCGCAACACTGGTCTGCACGCTTCCGGCATGGTCATCGGCAAAACGGCACTGCCGAACTGGGCGCCGGTGTTCAAAGATGCCAAAACCGGCAAAGTCGCAGTTCAGTACACCATGGACATCATTGAACCGTGCGGTCTGGTCAAATTCGACTACCTCGGTCTCAAAACGCTCTCCCTCATCCGCTATGTGGAAGATATCATAAACAAGCACCGTAAGGAAGGAGAACCGGAATTCCATGCCGACCAAGTCAGCGAAACAGATGCAAAAACGTTCGACTTGTTCTGTCGCGGGGACACCGTTGCTGTATTCCAGTTTGAATCACCGGGAATGCAGAAGATCCTGCGACAGGCAAAGCCCCGCTGCATAGAAGAGATTGTTGCTTTGAACGCCCTGTACCGGCCGGGACCGATGGACTACATTCCGCAGTACATTGAAGGCAAGTGGCATCCGGAAACCATCCACTACCCCGACCCCTGTCTTGAAGACATTCTGAAAGAAACCTACGGCGTTATGGTCTACCAGGAACAGGTTATGCAGGTCTCCCAGAAGATTGCAGGATTCAGCCTGGGCGCCGCAGATATGCTGCGCCGTGCCATGGGAAAGAAAAAGCCCGAAGTCCTCATGGGCAAGAAGAAGGAGTTTGAGGAAGGTGCTGTCAAACAGGGCTTCACCAAAGAACATGCTGACGAAATTTTTGACATCATGATTCCGTTCGCCGGCTACGGATTCAACAAATCCCATGCGGCAGCGTATTCCGTCGTCGCTTACCGGACAGCATGGCTCAAGGCGAACCGTCCTGCAGAATTCATGGCGGGCAACCTTACGAACGAAATCACCTCAACAGACAAACTGCCTGTCTACATAGAAGAAGCCCGTAAAATGGGCATAGCGGTCGACCCGCCGGACATCAACCGCTCAGACGAAATCTTCGACGTCGTGGACGGACGCATCGTCTTCGGACTCATGGGAATCAAGGGCATGGGACAGTCATCAGCTGAAGCGATTGTAAAAGAGCGCACAGAAAACGGACCGTTCAAAAGTTTTTTGGACTTCATGGACAGGATGAAAGTAACCGACGTCAACAAGCGTGTTCTGGAGTGTCTCATCAAGACAGGAGCCTTCGACAAACTCGGTCAGACCCGTGCGACACTGCTCGCAAACTACGAAGCCGTCATGTCATATGAAGACAAAAAGCGCGCCGGTTCAGAGTTCGGGCAGGGAAGTCTTTTTGAAGATGCCGGCATTAAAGAATTCGCCGACTACAAGTTCGAGGAAGTCGAAGAAATGCCGAAGATGGAAATGCTCAACATGGAAAAGGAGTTCGTCGGGTGCTACGTCTCCGGACATCCGCTCGACGACTGGCGAAAGCTGATTGAAACATGCGTCACTGTCGACAGCGAAAACATCGACCGCATCGGAAAGGAAGACAAAGCGCACAAAGACGCGCTCATCGCCAGCGGACAAAAACCATGGCAGATAAAAAACACCGGACGCACCTATGTCGCAGCAGGCATGATTCAGAGTATGCGGCCGTTTATGACAAAGAAGGGCGAAAGCATGTGCTTTGCCAAGCTCTCGGATTTCAAGGGAACCATCGACATCACATTCTTCCCTAAAGTCTGGGAAGGCATAAAAGACCAGATACACGAAGAGGGCATCTACGCATTTAAAGGCAAAGTGGACGGTTCCCGGGAAACACCGTCCCTGCTCATCGATTCCCTCGAAGACCCCAAGACGCTGGAAGAACACTCAGCAACAAGCGTTCACATCCAGATGGAAAACGGATTCAAGAGCGTTAAGGAAATCAATGATATAAAGGATTTTTTATTTGGCGCACAGGGCAATTGCTATGTATATTTCCATATAGATGCAGACGGTCAGCAGTACGTCGTCAAAGCGAATTCTCAGATGACAGCACCAAGCGGTGAAGATTTCCTCCACTCGCTCAAAGATATGCCTCTGGTGCACGATGTCTGGACAGAATAGGGAGTGTGAAATTTATGAACGGAATTATCGGAACAGTTCTTTCAATCATGTCAGCGGGACTTGCCATATACAGCTTGCTTTGCTTCATACGGATTATCCTTACATGGATTCCGTCTGCCTACCGGGCAGCAGGAAAATTAGCCGCCATTTGCGACCCCTATCTGAACCTGTTCAGAGGCATCTCATGGCTCCGGTTCGGCGGTTTTGACTTCAGCCCCGCTCTCGCACTCTGTCTGCTCGAAGCCGTACGCTCCGTCATAACGAGTCTGGCCCGCGGCAGCCATCTGTCCATCGGTTATCTCCTCGCCATGATTCTTTCAATGGCGTGGAGCATTGTCAACTCCTTCATCTGGTTCATCGTCATAGTGCTCGTCATCCGCCTTATCATGCTGCTTTTGAACCCGAACAGCTACAGAGGTCCCATTATGTCACAGTTTGACAGCGCAGTTTCTGGCATTGTCTACAGAATCACCAAAGTCTTCACCAACGGCAAGCAGGTATCCTATAAAACAGGCATTCTCATTTCAATCGGAGTGCTGATTGTACTCAACTTGGGGCTCGGCTTTGTCATGGCGAGGATTGAAAGCATTATTTTCAGCCTGCCCTTCTGATACATGAAACTGGAAGATATTGGCTCTGCTGTGGAAAACCTGCCGGGTGTAGGACCTGCCACAGCAAAGCAATTCGCCAGACTGAACATTTTCACCGTCGGTGGACTGCTTTCGTTCTACCCCAGAGACTACGAAGACAGGACACAGAGAGTCCCTCTGTCCGAATATGCATCACACCCGAAAGTCCACACCATCTGCAAAGTGACCGCTCATAGCTGGATTGGCTACGGACAAATGAAAACCCTCAAAATCGCCATTACTGACGGAAGTGCTGATGCGTATCTCGTTGCATTCGGGCGGGCATTTCTAGAAAACAGCCTGCCGGAAGGCAGTATCATTTCCGTCACCGGATCCTTTCAAGTAAAATACGGTACCCTGCAGTCAACGTCGTTTGAAGCCTCCAGACTCGCATACGACGGGAAACTCTCAGACTATGCAGGTACCACCATGCCCGATACCGGGGTGCAGCCCGTCTATCATCTGACGGAAGGATTGTCCCAAAAAACGGTGCAGAAAGCAGTTGGTGCAGCGCTTAAACAGTACGTCAAGGCGATTGATGATGAAATCCCCGAAGAAATCCGCAGCCGCAGGAACCTTCTGCACAAGGCCGATGCCATAAAGGGAATCCACACGCCTCAAAACGTTTCTCAGCTTCAGGAAGCGAAAAAGACGCTCATATATGAAGAACTCTACAGCTTTGAATACAAAATGGCCTGCCGCGCGCTCGAGCATCGGGGCAGACTGCCGACTGCAGATGAGACGGCTGTCTTTGAAACAGGAGGTGGAAATCAGCAGGAAAACCGAGGCGCACCTGAAGCATACCAGTATTTCTCCACCCCTGACTCCATAAAGGAGGCCTTTGAAAAAACGCTCTCTCCGCTGCAGAAAAAGCTTTTAGAGCGCCTTACGTTTACCCTTACGGAAGGACAGATGCAGGCTATCACCGAGATGAACACCGACATCGACAAAAGCGCGCAGGACAGGAACAGCCTGCTGAATACAGCGTCAGGGAAAATAGAGGATGAGTCGCGCCCGCCTTTTTCCATGCAGCGCCTTCTTCAGGGAGATGTCGGAAGCGGAAAAACGCTCGTGTCATTCTTCGCCTGTCTACGCACCATAGACTACGGCGAACAGTGTGCGCTTCTGGCGCCGACAGAGCTCCTTGCCCGTCAACACGCAGAGAACGCCGCGAAAATGCTGGAACCGCTCGGAGTCAACGTAGCATTTCTGACAGGAAATCTCAAAGCGAAGGGACGAAAACTGCTTTTAGACGCACTGCAGAAAGGTGACATCGACATAGCAGTCGGCACCCATGCACTTTTTGCCCAAGGCGTCGTTTATAAACAGCTTGCCCTTGCGGTTATCGACGAACAACACCGGTTCGGAGTCACACAGAGGGAATCTATCATAGCGAAAGGGCGGATAACACAAGGAGAGCGCACTCATTCACCTGATGTTCTCATGATGAGTGCAACACCGATTCCTCAAACGCTTGCACTCACCGTTTTCGGAGACCTGGACATCAGCTCCATCAGAACAATGCCCTGCGGCCGAAAACCGATACGAACCTATGTCAGCGTCATCGGTCATGAAAGCAATGTCTATGAGGCTGTCAGAAAGGAACTCGCTGCCGGTCACCAGGCATACTTTGTCTACCCGCGGATAGGCGGAGAGGGAGACAATCCAGACACCGATGACAAATCACTGAAATCCGCAGAGGAGATGTTCACCTATCTGTCGCACCAAGTCTATCCTGAATACACATGCGCACTAGTGCACAGCAAAGTCGATGAAGATGAACAGCACCACATTCTCAATGAATTCAAAGAAAATAAGGTACAGGTGCTTGTTGCAACGACCGTAGTTGAAGTGGGAGTGGATGTCCCGAATGCCACCTGCATCGTAATCGAACATGCAGACAGATTCGGTCTTGCAGAACTCCATCAGTTGCGCGGAAGGGTCGGGCGCGGAAACCTGCAATCATTCTGTTTTCTAGTCTATGGAAAAAACATCACAGAAACGGGAAAGGCACGTCTGAAAGCTCTGCACGAAACGACAGACGGTTTCAGAATTGCCGAAGAAGATTTGAAACTGCGCGGTCCGGGGGAAGTCTCCGGCACCGAACAGTCAGGCTATCTTTCACTCGGCATTGCGGACATATCGAGAGACAAAGACATACTCGCGATTGCCCGTTATGACGCTTTTGAACAATTAAAAAAGAAAGTACGCTAATATTAATAGAAGTAGTTACGCAACATACGCCTCAAGCCGCTCCATGCGCATCGGATGCTGCATGCGGACAATGGCATGTTTTTCAATCTGGCGGATGCGTTCCTTCGTCAGATTGCAGGCATCACCAACTTCCTTGAGCGACATAGGTTTGCAGCCGCCGAGACCGAACCGCATGCGGAGCACCTTTTCCTCATTCGGTCTGAGCGTCTTAAGAACCATATCGATGTCGCTCTTCATAGACTTCTCAACGGCGAGGTCATCTGGAGAAACTGACATTGTGTCCTCCATGAAATCCCCAACGGTGCTCTTCGATGAATCAGAACCGGTAACCTGAGCGTCAAGGCTGACCATATCACGAGAAATGTTTATCATGTCACGGACATGAGCAGGCTCCATTCCGAGCATTGCACCGATTTCAGAGATTTCCTGTTCCTCTGTCTTTTTTCCACCCACCAGTTTACGAGCTTTTTCAATCTGCACAAGCTCGTTGCCACGATTGAGCGGCAGGCGGATAGCTCGGCTCTTTTCGCAGATAGCTTTCAGGATTGTCTGGCGAATCCACCACACAGCATAGGAAATGAAATGATAGCCCTTTGTAACATCAAAGTGGTCAATCGCCGTCATGAGGCCAAGGTTTCCTTCACTGATGAGATCCACAAGATCGAGACCATGATTCTGATACTTCTTGGCAACATTGACTACAAAGCGAAGATTTGCACTTACAATTCTGTTCTTTGCAACTTTGTCACCTTTTTTAGCTTTCAGCGCCAAATCCTGCTCTTCCTCACGTGAAAGAAGCGGAATTCTGCTGATCTCTTTCAGATACATATTCAGTGTGTTCTCATCGTTTGTCATGCCGTGTCCTCGCTAAGAAATAGAAATCACTTATTTATTAGCACATTCCGTGCCAAAAAACAAATTTCCTCTAAAAAAGACATTCAAATGATAAATTCTCGACAATTTACTATTCAAGAACAAAAAAAGGTAAGAAATTCAGTGCAAATTTTACTCACTCAGGTAAAAAAGAAATCAAATTGTGCATTTTTTACACAGGAACGAATCTGCCGCTCAAGAAACGCGACATTAGCATACAAATTTTTACATAAGGAAGGAAAAAAAGACCGCTGGAGATATTCCAGCGGCATATGTACATCTATTTTTTACTCAACAACCGCGATGATATCGGAATTTTTCAGAATAAGAAAATCTTCCCCATCAATCTTAATGGCGGTTCCTGCATACTTATCATACAGAATCTTTTCGCCAATCTTAACAGTAATCTTTTCTTTCTCTGTTCCCGGTCCGACAGCTTCAACAGTAGCCTGCTGTGTCTTCTCCTGAGCAGTGTCAGGAATAATGATTCCACTTGCTGTCTTGGTCTCTGCTGCAACCTGCTTTACCAGAACGCGGTCTGCCAAAGGTCTAACTTTCATATCTTTCCTCCACATACGGACGTAATTTGTAAATCCTTATTAATATTCGGATACATTCAATGTAATAAAATTAGAGATGAACGTCAAATTTTATTTACAAAAGCTGCCGCAAAAGAAACCGAGCCTTATTGTGTGAAGGATTCAAATTTAACGCATACTGGCATGACCTGACAGCATCCTGGCGGTTTCCAAGGCCAATAGCACACTCCGCAATACGGTACAGAACTTCAGCTTTAAGCCGCGGTTCCGAAACACGTCCGCTCGCTTTGTTCAGGAAATCCAAAGCCTCCGCATCGCGACTGTACCCGGACAAAATATTCGCCATATTTACATATGAGTTAGTCACGGCCCTGTTCTGTCCAGCTGTATTCAAGACGGGACTTCGCTTTGTAAATGTCGACAGTATATACCGGTAGAGTTTTTCGGCGCTTGCGTAATCCTTGTTTTTGACCGCAAAATAGGCAGCATCCTCACATTCCCACAATCTGAGCGTTTCAGGATGTTCAGCAGCGGCAAAGACGAAGACTGTTTTTCCGTCAGCAGATTTTTCCGCATAACTCGCCTGCAGGTAATTGTTAAACAGGATTTCAGCATCATGATCGTTATTGTTGGTAACCAAAGTCCGCACTGCATAGCGCATGATTTCAGGAGGATACAGAGATGGTTCGAGTTCATGGGCTTCAAGCAACGCCCACACACGGGAAGCCTTCTCGCTTTTCTCATCCGAACGAACTGACTTGCTTTTCAGAATCTCCTTGAGGACAATCAAAAATGTTGAATCCTGGATCGTAAGCGCATTGTCAATCCGAACAATGACATCATCATAGGAAACGACAGGAACAGCATCCCATTCTTCCATAGCCAAAGAGCGGAGTCCAGCCTGCCGCAACCCCTGTTCCAAGGAACCCTCTTTCGGACGGTTCTGAGAAGCAATGGCATATTCGGCATAGGCAGCAAGTCCTGGACCATAGTAGGGATAAAAGTTCACTAAATCGTAAAGTCTATCGTGCTGTTCAATCGGATTATCAGAGTCACGCGCATACAACGCCGTGTTCATGAATATAAGAGGAAGCACATCGGAAAGGACTGGCGTTTTATTCTCCATAAAGGATTTCATATAAGGAGAAGAAGCGTCAACAACCCTGCGCCTCATCTCCTGTGCTGTTTTGTCATCACCGAGAATATAGTAATTATCAGACTCCAAGGCACGAAGCTCTACAGCACTGGCTATATCGTCAGCATCTGCATAGGTATCAGCCTTGAGCAATGCCTCAAGGCTCTGAGCATACCGTGCAGAATCGTAGAACACCAATCCCCAGAAGAGAGCATCATGGAATGAACCTGCTTCACCGGGGTACAGCACAGCCGCATCATCATAAGCCCCCTTGACCATGTATATGGATGCCGCATTGATTACCCAGCGGCAAATTCCAGAACCCTTAAAGGCATCGATATACACAGGAATAAAGCGTTCGTCAAGGAAAACCTTTTTAGGATCAGCTGGCACATCACGTTTTTTCAGCCATGAGAACAAGCCTTTCTTTTCTGTAAAAAGCGTATTCGCATCATCGCCTGACTGCAACGCATTGCGCAAAAAAGCTTCAGCATAAATGCTACCGTACTCGGTACCGGAGAGGATTTTTACACGCTTTAACGCTTCGGACACCCTATCTTGCCGCAGAAGAAAATTTCCGTAAAGTGCAATTAGGTCATGATTCGCGGGAGACCGGAGCAACGCTCTTTTCAAAGATTTTTCAGCCCGTACAGAATCGGAAAGCGACATATACCGTTTGTAAACACCTATCTGATCGGGAACAGAAAAAGCCCGTTTTTCTACACGTTCCAACACCTTCAAAGCATTTTCGGAGTCCCCTTCCCCGATATATCTATCGATAAGGGCAAATTCCGTCGCTATTGCCGCTCCCTCATAATGAGAAGTACGCAACCTCAGAAATAAAAGCACCCCGCTAGCAATCAAAGCAAGCAGGGTAACTATGAGAACAATAAAAATGATTCGATTTCTTTTCACAGTCAAGTCTGCAACTCTCTGTTTATAGTATCGAGAACTGCATTTATGAACTTGAATGAATCGTCAGCACCGTATTCCCGGGCAATACCGATAGCTTCATCAATAACAATTGACGGCTGTATATCCTTGTGGAACAGCAACTGTGCAACGCTGACGCGGAGAATAGCCATTGAAACCTTATTCACTCTGTTGAAATCCCATTTTTCACTTAAATGGGCTTTTATGAGGGTATCGATTTCTTCAATATGATTGATTGTACCCGCAATAATTATGCGGGCAAAATCACGGGTGTCCTGGTCACACTCTTCAGAAACCCATTCGAGTTTCAGAAGATCTTCCAAACTCTCCTTCCCTATTTCCCAAGAATAGAGAGCCTGAAATGCCATTATTCTGCCTTTACGCCTTGACACTTTTTAGCAGCCTTACCAGTTTTCAAGCACTTTATCAAGTGCTTTATCTTTCTTCTTGCGGTCTACATTAGCAGGGATATCGAGACCCTTCGCCAAATCCTGTGCAGCAGTTGCAAGGAACTGGCTCTGCTTCTGCGCAGTCAAACGCTGCTTGATGAAATCGTAAACAGTAATCGTTGAATCAGGTTCAATGATGTCGTCAAGATTAAGCATCTTTGCATCGTACTTATCTATTATGGAATAGAACTGATAATCGTTGTCTGTAGTGCTCAACTCGCTGATGTATCCCTTATTTCTACCGAAAAGCTCCAGAACTCTATCATAAGACCATCCAAGTCGCTGAGCCTGAGCCGCTGTTTTTGCAACTACCAGATAGCCAGCTTGATATATCTTTCCGTTCTCACTGGAAGCCTTTATCTGCTCTTCCCCAGACTTTGTCTTATATTGTGCCAGCAGAGCCTCTGCTTTTGACTTTGCCGCAGCAACATTGGATTCCTTCGGTACGATAACGAGGAACAGTTTAAGCATATCGTTCCACACGAAAGAAGAACGGTTCATTTCATACGCGTTACGGATTTCATCATTTGTAGCAGCAACCCGCTTGAGCTCATCCTCTTTCTTTACAAGAACATAACGCTGAGCAACGAGCTGATTTCTCAGATACTCTTTATACTCCGGGAGAGACATTCCTGTCTGCTCCTGCATATATACTCCGAGCGATTTTCCTGTCTGGCTCTGTATGAAATCAGAAAGCTGTGCTTCCGTCACCTGCTGCCCCAACTGCTGTGCAAAAGTGTTGAGGAATGCTGCATCTACTTGGCTGTCGGTAACAGTAATACCGTCTTTTGCCGCGGCTTGCGCGACAAGCTTCTCTGAAATCAGAGAATCAAGAATCTGCCGTTTCTGCTCAACAGTAAAGGACTCCGCACCTGTCTCCTTTTTCAGGAAATCAACACGGGCTTTAAGCTGTTTAAGAGTAACGGTTTCAGACTTGTTCATCTTGATGACAGCAAGGGGTGTCAAGTCATTCTGGGCGACGGCAGAAAGTGCCATCGTAACAAATAGGGCTATACCAATAAAAAGACGTTTCATTTTCCTATCCTCGATCTTATTTAACAAAGATTTAAGGCACAACGGATAACGCTGCCATCCTACTTCATTAAATAAACGCTTTTAGAATGTATAAGTTACACCAGCTTTTTAGCCGACAGGTATAAACTTTATTTGTCCAACGGCAGACCGCCCTCAATTGTAGCGCGGATTCTGCGGACACCGGCGGATGACGACTGTTCCTTGACAATGTGGAAGTGTCCAATTTGCGCAGTGTGCTGCACGTGTGGACCTCCGCATACTTCTTTGCTGAACCAGCCATCTTTATCGCCGATTGTGTAAACTTTGACCTGACTGTCGTACTTTTCCCCGAACAAAGCACGTGCATTCTGTGCACGGGCTTCGTCAATCCCCATGATTTCCATGGAAACAGGAAGATCAGCCTGAATCTTTTCGTTTACAATATCTTCAACCTGCTGCACCTCTTCTTTTGTCATAGCACGATGAAAACTGAAGTCAAACCTCATGCGTTCTGCTGTGATATTGCTGCCCTTCTGTGCAACCTCATCTCCCAGAACATTCACCAACGCCTGCTGCAAAAGATGTGTAGCAGTATGATATTTAGTCGTAATATCGCTATGATCGACAAGTCCGCCCTTGAACGTTCCTGCGCTCAAAGTACGACTTTCTTCCTGATGTTTCTTCTCCTGTTCCTTGAATTCCTCGATATCCACATCCATGCCGTTTTCACGGGCCATTTCCTGCGTAATCTCAATCGGGAATCCGAACGTATCATACAGACGGAATGCAACACGCCCCGGAATAACCTTCTTCGGATTTTTCTGAAGGTTGGGCAACAGCTTCTGGAATTCCTTTTCACCGGCTTCCAGAGTCTTGCTGAACCGCCCCTCTTCCAAGGACAACTGTTCACAGATGAAGTCAGCGTGCTCGGCGAGTTCTGGATATGATTCCTTATATTCGTCAATGACAATAGCAGCGGGTTTTGCCAGGAACGCTCCGGTAATGCCGAGTTTTCTGCCGTAGCGCACGGCACGTCGAATGATACGGCGCAGAATGTATCCGGCACCAGTTCTGGCAGGTGTCACTGCCTGCGGATCTCCAAGAATAAAGGTAGCAGTACGGACATGATCTGCAATAATGCGGATAGCGATATCATCGCTTTCATTTGCCCCGTATGCCTTTCCTGAAACTTCTTCAATACTCTTGATGATTGGCTGGAACACATCGATGTCGTAAACACTTTTCATGTGATTCAGAACAGAAACAGTGCGTTCAACCCCCATTCCAGTGTCCACGCACTTGCGTTCCATTTCGACGTAATGTCCCTGTGCATCCTTGTTGTAACCCATGAACACGTTGTTCCAGATTTCAAGATACTTTCCGCAATGACAACCAGGACGGCAGTCCGGACCACACTTTGGCTGTCCATTATCATAGAAAATTTCTGTATCAGGACCGCATGGACCTGTCTGCCCGGCAGGTCCCCACCAGTTGTCTTCACGCGGCAGGAAGAAGATTCTTTCGCGGGGGATTCCCATCTCTTCCCAACGGGAAGCAGCTTCTTCATCACGGGGAATCTCTGTACCGTCAGCGTTTTTCTCGCCGGCAAAGACCGTCACATTAAGTTTTTCTTTCGGAATATTCAGATATTCGGGAGAGGTGAGGAATTCATAACTGAACGCAATGGACTCTTTCTTGAAATATGCCCCAAGGCTCCAGTTTCCGAGCATTTCGAAAAAAGTAAGGTGGCTCGGATCTCCTACGGAATCAATATCACCTGTACGTACACACTTCTGATAATCTGTAAGCCGGTTTCCGGCAGGGTGCGGCTCTCCCAAAAGATACGGGACGAGCGGCTGCATTCCAGCTGTCGTGAAAAGAACGGTGGGGTCATTGTTCGGCAAAAGTGATTTTCCACCGATTTCCACATGCCCCTTCGACTTGAAAAAGTCGATATACTTAGAACGTAACTCGTTTACAGTCATATCAAAATATACTAAATTATTGTAGCGTTTTAGTCAATCATACGGAAAATGCCTCACCGTTGCGTGTTAGTTTATTTCCTCCAATCCATTACATTATGCACTGACACATCGAAAACTCCGTAAAAAGCAGGTCGTTATTCCGCACCGTGAAGAGGATCTTCATCCTCCATCTTTCCCGTAGTCCGCCCATTGTTCTTGACTTCGGCAGCGGCTCCGACGGAGGCTTCCAGCTTTTGAACCGCAACGGGGGGCACTCCGGCAAAAGAGTCGGCGGCACACGACACCTGAGAGGGAAGCTCGTGACATCTGAAAGGGAAGCCCCACACTCACCGGGCGTGAGAATTTCTGAGTTTGCCGAGAGCAATGAAATCCATGTGACTTTTGTCTTTTGCGGAGAGGCGTTTCCGTGGGGCCGTTTCTTCTTCCCGGCTCCACTTCTGATCGCGGTCTTTTGCTGCGGACTTGTCACGCCAAATGGGCAGTTCCGGGTGGAAGTCGCCCTTGTGAACATACTCCGCCCACGCAGGCTCCTCCGGCACTTCAAAGCGGAGTTTTTTCCCCGTCCCCGGGTGCACAATCTCCAGCGTGCGGGCATGGAGCGCGAGGCGGTGGAACGGGTCGGTGTGCGCGCGGTAGTTTTCATCCCCAGCCAATGGATACCCCTTTGAGGAAAGGTGTGCGCGTATCTGATTCTTTTTACCGGTTTCCAGAGACAGCTCAAATAATGTATGGGTAGGACCGCGCTCAATGGTTTTAAAATGAGTGATTGCCCGGACGGTCTTTACGTTCTGTTTGTCATTTTCCTGAGATTTCTGCGGTACATACCCAACATGGTAGGCGTTCTGGGCAAGAGGTTCATCAATTGTACCGGAAGGGGGAAGAGAAAGTTTTTTGTTCCGGGGGTTTTCCGCTACAGCACGGTAAAGCCGCTCAGTTTTAGCAGTACGCCAGTTGGCGACCAGTTTCTTTTGTGCGCTTTCATTCAACGCAAACAGCATGACACCGCTTGTATCGCGGTCAAGGCGGTGCACGACAAAGGGTTTGTGGGAAGCAGAAAAAGTCCCCCTGGTGCGCATGATTTTTTCTAAGACTTCGACCGCCGTCCGCGCCTTGCTCCCCGGATAGGGAACCGACAGCATTCCGGAAGGCTTGTTGATAACAACAATATCATCATCTTCATAGAGGATTTCTATCTTTTCCCTGCCGTAGTCGCTTTTATACTTGCGCTTGTACTGAGTGCTAGCTTTTACTTTCGATTGTGTTGTCTGTGCCATTCGTTTTGTCCTTAATCTGAGTAACAAATATAAAGCACATTATGGTAAGAAAGACAAGATAGAGGAGAAAGAAAATCTGCACAGCCATCTTTGAAACATCGTTGCGGAAAAAAATAGAAAGAAGCCCGCCCATGCAGGTTACGGAACCGATGATAGAGAATACACTGCCCGCCACACGGCTCAGCATAGGGGACTGCTCTGCAGTCTTCGGCTGACGCAGCCACACTGCGAGCGCAAAAAAAACTGCGCCCACAATCAGAAATACGATTCCGGCAAAAAGAAGTTTCAGCGGGTTCATACAGTAAAGAGGTCTATCTGAGAGCCAATCTGGTTCACCGCCGCCTGGACTGATGAAGAGATATCTGCAAGAGCTTCACTTGTACCGCTTATAGAATCCGCGCTGTCAGAAATCTGTTTCATGCTGTCACGGATTGTATCGGTGGTTTCACGGAGTTTGGTAACTTCACCGAGAATCAGCCTGTTTCCAGCCCCCATCTCTTGGCTTGCAGCACGGACTTCCGTGGTGTTGTTATTCATCTGCTTGAGAGCCTGTCCTATCTGCTTGCTTCCTTCCTGCTGTTCTTCCATGGCGTTCTTTATCTGAAGGACGAGCTGCTGGGTGGTATTAATGCTTTCAGACACCTGCGCAAAACTTTCTCCGGAAGCCTGGGACGCGTTTACAACATCTCCGATAGAATCCTGAATATCCTTCAACTCCTCGCGGATTCTGCCTGACTGAGCGGAAGAAGTCTCCGACAGTTTTCGGATTTCCTCTGCGACGACGGAGAAACCGCGCCCGTAGAATCCGGCGTGGGCAGCTTCAATGGCGGCGTTCATAGCAAGAAGGTTTGTCTGCTTTGCAATATTGCTGATTACTTTGTTAGCGTCCTGCAGAGCCTTTGACTGTTCGTCGATTTTCAGAATCTTATCGTTAACGGACTGCTGACGGCTGATTCCTTCCTGAGCTTTTGCTGTCAGGGAGTCAAAAGATTCAGCCATGTAGCCCACATTTGAATTAACGCTGCGTATATTTCCAATCATCTCTTCTACCGCAGCGCTCGCCTCGGTCACACCGGATGATTGGTTTTCAATCATTTTTTCGAGGGATTCAATATTCTTGGAAATTTCTTCAACTGCGCTTGCAGTCGCGGAAACATTTTCTGCCTGTCCCTGCACCTGCCGGTCGATAGTATCCAAGTCGCCGACAATGCTTTTGATTGATTCGCTGTTTTCATTGATACGAGCCTCAAGACCTGTTTCAACGGACTCAAGCGTCTCTTTGGAATCCTTCACTCCGCTAATAATGGTGCGCAGTTTATCCATGAACATGTTGAAACCGTCGCCCAGCTCTCCTATCTCATTGTGGCTTGTTACCGCCAGCGTCTGCGTTAAATCAGCATCACCAGAGGCAATCTGTCCGATGCTGTCCCTGACATCTTTGAGCGGTTTTATCATCCATAACAGCAGTATGACGCATACACATGCTATGACGAGGGAAATAATGACGGAAAGAACGGTTATAATAAGGCGCAGTTTATTTCCGGTGGTATCAATCTGAGAAACAGGAATGGCAAGCATTACTTTCCACGGTGTTCCTTCCACCTTGGTAAAGGACGCATACGTCCGCACGCCATCATTTCCCGTGTAGTACCCGGTGCCGGAATCGGAAACTGAGGCTTCCCGAGCAAGCTGTACAAGCCCTTTATAACCGGCTTTGTCGCTGTAGTTGAGGTCGATGTATGTTTTAGAGTCTTTTACACGTGAAATCAAAACGCCGTCACTGCCGAAAAGCACGGCCTTGCCGTTTTCTCCGACGGACAGGCTGTTTATCATTTTGTCGATTTCGTCCATCTTGACGGCACCGGCAAACACGCCGATGAGATTACCGGAAGAATCGTATGCAGGGCGCGAAATATAATAGCAGGCGCTTCCGTCAGAAAGGAAATTGATGTCGGATACGAAAGTGGATTTTTTTTCTTTATAGATATTGCGGAAGAAGTCCCGGCTGATAACCGTCATGGCAGTGCCATCGCTCGAGTAGCCGACGCCGTCTCCCGTACAGAAAAGCAGGTAGTTGAAATACGGGTTGCGAATATCGTCATGACTTCTGAGCCAAGCGATTATCTCCTCCGCATTACCGCGCTTGGTGACATCGCTGTCTGAATAAATGCGCAGGTCATTCAACAGAATCTGATTCCAGTTGCCGATTTTTCCTGCATCTTCTTCGGCTATCTTTGCACTGAACGTGGCATAGTCCTTTCTCGAATACGCTTTTACGTAACGGACAACAAGCACATCAAGGAGTGAAAAGAACAACACCATAATCAGAATGATAACCATTGAAAATTCAATGGCCAAACTGCCGTATCTCTTGTTTGCCATAGTGACTCCTCGTTCAGAAACAAAAAATCAAGCAACAGACCGTAGGGCACCGCCCTTTGCGGAAAATGCCAGTATACCCAATCTAACAGGAATTATTGAATTTTTCAACAGCATCCACTAGAATACTCCTTAGTTTACATCTCTTTTTTGCGAGGACTCATATATGTTAAAGAATGCCAGAATACTCTTTTTTTCTTTCATAGCATGCGCAGTGTTCGCCTCATGCGGAGCATTCACAGGAACAAGTTCTTCTTCACATTTGAAGAAAGGTCCGCTGCCCGAAAAGAATGTAGCTGGCCCTGTCTTAAACGCCTCTTTTGACAACACCATTGACACAATCGATGCGCAGAAAGCTGTCTATGCAACTAATTTTGAAGTAATCGGCAATATCATGGACGGACTCATGCAGATGGCGGATGACGGTTCCGTTCAGAAAGCAATCTGCGAAAGCGAGGAAGTATCCCCCGACGGACTGATTTATACGTTCAAACTGAGAAAAGATGCCTACTGGTCCAATGGAGTGCCGGTAACAGCGCATGACTTTGTCTATGGTTGGGAGAGGGCTGTTTCCCCCGCCACCGAGTCTGAATATGCATTCATGATAAGCGATATTGCCCAGATAAAAAATTCCCGCGCAGTGCAGTCAGGACAGATGGAACCAGATCAACTCGGGGTAAAAGCTCTTGACAACTACACGTTGCAGGTAGAACTTGAGGTTCCTGTATCTTATTTCGACCAGTTGCTCTATTTCTGTACATTCTATCCGGCAAACAAGGACTTCATTGAAAAATGCGGCGACAGCTACGCCACCAGTCCAGAGACATTCCTGTGCAACGGAGCTTTCGTTCTGACAGAGTACAAGGAAAAAGCAACTTCCATCACACTCACCAAAAACACGGCATATTACAATGCGAACAAAATAAAACTCGCCGGCATTCACTACGACATAATCAAAGACGGCGAGGAAGGCTTGCGAAAATACAACGCAAACCAGCTGGACATAGTAGAATTGGACGGCTCTCAGGTTGCACAAGCAAAATCATCTCCAGACTTCCGCTCCGTTCCGTCAGGATTCCTGTTCTATATTTCATTCAACCTGCACGATGAAAATTTCGCAAACGAAAACCTTCGGAAAGCGGTAAACTTCGGTTTCGACCGGGAAGTCATTGCAGAAAGCATTGCCGACGGTTCTGTTGCAGCATGGACTGCTGTACCAGAAGGATTTGCCTTCAATTCAAAGGGAGAGGACTTCACCAAAAAAGGAATCGAACTTCCTGAACTCTGCCGTTATGACGTGTCACTTGCTCGTGACTATTTTGAAAAGGCTAAACAGGAACTCGGAAAACGGAGCTTCAATATAGAATATCTGGTGGCTGATGTCGAAGCCCAGAGAATCGCTGCGGAAAGCATGAAGGAACAGCTTGAAAGGAATCTGCCGGGTTTGCACCTAACGCTCAGAAAGGTTCCGCGCTCCGAACGCCGCAAAATAATGACCCGCGGTGAATACCAGATGGGGCTCACAAACTGGGGACCAGATTACGCAGATCCAATGACATACCTCGCCATGTGGATGACAGGCAACGACAACAATACCGGAGACTACCGTGATCCCCACTACGACGCCATCATTGCGAGCTGTACAGACGGTGATTTGTGCACCAAAGTCGATGAAAGATGGGCTGCGCTCAAAGAGGCGGAAAAGATGGTTATGGGAAATGCTATCGTTTCTCCTGTCTACCAGCAGTGCAACGCGGATTTGATAAAGCCAAATGTAAAAGGTATCGCGTTCCATGCGGTTGCAATCAACCGCATTTACAAGAACACGACGAAATAACGCTTAAAGCTCAAGCCCGCTCTCTATGCTCTGTAGGTAGTTATCCATGAAACCTTTGTCCAGGAACTGAGCAAGGGCAAGCTGGTCAAGGTACGAGAGGGAGTTGGGGAAGTTTTTCGCAATTCCCCGGTACTCGTCATAAATCTGTTTCGGCAGAACCATCCAAGAAGCGGAAATTCCCTTGCACAGCAATGTCGAAAACGAATTTATATAAATAACTTTGTCGTTCGAATCTTCACCTTTGAAGGTGGAGTCAATGTGAACAGTCCGCGTGTTGTCATACTCGATTATATAACGATAGTCCGCATCGTTTGCCCACCCGAAGATATCTGCGCGTCGCTCAGCGGGATCCTCCACAGCAAATTCAGGAACAAACTCTGGTTCTACATACAGCACAGTCGCCCCCGACGTTAGCAGGGAATCATATGTCACTCCAATTTCATCGACAGCAACCAATTTGATGTCGAAACCGGCATCGCTGAACAGCCGTTTTGCCGCATTCCGGGCGTTTTCGGGAAGAGCTGCGAGCGGAAGGACAGACGTTCTGAGTTTTTCCGCATGCGACAAAAGCCCTCCGTTCCGTCTTATGCCGGAAGGGCGTTTCAAACTGGGAAGGTGCAGAAGATTGAACATCAGCGTTTCGACACTGGAACCTACAACGATTCTTTCAGGCTCGACTTCCAACTTGTGAAAGCGAAACAAAAAAGAAGCAAGAGCAGTTCTGAAATCCTCACAGCCCATGAAGTCCCCGGTCTGATTCAGATTTATCTCCTCAGAGTTCAATATATCGTTGTAACAACGGGCAAGGTATTTTTCAAAAAACTCTGAATTCGGTATGATCTCCGGACGGATAAGTTCAACTTCGTCGTCTGTATCCATTGAAGGTGACACCGGCGGTGCTGCAAGTTCACCTGGAATATGGTAAAATTCTGCAAAGGTATTCAAAATCTGCCCCCTCGAATGTTTTATTTTTAAAAGCAATCCGTTTTCACAAGATTATAATTCATGCATAGGTAAAAATCAAATACTCTTGTTTGTTATTTCCCCGTTTTTACAGATTTCAATTTCAACAGACTGGAAGTATAAAAATGTGTGATATAAAAAAAGAAAAGCCCGCGAGTCAAAGACCCACGGGCTTCCCTGTCCTTACGGACAATCGGAGAGAGTTTATCAGCTTATTTACAAGCTAGAGTGAATATACACTATCTCCGTTTTCTTGTCAAGCATTTTTACTACTTTTTTGACACTTATGAAACACAGGCATGCTCATGAACACCGGCGATTATTCTGCCGGAAGGTTCGTCCATCGTCTTCCAAGAGGCATCCCATTCCAAAGCCTTTGCAGTAGAACAGGCGACACCAGACTCGTGTGCGACAGTAAGGGCTGCGCTGTCAGTCGGAAAGAAATGGGAAAATATGTCCCGGTAGTAGTATTCTTCCTTCGTTACCGGGGTATTGACAGGGAAGCGCTTCGCACGCTGTGCAAACTGGGCATCGGAAACCTTCGAAGCAGCGACTTCTTTAAGCGTGTCAATCCAACTGTACCCGACTCCGTCCGAAAACTGCTCCTTCTGCCTCCAGCAGATGTTTTCAGGAAGCATATCTTCAAATGCTTTTCTGAGTATCCACTTCTCGATTCTTTGAGAACCGTCTGGAAGCAGGATATTCATTTTATCCTTTGGGTTGAGAGACATGGCAATGTCAATGAAATCGGTGTCAAGAAACGGAACCCTACCTTCAACTCCCCAGGCGGCAAGGGATTTGTTGGCCCTCAAGCAATCGTACAGGTGGAGCTTTGAAATCTTGCGGACAAGTTCTTCGTGGAATTCTTTTGCATCAGGAGCCTTGTGAAAATACAGATAGCCGCCGAAAAGCTCGTCGCTCCCTTCCCCTGAAAGCACCATCTTTATGCCCATGGCTTTGATAGCCCGCGCAAGCAAGTACATCGGTGTACTGGCACGGACCGTCGTTATGTCATATGTTTCGATGTGATAGATCACATCAGGAAGAGCGTCCAATGCTTCCTGTACCGTGAAGTGCACCTCGTGATGGACAGTACCGATGAATTTTGCCGCAGTCCGGGCTGCAGCAAGGTCGGGACTCCCCTCCAGGCCTACCGCAAAACTGTGAAGCTGCGGCCACCAGGCATCCTGCACCCCGCCTGTTTCAACGCGTTTCTTTGCATACTTCTGGGTTACTGCAGCGATGATGCTAGAATCAAGCCCTCCGGACAGGAGTACCCCATAGGGAACATCGCTCATCAGCTGCCGCTGTACAGCTTTTTCCAAGCCTTCCCGAACTCGTGCAATGACGGAGGGGGACAAGACGGAACCGTCAGCATCACAGGCACAAGGTGCATCTGCAACGGAAGTGAAATTTTCCCATTGACGGTGGTACCAGCGTGTCACCGTTCCGTCTGCAGAATAAAAATAACTTCCGGCAGGGAATTCCTCTACTGTTGAACAGACCCCTTCCAGCGCCTTCATTTCACTGGCGACATAATACCGACCGTCTTTGTCCCACCCCTGATACAACGGAATCACACCAATTGCATCGCGTGCGACAAGGAAGACATCTTTATCGGCATCATACAGCGCAAAGGCAAAGATGCCGTTCAAATCGTTAAGAAAGGACACCCCTTTTTCACGATACAGGGCAAGAATCACTTCGCAGTCACTGCCTGTCTGAAAATCATACACTCCCTTATATCTTGATCGGATTTCCTGATGGTTGTAAATCTCACCGTTTGCAGCAAGAATCAAATTTTTGTCCTTGCTGATGATAGGTTGCTTTCCGCTCAACGGGTCAACAATAGCAAGCCGCTCGTGTGCGAGAATTGCATTGTCAGACGTATAGATGCCGCTCCAATCAGGCCCCCGGTGCCGTATCTTTCTGGACATATCCAAAACCTGAGACCTGAGTTCTTCTTTCAAACCTTCTGCAACAGGTGCTCCGCCACACCCGACCGTAAACGCACCGACAAATCCGCACATATATGCCACCTCATCTTATTTCTCTAAAACAAAAAAGGAGTCTGCCTCTCAAGATAGATACTGACACCTATCTTCAGAGGCAGACTCCTTCGTCTTGAACCTATACTACACCAAGCTTGTACCGCTTGTCAATTCGTCTTTTGAGGATTGCCCTTTTGCGGAACCTTCTTTGCCTTGCCCTCATCTCCGTCAAGCTGTCTGACAGGCTTTTTCGCAACAGGTTTCGGAGCCTTGACTTCCGCAATATCGTGGAAGGCATCCTTGATGGACATCAAGAGCGTCTTTTTTTCCTCTTTGGAAAGCAGCTTGAGGTCGACAGCCTTTTCCGGGAAGATGAGTTCCCCGCGAGGAGTAACCTTCGCAAACTCAACAACGGTCTTACTCTTTTTGATTCTAACAGGGTTATACGCCTTGATTGTACCAGTAACACCTTTGAGTGAGAATTCCCCGGCTTCAACACATTCAATTTCGTCGCGGACAAGCATATATGTTTCAGGACTCATCAAAATAGTGTCAGGTTCTGCAGCGGCTTCGAAGCGTGCCGCCATATTGACGTTATTTCCGATGATGGTATAGTCCATCTTTGTCTCTGAGCCGAAGTTTCCTATTGTACAATAACCGGTGTTTATGCCGACACGCACATGGAACGGGTTCGTCACCCCTTTAGCCCGCCACTCCTCGCGGAAAGAAATAAGCCTGGTTTGCATCTCCATAGCCATTTTCACAGCCCGAACAGCGTGATCTTTGTCAGAGGTGAACACCGGATCTCCGAAGAATACCATGACTGCATCACCGACGTATTTGTCGATTGTACCGCCGTACTTCTGTGCGATGGTAGCCATACTGTCGAGATATGAATTGAGCAGAGAGGACAAATCCTCCGCTTCCAGAGACTCTGAGGTTGCAGTAAAATTTACGACATCCGAGAAGAAAACAGTCAGTTTCTTGCGGTAGTGCTTGTCAACAGAAGCATCGCGCTCACCCCCCGCAATCGAAGCATACAACTGTGGTGACAGGTAGTGCTTCATTTTGTCGTTAAGAGTATTGATTGTCGCCGTCCGCTCCGAAATGGTCCGTTCAAGGGATGAGTTCATATCCTGAATTGTCGTTATCTTGTCATTGAGCTGTGAGCGTAGTTCATTGAAAGAGGTTCCGAGTCGTCCAATCTCATCCTGTACATGAAGGATTACTTCATGTGACAAATCTCCATTGCGGACGATATTGACATCCTGCAGCAACTGCTCAATCGGATTCAGAATACTGGCGGAAATACGCAGAACGAGAGAAATGACGAGCACCGTAAACAGCGTTGCCAGTATGACATAAACAATAAATGCTGTTATAAAGACTTTCTGGTACTGATACGACGACAGATAGACGCGGATTACTGCGGCAGGGGTTGAATCAGAATCGAGGATCGCTTTGTATTCATTCAAACCGGAAGAGGTCAGACTTATATCTTCATAAGTCTTTCCCATATAGGCGACTTTCTTGTACAGTTTGTCGTCTATGCTGAGTTCACCTGTAGAAACAATCGTAGCGCTGTCGGAATAAACTGCAAGCTCACACTCAAGATTGCGCGCAAGGTCACCAAAGAAGTCAGGGTTCTCCATGAAGACAAATTCTGTCATTACACATCCGATGACGTCATCTCCGTTATAGACAGGAACAGTGGCGACAAAGGCTGGTGTTTTGACTCCGCTGTTGTCAATCAGACAGGGCTCTGTCATCGCGCTTCCCTGCAATGCTTTCATAATCAGACTGCGTTCACTGGAAAACGAAGTGCCGGAGGCATCAGTCAAATGCTGTCCGTACGCGTCAAACACCATAACGCGAAACACTCCGCCGGACTGCTCCAGTGACTCCAGATACTCGGAAACTTTTATACCGCTTTCAAGCTCCAGTCCCAACTGAATGCTGCGGTTGGCGGCGAGATTCTTAGCAAATTCCGTTGTATCATTCTTTTTTTCCTGAAGGAACAAATCCGCCAAAAGGAGCTTGTTGCGTATCATTGTCGTGCTCTCTTTCATGGTCGTGTTGTAGAAATAGTAAAGGGAGAAAGCACTCATCAAAAAAATGATAGACAGTGAAATGAGCAGAAAATACTTTTGCAGACGGTTCTTTATAGACTGCTTTTTGCTTACGGAACTGAGCAAATCTGTAGTATCAATAGTCGCTTCCTGTCGTGTATTGTCACTCATTTTTATTCTCCTTGTAGAAGTGTCATAAGTTTTTCTTTGCTGGTAAGACAAAGAAGTGTTGCAAGTTTCGGTCCTCTCTCCTTGCCCAAAAGCAACAAATAAAGCGCGCGGAACAACGATTTCCGTGCAGCATCCTGCATATCCGCCGGAATGCCAAGTTTTTCGTGCAAAGAATATAAAATCTGCCTGGTTGCTTCTTCTGTTGTAAAGTCATCAAAATAATTACATAACTCGACAACAGCGTGCTTCGTCGGCTCATCGAGCATATCCCAGACATCTTTATTGAAATCGCTGCGCAAAGCAGGTTCCTCTTCTGAGTGCTTGTAGCGGTACAGCCAGTTGGCAGCAGCATTGATGCGAGGACAGGAAGCAATGAACAGTTCTTCCGCATTGCCGGCGTAATTCGTCAGACGAAGCATCTGTTCAACAGCTTTGCTCCTGTGCCCACCAGAAATGCCGAGCGCGGTTGTAATTGTCTTGAACGGGATACGGATTTTTGAACATTCAACACCGTCATGCGCAATGTCGTAGATGCGTTTTTCCAGCGGCGTGCAGTCCCCAGACTCAACTTTATCGCAGAACAAATCCCACTCATGGTAGATGCGGAAGATACCACTCTCAATATCCACAGAAAACGGCTTATTCGGGGGATTCTTGACGAGCAGCCAGCGGACGATAGCGGGTTCCAGAACATCGGTAAACCGAGTGGCAAGCGACATGATTCCCTGTGCACGAGAAACCTTAGAAACTCCCGGTATACCGACGAAGCGGTACAAAAGGGAGAACGGCACTTTACCACCGAAGATGTCCGTTGCGACTTTACTTGAAACAGAATAACTGCCGGTATCAGTCAGCTGGTTTTCGCCGGAGCTTTCATAGCATACCTTGTCATCCGTCCATCGTAACGCCCAGTTGACTTTCCAAGCAAGTTTGCCACGGAAATTTTTTCCAACGATATAGGAACCTTCGTGCTTACAGTTCTTGCAAGTATATGTGACGGTATCAGTTTCTGCATTCCAACTGTTCGTCACAGTGGAATCCTTGCCGCATGATTCGCAGTAGATTTCAAGAGGATAATACGCTTCGCGCTTTCTCTCCATATCCTCTGCCTTTGTACCGGCGGAACGGCTCACTATGTCGAATATCTCTTTGCGCTTGTTGAGGGCAAGGCGTATCCGCTCCGTATAATAGCCGGATTTGTACAGGCGGGACTGATAGTTGTAGTCCGGGAAAAAACCGCATTTATGCAGGCACTTTTCATACTCGTGCATATAGTGCTCACCGTATGAATGATAACTGCCGTTGAAATCAGGCACTTCCCGCAAAGTCTTGCCGATATGCTCCGCAACAGCCTCTTTTGTCGTATAATACGGAATCTTACAGAAGTGGTCATAGTCGTCCCAATAATACACGAGACGGACATTCTTACGGCGGTGCATCAGCTCATCAGCAATAAAGGAACTGATTGCTATCTCCCTCAAAATGCCGAAATGAATCGGCGCAGAGGGTGTCATGCCGGCGGCACAGACAATAGTACCGGTATCCATCTGCTGTTTTTTCAAATAGTCAAGCAGGTTGTCCACCGCTTCATCAAGCCAGAAATCACTTCCTTGCAATTCATAAATCATTCTAATCTCCCTCCGTACAACTGGTCCACAGTTGCAAGTGTCTCCAAAGGCACATCAAGCCCTATTTTTTCCGCCATATCTAAATTCATGGCAATCGAAGGAACTCCCGTGAATTCCTGCTTTAAAAGACGTGGTACAGAGCCATAAAATATGGAAGCAATCTTGTCAGCGTTATACAGCCCTATCTTTTCTGTCTCAAGAGAAGAAACCCCCAGCAAGATACCGTCTTTTACACGTATGTCGCCTTCCAGTGCAAACGACGGGATGCCGGCATCCTGCAGAATCTGTACAATCTGAGGCATGATGTCATACTCAGTCACAGCGGTGGAAGCCCCGATATACACGGCATCGCAACGGCGACAGACATCCTTCAATGCATTAAGGTACAGCTGAGCGGTATCAGGAGCAACAACTTCTTTGACATTTGTGTTCTTTTCAATCTTGAACCCCATCTTGAGCGCCATCAGTTCCACATCGTTTACCGCACTGTACAGACGTCCGTACTCGTCATCACCGTACACCATACCGAGCCGTTTAAAATTTGCAAAATCGTGGAACAACTGAATCTGCCGCTGATACTGCGTCTGATCAACACGGCAGGTAAGGAAATCCTTGCCGGAGTCAGTGACAGAATAGACAACACCTGAACCTACAGGGTCTGTGATACCTTCCAGCAAGACAGGAATGGGATACTTATCGATGCCGGAAAACAACTTACCTGCAACACCTCCGAACCCAATAATCAAATCCACATCAGGCTTTTCATTTTCGAAAAAGAAATTCGCACGTTTTTTTCTCTCTCCCCACTCCAAATCAACAAAATATTCAGCGGGGAACTCTACGTAGTCGCTGTAATCATCAGAGGCAAACAGGTCGTAGATATCCGTTATGGATTCAGCTTTTGAAACATCAAGAGAATGCTTGAGCCAACCGTTTGTTCGCAGTCCGTTGATGATACCCTTCAAATGTTCGGTGAACTCCCAGTAGTCGGCACTACTTGCAACAACAGCAATTTTGAACTTGCTGGAATCCTCCCTCTTGCGGGGAATAAGACTCTGCTTAGCGACGGCGGCAGACGCAGCTGTGTCAAACGCTGAAGTTCCGTTTCGGTCTATATAAAATTCGTCGGAGTTGACCAACAGATCCAGAGGCAGCTGATACCCGAGCTGTTTTGCAGTGTCCAAATTTACAGCGACATTTGCAGCATTCTCAAACCGCTGACTGAGGACACGCGGTGATTCTCCCGCGAAGACGTGGGTTATCTTTGTCGCCATCCAGATTCCCGAACGAGTCATTCCTCCGCTCGTTGAAAGGCTGAATAGAATACCGTCTTTTACGCGGATGGAGCCTTCCAAAGAGAACGACGGCTTTTTTGCAGCGGTCAGGATATCTACAATCTGCGGCATGATATCGTATTCGGTCACCGCAGTCGACGCGCCTATGTAAACCGCGTCAACCTTATCCACAATATTCCTCAATGCTGCTAAATACAAATCTGGAGTATCATCATCTATGTACTCCTTGACGTTGGTATTGCGCACAACCGTAAAACCACGTTCCTTTGCGACAGCGTCGACATCGTTTACAGCCCCGTACAGAATGCCGTCCGCATCGTCACCGTAGATGATGCCCAGCTTTTTGAATCCGACCAGCTCATGGAACAGGCGCAACTGCTGCTTGTAGATGTTCGGATCCATTTTATTAGAGAAGAAATCCTTTCCAGAATCTTCAAGACTGACGGTGACACCGGCTTCTATACAGTCGGTAATAGCATCAGCGAGAACGGGCACAGGATAGGTTTTTCGGTCATAGAACGTTTTAGCAGCTTTTCCGCCGTACGCAATTATCACATCGACATCGGGCTTGCCGTTGAAATACTTTTCCTCAAGCTCCTGCATGTTATCGCCCCAGTCAAGGTTGACAAAATAGTAGGGCACAAATTCAAGATACTTGCTGTACCTTTTACTGCTGAGCCAAGAGATTATTTCATCGCTGTGAGAAAAAGATGACGGCACCGTCACCCGATTTGCCCAACCGATATTTGAAAACCCTTCCACCAGACCGCGCAGGTTTTCATAGAATTCCCAATAGTCGCCGGAGATGACAATACCTATCTTGAACTTTTCGTTTCCCGGTCCCAGGAATACATCAAGAGGCTTTTCTTCGTTGCGCCCGAGGGAAGCAAAGAAATCCCGCTCACCGGTGTTGTATTTTTTCTCTACCCAAGCGGATTCCTTTTCAACGCCTTTCCAATAGTTAGAAGACGACAGTCCTGCCGCACACCCGCACAAAAGAAAAAGTACGGAGGTAAGTAAACCTGCTGCTAATTTAGATGCGAATTTTTCAATACTTTTCATTGCTTTTTCTCCCATCTTCCGTTGCGGCCAAGAATTATGAACAGCACAGCACCGATTGCGGAATACAAACCGATAATCAACAAGCTCTTGTTGAATCCGGTACTTGCAATGACAATACTGGTGAGGGACGGAATGAACACTGAAAGGATTTTTTCAATAACCTTGTATGTCTGCAACAGGTTTTCTTCCGACACGTTCTTGACATGTCCGGACTCAAGATACACCTCTTCGATGGAGTCGATGAACAGGTTGTCCACACCCATGGCAATCATAATTGCAATAAAGACGAGGAATCCTCCTCCGCTGATGCCGAAGAAAATCATCACCACCCCAGCACACCCCGCCCCCAATGCGACGAGCAGTTTGTCGTTGCGGACTTTGTCCGCGAGGCGGCTGACGGACGCTGCCATAAGGCTGACGACGCTGAAAATACTGAGAATACGGCCGATGTTGCCTTGTGACAGACGCAACGTGTCGCTCATGTACAGCGGCAACAGGAACTGGAACAGTCCCCAGTAGATGACCTGGAACGGTATGTTGACACACAGTATATATGTAAGAATATGACGGGAGAAGAACACCGTAAAGAATTCTTTTACCGTCACATTCTTTACCTCCCGTTCCGACGACTGTTCGCCGCGAGACTTCGTTTCAGGCAGACAGAACAACGAGAACAGCAGGAACATTCCTGCGAAGCAGATTGAAACCACAATACCTGCAACATAGCCGAATTTGTTTACAATAACACCACCGACAGATATTGAGGTAATGGAAGCAGAGGCAAACGCCGCGGCGTTGGTTCCGAATCCTGCCGAGCGGGTACGGTTGCTGGTATAGTGAATGACGAGCGATGACGTACTCAGCAGGATGCCCCCGAAACCGAAGCCAGAGATAAGACGGGAGAGTGAAAATACGAGTATATCTTTCGATGCTATGGTGAGGAATGAACCTGCTATGAAAATCGTCGCCATGATTACATAGCGGATACGGACGGACAGCTGCTTCATACCGAACAACGTCACGAACATGGCAATCATAATGCCTATCATGTAGGTACTGACAGGGATACTTTCAACGGTTGCTGTCGGCAAGCCTAAGAAATTGCCGCCGGACGAATGGTATACATCCTGAATGTAAAGGGGAATGAAGGAAAGCGTTTCGTACGCAGCAAACATGAATATAAAGGTGCTGATTTCTATGAGACGCAGGGCTGTCCGCTCCTGAGCACTGGTCATTTGTTCAGGAGGAACAAGAATATCCAACCGCCGCTGCTGAAGGATGCAGAAACTCTTCAATACAAACGCGAAAATCAAAGCAACTATGATGATAGTTCCTGAGTCCATAGCCATATCGCGCAGGATACTGTTAATCAACGGCCTGTTTATCTGCAGTGCAAGCTGACACTTTTTGCCCTCTATCTCAGGCAAATCAACAATTGAAAGGTCAGGATTTACCAAATCAACAGTTTCTGACTCTGTAAAACCGTCTGCAACTGCCTGATACAGAACATGCTGTGTTTCATCAATAACATAGATACCCGAACACTGGCGGTTTCCTTCTACTCTGTTCGCGAGATACGAGTTGACCCCAGACATATTGCTGAATCCGGAAACAAGCGACAGCGGTTGTTCCATGACGGAAACGACGGAACGTCCGATGCGCACCATGTTGGCATTGAAAATGGAAGAAAGCGCTGTGTTGTACTGGTAATAATTCTGGAAGGAGAACATCACCTGAGAGATAAGAAGCAGAATGACGGTAATTATCTGTTCAAACCGTTCCTTTTCCCCATAGATGGAACATGCAGTCATATACAGCAGAACCGCGACAACAAAGATAAGAAACCCCATCTTTATGGAACGATGGGCATACGGCTGTATGAATGTCGATACAGCTTTTTGAGAAAATTCAATATACAAGGAACCCGTAAATATTTTTCCTTCCGTGTACAGAGGAATACATGCAAACCATGAATCAAGGAATTTATACGAATAAGGACTCTCTGCCGCAACAGGCTCCCCCCCTTGATAATACGAAAAGGGAATTGACTGGTGGTTCAGAATGCTTCGCGTCGTATACAGGATTTTCCCCGTCGTATCCGTAACATACATGTGGTCGATGCCAGGGGATTCTTTGAGCACCTCTGAAAACAGAGGCTTTACCGTAGTATCAAGCAGGTAAATCTTTTTACCTAAATCCAATGATGACTCTATGCGCCCCTTCACGTACTCACCGTCAATATTATAGCGGGACACAAGCGCATCTGTGTAAACACCTTCAAACCCGGACAGACCGAGCGCACCGTTGACCACAAGTCCGATGGCAAGTACAATCGCAAAAACTGAAACACTTGTTATAAAGGCACGCTTATCGTTCATAACAAGAATCCTCCTCTATAAATGTACAGGGAATAAACCTGTTCATCATGCAAAAAGAAGCAGAAGCATAATCTGTAAAAAAACGGATACTCTCTCCGGTATGGAAGTCTTTTTTGCAATCCGTTACATCGACAACCGTAAAGTCAAAGGTCTGTCCGACAGGCACAACACCAGTGTCTACAGGTGTCAAGTCGGAAGCGGATGCCGCGAGGACACCGAAATCAAGCACAGCACGCCGCCTGACGCCTGTCTCAAATTTCTCATCGGACACACCGCCGTGACCGCCAGTCGCGGTAAATCCCGCTTCATGCCCTTTCTGGAGGGAAAAATCTTTATCAGAGACTTCCAGAACCTCGCCTTCAAAAGCAATCGTCTTTGTTTCAAACCCGGGAAGTGCACTGCCGCCGGATGAATTGTAGCCGAAGAATATGCCTTCCCCGACACGGATTTCCTGAACCAGCCCTTTCAAGCCTCCCGATACGGCAATATCATAGACAACAGTTCCCCCAATCGAAAGGAACGGAGACTTCAAACAGCGGGTCTTCCGCACAGTCTGCGCAAGCTGTGCGAGGTTTTGTATTGTGGTAATGTCGGGAAGAATGCCTGAAAGGCATGAAAAATTAACGGAAATACCGATTATATCAAGCTCTTTCCAAAATGCCACTATTTCAAGTATCTCAGCAGGCAGAAAACCGTCTTTCATGTCTCCGGTCTCTGCAATCAGAACAACTTGCGGGCGGAGCGGTTTCGGCAAATCGGCAATGGCGGCAAGCATGGCGCGGTCAGAGACATACAGTCTGTCTGGTCGGTACTCAGGGGGCAATGAGGGGATGCATTTTATATCGGACAGGCGGGTTTTGATGACACATTTCACAAGATGGGCAGCATCTTCTTTTTCAAGGCGGGAAAAATTTTCCATATTGCTGTCTGCAATTGCATGACAGGGGTAGTCTGGAACACTGCGCAACACCCGTATGACAGAAGGATTGCTGAGGCAGAATTTTGAAACGACGTTCAGCTTTGCGTTATTTTTTTCACACAAATCGTTCCACAACCTGTAGTTGTGAAGAACCTTTCCTTTTATAATAAAACACGATGCCATACATACCCACTTTAAGGAAATGAAATCTCTTCATTATAATGCCTGTGACTTAACGTTTTAGAGATTTACCTAAAACTACCATACCATACCATCGGTGAATTTTCAAGAAAAATAGAGGGTTGACACCTCGATTATAGTACCATAGATAATTAGGTTCCCATGCAGAGGATATAGTTACGGGATTGTACTTTGCTCCCATACATGATAAACTTAATAAATATGGTAATCTCTTCAATTGATTTAAAGGACGGACACGTTGTCCAGTTAAAAAACGGGAAAGACCTTGTCTTGCAGCGTAATGACGCAGATGCTCTCATAGAGCAGTTTAACAGATACGGAGAGGTTGCAATAATCGACCTTGATGCCGCAATGGGGCATACCGACGAAAAAGGCGGCACAAAAAACACCGAACTGCTGAAATCCTTGCTCAGGAAAGGAAACGTACGTGTCGGCGGCGGCATACGGGATGTAAAAAAAGCAAAGAAACTCATATCACTTGGTGCGGAAAAAGTAATCATCGGGTCAGCTGCATGGAATACTAACCGCAAAGACGGCGACCCCATCCTCAACACTCCATTCCTTGAAGAACTGGAAAAAGCCATAGGTCGGCAGAGAATAATCATATCAGTCGATTCCATAAACGGCATGATTGCAGTAAAAGGCTGGACAGAAACTGCAAACATTTCGCTCATTGAAGGAGCAAAAGCAGCGGAAGCGTATGCGAGCGAACTTCTTTTTACCTGCGTTGAAAAAGAAGGCTGCATGAACGGTACAGACCTTGCAATGGTACGGGAACTGCGAAATTCAGTGCATTGCCGTGTCGTTGCAGCAGGGGGCGTTTCCACAACCGAGGAAATCAACCAGCTTGAAAATATGGGCTGTGACGTACAGTTAGGGATGGCTCTATACACTGGGGCGGTCAAACTGCCAGAATGCTTCATATCCTGCCTCAACTGGGACAAGACGAAGGGGCTCGTACCGGTAATCGCCCAAAGTCCTGAACACGAAGTACTTATGATGGGCTTTGTGAATCAAGACGCGCTGCGCATGACATTCGACACAGGCAAACTGACATTCTACAGCAGAACAAAAAACAGACTTTGGACAAAGGGGGAGACCAGTGGTCACTATCTGCAGCTTGTTTCTGTCCGCGCGGACTGCGATCGGGACACCATTCTTGCGACAGTCATTCCGAGCGGAGGTGTCTGCCACACAGGAAGCTGGACGTGTTTCTCCAGCGACCCGGACGCAAGAAGCAGCATGGAGCGTCTCTACGCGACTATATCCGACAGATTTGCAAATCCGAAGCCAGGCAGCTACACAGCAACCCTCAATGACAAGCGCGTACGCGAAAAGGTCATGGAGGAAGCGGAAGAACTGACAGAGGCAGAAGGAAAAGACGAAGTTATCTGGGAAGCCGCCGACGTACTGTACTTCATCAGCGTTCTCATGTACAAGGAAGGAGTCACATGGAAAGATGTGTACGACGAACTTGACAGACGCCACAAGGAAAAATAAGCCTTCCTATAGAAGTAAACAGGGCTTTTCGCTATACTCTATCTACCATGATAAAGATTCTTAAGGCCACTGATATAGAAAAAGACGAATCATTTTTTAAAGGACGTGATTTCGGGCAGTCCATAGAGACGGTCCGGGACGTCCTTAAAAACGTAGAAGCCAGAAAAGATGAGGCTTTACGTGAATATGCTGCAAAATTTGATGTAGCTGCTCCCGCTTCTTTTGAAATTCCGCAGGAAACCCTTAAAGCCGCGGCCGACAAAATGAAGCGGCAGAATCCTTCCCTATACGATTCACTGAGTTATTCCCATGACCTCGCTTTACGCTTTGCAAAAAGACAGAGGGAATCCTTCGACGATTTTGAAACAGAACTGGAGCCTGGATTGTATACCGGACAGAAAAATATACCGGTTGACAGGGCTGGTGTTTATGTACCGGCAGGCAGATTCCCGCTTGTTTCCTCGGTTGTGATGACGATAACCCCGGCTGCGGCAGCAGGGGTAAAAGAGATTTTCCTGTGCACACCGCCGAGAGTCCACCCTGATGACGCTCAAAAGGCAAAGGACTCAGGAACAGGAACAAGCGGAAAACCGTTTATAGGCGGCAAGCCGTATGCAGATGAAAACATCTTGGCGGCAGCATATATTTGCGGCGCTACAAAAGTGTTTGCGGCGGGCGGAGCTCAGGCCATCGCGGCGTTGGCATTTGGAACGGAAAGCATCCCCCGCGTTGACGTGATTGTAGGCCCCGGAAACAAATTCGTTGCAGAAGCAAAGAAATTGGTATACGGAACTGTCGGCATTGACATGGTGGCAGGGCCGACGGAAGTCTTTATCATAGCGGATTCCAGCGCAAATCCGGAATGGGTGGCGGCAGACCTGCTGGCACAGGCAGAGCATGATGTCGTAGCTCAGCCGGTGATGGCGACTCCAGATGAGAAACTGGCGGAAGCGGTAGCTGCAGAGCTTGACCGGCAGCTGGAACTGCTCCCCACAAAGGAAACGGCATCGAAGAGCATTGAAAACTTCGGACGCATAATCATAACAGACAGTCTGGAACAGGCGGCTGATTTTGCAAACAGAAAGGCGCCTGAACACCTAGAGCTGGCAGTAGCAGAAGGCCCCGTCTGCGATGCGCTGATTGCAAAGGTTCACAACTATGGCTCTTTGTTTATCGGACATAATTCGGCGGAGGTCTTCGGGGATTATGCAGCAGGGTTGAACCACACGCTTCCAACATCAGGCAGTGCCCGCTTCACGGGAGGACTATCGGTAAGAGTTTTCCTCAAGACAGTTACCACCTTGCGGGCTGTTGCGGGAAGCAAAGGAGCAATCGCATCTGCAGAAGCAGCAGGACACTTGGGAGATGCGGAAGGACTTGCCGCACACGCAAAGTCTGCCCGCTACCGGTTGACGGCATTTACATCCGGCAAATAATGCTTTTTCAGGAGTTGCATACATGAAAATATACAAACTGGGAGAGGAAGTTCTCCGCGAAAAATGCGAAGCTGTAAAACCAGAAGAAATCAATGACTCGTTCAGAGAAACGCTGAATGAGATGTTCGAAACCATGGTCAGCGCAAACGGTGTCGGGCTTGCAGCCCCCCAGGTGGGAATAGCAAAGCGTTTCTTCGTCGTCATTGCAGATGATGATGTCAGACGGGTATTCATCAATCCAGAAATAATCAAAACAAGCGCGGAGATGACCGACTACGAGGAGGGATGTCTTTCCATACCCGGAGTGTATGAAGTTATTCAGCGCCCTGTAAAGGTCAGCATTACAGCACTCAATGAACGCGGCAAACGGTTCACCATAAACGATGCGGAAGGCTTGCTGGCACGTATAATACAGCACGAGTACGACCATCTGGACGGAATACTGTATCTGGACAGGGGAGACAAGGCATTTGAGGAAGAAACGGTGGCTGAGTTCAAAAAGAAAGCGGAACGTGCCGCTGCAAAAGCTGCAAAAAAAGCGGCGAAACTTGCTTCAAAGGCAGCCAGAAAAGGTAATTGCTGATGCTCAGAGTACTATACGGAGGGAGCCCAGCAGCTGCCGCTAAAACGCTAGAACTCATCCTCAAAGACAGCGCGATGTCCATGAATTCCAGTCTCGAAAGCGAAAAGTATAAGATAGTCGGAGTTTTGACCAATCCTCCGACAGCGAAAGGCCGGCACAAAGACTTGATTCCCACAGATGTCGCCCAATACGCTCAGATTTGGAACGAGGCGAGAGGTGACGACATCAAGATTTTTGCGCTCGAACATATAAAAGAGGAAGCAAGAAACGCCATAGCAACCGTGAAGCCAGACATTTTTGTCTGTTTCGCGTACGGACATATACTCGGCCCAAAATTCTTTTCACTGTTCAAATACGGCGGTGTAAACCTTCATCCTTCTCTGTTGCCTAAATATAGAGGGGCGACCCCTGTAAACGCAGCAATTCTCAACCAAGACACCGAAACAGGATACGCACTGCAGAAAATGTCGCTAGGCATTGATGAAGGAGATATTCTGTTTATGGAACGAGTGGGTCTGACAGGCACAGAGACCTCGGAACTGTTATTGAATAAATTCGCCCTGTACGGCGGCATTGCAATCACGAACCTGCTCAGACAGACGGCAAAAACAGGAAGCCTTCCTGACGCGTTCCCCCAAAGCGGTTCCGCAAGTTATTGCACAACCATAAAAAAAGAAGACGGACGGATAAACTGGCAGGACAGTGCAGACAAGATTGACGCACAGATCCGTGCCTACACACCATGGCCCGGTTGCTACACGACTGCGAACGGACAGCAGCTGCGCATCTTAAAAGGAGCAGCCGCATCAAAAATCGCGGATCAGGACACAGCAATCCCCAAAAACACCAGTGCGGTTGCGGGGACGGTTCTCGCCTACATAAAACAGAGAGGCATTCTTGTGCAGACAGGGGACGGAGTCCTGATTGTAACGGAACTGCAGTGGCAGGCAAAAAAAGCGATGGATTATAAATCATTCATGAACGGCGCACGGAACTTCATAGGTTCCATTCTGGAGTAGCGGAGTTTTAACGATGGAAGAAAAAGAAACGCTCACCCCTAACAGGGTGGATACAGACACAAAACCTAGAAAACAAAGACAATCCTTTCTGCGTACACAGTTTGATGGAATGGCACAAGGGGGAGCCCCGCTCCTGTTCACCATGCTGCTGACATTTCTAGTCACTATTCTGGCATGTGTGGCGGTATTCTTTGCAAACCTCAGGGGAGAAGAACAGGTCATGGTTCCGAATGTCAAAGGAAAGAGCCTGACAAACGCATTGCTGGAAATGCAGGAAAAAGAGTTGTACCCGAAGATTCAGCTGCGCTATTCCGACAACATGGCTGATGCCGGTACCATTTTGGAACAGGAACCGGAGGCAGGGGCGATCGTCAAAGCCTACCGGCGCGTATCCCTTACCGTCAGCAGAGGCGTTGCTATGGATTACATCGATGACTACCGGGGAAAGAACATAGAGCAGATTCTTCCTACTCTGCAGGCAATTTTCGGAGGAGAAAACACCCCTGTCCAACTCGCGACTCCAGTCTACAAAAAAGATGACAGCCTTGAGGGCACAATTCTTGCACAGTATCCGGAAGAAGGCACCTATATCACCGAAAAAGTCAAACTCCAGCTCATTGTGAGCGGAGGAAACAAAGACCGGACGACACAGGTTCCGACACTGACAGGAATGACCATAAAGCAGGTGCTCAAACAACTGAGTACTTCTGAAGTCGTATTCGATTTCACTTCTCACGAAGCGTACGAGTCAGAGAATGCAGGAACAGTGACTGGGCAGGACAATGAAGGTCAAGAGATTACAGCATGGAGCAGAGTCAGAGCAGATTTCGCTTTGAAACCCAAAACGGAAGATGATAAGACGATAACTGGTATCCTGAACACTGAAATAAGTGAATATCCGTATCCTGTTCAAATTCGACTGGAAGCGAACGACAGCGAAGGAAAGAACTCGACGGTAGTTACCTGCAACCATCCGGGAGGAGAAATAAGCCTCCCGTATGAAGTAACAGCAGGTACGACACTCATTCTGTACGTACTGGACGAAGAAGTCTACCGACAGCAGATAGATTAAGCAATCCTTATTCGGCGGTGAAGAAAGAAGTTTCTTCATCGCTCAAGCGATCTTTATATGACTGATTTCTGAAAAGATACGACGTTGAATCACCTCCCACTTCGGAGATGTTCAAAGAATCAAGATAAATATCATTGTCAGAGACGGATTTACCACCCAATGTTATGTTGGAAACAACCTTCTTCATGGAAGTCTCCTTTGGAGACAGCACTATTTTCCAAAATGAAGACGCCTGAAGGAATTGTACGTCAAATTTACCTTGCAGAGACCTCATGTCTCCAGAAAACAAAGATGCAAGGCTTTCTGCAACACCGCTGAAAAGAGTTTTGTCGTTTCCACTCAGAACAGTCCGCACACCGTCAGGCGCAATTTCCATCACTTTTGAACGGGACGCAACCATAACCGATATAGAGGGTTTTTCTGTCGTCCACACAATCCCGTTACCGGATATGACAAACGTCCCGGTTGACTTTGTCTGAACATGAGAAGATTTTGATTTCTGTATTTTTGAAAAATCACCGACAGTTACAGAATGTCCTTGCAGCCCGGTGCAGACAGCGTCAAATGTTATAAAATTCTGTTGTGCATTTGCCCATGGAAGCACTAAAAAAGCAAAAAAGAAACATGAACAAAAAATCTTTCTCATCTTTGCAATCATACAGTTCCCCTTCATTGAATAAAAAAAACTAGTACGTTTTGGTTACAATTTCGAATACAGACTGCCAGGAAGCAAGCACATCCCAAACAGCAATGTGCTGCTGCAGTAAAAATGATTTTACGGACGGAAAACTGCTTAAAATTAAAACTTTTGAAGAGACAGAAAATGTGGGAGGACTGGAATGAATCACTGCCGGGGGAGCATACCAGTTTTCACCGAGCCCTGCAATTACAAGGGCTTGCGTTTTACTCAGAAGACTTATATCATTATAGCATACATTTTTGGAGGTTTCTCTTGAAGGGTTATGCTCTTTTGTTAACAGCGCTTCTGGCAACGTACGTTTTTGCACAGGAAATGGTGAGCGTCAGCAATGACGTGCTGGAAACAAAAGAAACTGCACCGTACGTAGAACACAGTGGTGACTACGAAACAGGAACAATGATTTCATCGAGATCCGAAATCCGTGATATCGGGCGGGATTTAGGAATTGTCCTGACTCAAAAAGACACAGGAGCAGGGACTGTCATAGCAGGAAACCCTGCAAATAAGTACCGGTTCGCGCGTATCTACGGAACAGACAAACCGGGAGCCGATGTCCTGTATCTCTCTCCTGAAATCGGTGTAGACACAATAAAGTGCCTGAGGATGATTGTATCGGGCTATGTACAGGAAGCATTCTCCCTGCCCCAAACAGAAAGCGATGCGGTGGCAGAAGCCATATGCGCATGGAACACGAACCACTACAACGACACTCAGTACTTTTCATCCAGATACAACGAAGCAGTCATCGAAATATTTTCAGACCGGACAGAAAGCATGGGCTTGTCACCGGATTACACACAGTGGCCAAATTCCCGCATTGTAATCCCCCATCAGGACAAATCGCAATCCACCCAACCAACAGTGCCAGTGTTCGTACAGGAAGAACCTGTCGACATTCCTATATCTCAAGAAAACACAACGGAGGCAGAGACTGCCCGCGAGGAAGTTCAAGAAGAACCGTTTCATAAAGATGAACCCGCCCCTTCCCCTTCAGACCAACAGCCTGCAGAACGTCTTCCTTCTGACGAAGGTGCGAAACCGGAACCCCTACAAGAAGACGCATCCGTCTCTCCAGAAATAGAAAATTCAGCAGAACAAGAAGAGTCATCAGTCATGACAGAGGGGGACACAGAAGCACCACCAAAAGAGGAAGCTGCACCTGCCAAAGAAAAGGAGCATCAAAAAGAGTCCCCAAAAGCAGAGAAACGCAACACCGATACAAATGCTCATAAAAGCTGGTTGTGGCTTCTCTTATTATTGTTATTACTATTGATATCGTTACTCCTGATACTGAAAAAACGCCGCACGCATGAAAAATCGGAATCCAAACAAATTTCTGCAGCGTTTCAATTCAGAAAACCTGTAAATGTTGCATCACTGTCACAAAAAAAATACAGTCCCGTAAAAACAACACAAGCGGCGCCATACACACTTGCAGCCCCGCAGGAACATCAGGCACAGACAAACCTTCAAACGGTCACAAAACCGACGACGGTGCAGCCAAAACCGTTCGCTGCCATTGAACCTCAGACCGTCATTGAACCGAAGAAAACAGAAGAACACAAGACGACAGAAGTTCCTCCGTTGCCGCCCAAACCGGCAGCATTTACAGAAACGAAGAAGCCTGCACCTAGCCCGACTGCTGCCACAGAGACGAAGAAAACGGAACCCAAAACGCAGCTTTTTGCTGAACCAAAGAAAGAGAAGACTAAACCGCTCACTGTTAAGACGCCACCGAAGCAGCCCGTCCTCCTGCAGCCGAAAAAAGAGATTTCCCCAACTCCGAAGGTTCAACCGAATGCACCAGTACAGCAGAAACCGCTCGCTTCAGTTGTACAAAAGAAAGCAGAACCGTCAAAACCGGCGATAGATGAACACCTGCTCATACGTGAAGGGGCTCTGCCCGCGTATTATATGCAGCGCATGAAAATACTGCTGATTGGAAAACAGAGCAATGGAATATATCCGGAAAAAAATGAAGATTACACAAAAGCCATGACGAAAGCATACAAAGCACATGCAATAGCCTCAAAAAACGGATACATGACACCATCTGCCCATATCGTACACAGGAGGATGCTGAAATATACCTACGGCTTGCAGCATAATCTCTTGCTCTACGAAATTCCAAAAGCAAACAAACTCGCAGATTTAGTCGGCAAACCAGATTTCTCCTTTGCTCGCATCAATTTTGAGGAAGATGAAAAAGACACGCGTCCTCTCATAAAGGAAATCTCCATTCTCAGACCGGATATCGTCATTTGTATGAAACTTTCAGAAGAAGTGATACAGCAACTGGGAACGCTCTCCATATTGGACAAAGCGGGATCCGCAAAACTGTATGATGTCAAAACAGCTTCAGGATTCAGCTACAAATTGATAAACACAGGAATCCATTTCAGCAAACCCACCGGCGGAGATTCGGTACTATATGGAGAGCTCCGGGCACTGGTGAAAAAAGCATTTAACCGTTGACTTGCCATGTTGTGCAATGTTTAGTAGTAAAGTATACTAAGAAACATAACGCGAAAGGGGATTTTTTATGGACAGGACAGATTCATACGACGCAATTTTTACCTTGATTTCCAAACTTGCCAGCGGCGCAGAAGAACAGGAAATCATCGACAACATGACAGCTTTAGGTAAAAAGAATCACATTGTACGGGAAGAATTCCAAATAAACGTCCCTGTCACTCGCTTGACCAAAAACGCTATTCCTGTAACAGGAATACAGTATGACGGCAAAGTTCCCTATGACGACGAACACTGTCTGGTGCAGTCCTTCAAAAACCCCATTTTAGGCTCTTCAGTCATAACAAAACTGTACTGGAATTTGAATTTTTCCCCTTCCCCTTCAGATTTGGAATTTTATAAAGCGTTGGGAAATCTTCATTATCTATTCCATAGCGGACGGAATTTAAGCCAGACGATAGACAGACTCAGAAATTTCGACATTCTGACGGAGATACCGCACCTTGAGTACATGCAGAGGCAGTATGACGATGAAGTGCTCAAAACGGGAAACGGTGGTCAATATGCATGTATCTTTATGAACATTCGGAACATGAAGTACTACAACCGCAAGTTCGGCTCTGCAAATGCGGATTCCATACTGAAAAAATTTGCACGCAGACTGAGAAATCTCTGTGACGAAGATGAATATCTTGCACGTCCGGGCGGCGACAATTTCGCTCTCGGCATAAAGAAAAAAAAGCTGGAAGCATTCTTATCCAGCGTGGAGCAGATTATACTCACAGATGCGATAAAAGGCACATCGGTAACCATTTCCGAATGGATCGGTATTTCCATACATGAAGATAACGAACCGTTCCTTGCACGTGTCCACAAAGCCTCTGTAGCCATGCAGATGGCAAAAAACACCATGCACCAAAAGATCATCTACTATGATGAAAACGCAGAAAACAAAATGGCATATGCCAAAAAGATAACCGAAACATTTGAAGAGAATATGGCAAAAAATGCCTATATTCCTTTCTATCAGCCAAAGGTGCACATTCCGACGAACAAAATTATTGGAATGGAATCCCTTGTCCGGTGGCAGTCTGAAGGAAAAATCCTCCCGCCAGGCGCGTTCGTCCCCATCATCGAGGCAAACGACTTGATAGACAAACTCGATATGTACATGCTGGACAAAACATGCGCAGATATACGCAGATGGTTGGACAGGGGCATAAAACCTCCGCGGATATCCGTCAACCTCTCTCGTAAAAATCTCTTTGATAAAGACCTTATGGAAAAAATCTGCTCCATAATCAGCAAGCACAATGTTCCGGTAGAGCACTTGGAAATAGAAATTACAGAGACAACCACGCTGGATGAATCCCAGAAACTCATTGAACTGACGAAAACACTCCGCAAACACGGTATCAAGGTCTCAATCGACGATTTTGGAACAGGATATTCATCGCTCAGCCTGTTGAAGAACATCTATGCGGACATCGTAAAGATTGACAAAACCTTCGTCGATGACTGCATCAAAGACCAGCGGTCGTTTATCCTCATCAAAAACATAATAACACTGGCAAAGGATCTCGGCATGGAGATAATAGCAGAGGGAGTTGAAACCCGGGAACAAGCTGACTTTCTGCTGGACATCGGCTGTCAGAATGTTCAGGGCTATTACTATGGGAAACCGATTCCGTTTGAGGCAATTTCCCAACGACTGGTTCAACAACAAGCGGGCACACTCGTCCCCAGTACATGAAAAACAAAACAGAAAACACAACCGCACTCAAAAAACGTATATTCGACATCATCCAGATAGGAGAGCTGGATGACATGCCGTCCCGGCTCTTTGATTTTTTTATCATAACAGCAATCCTGCTCAATATCACGGTGCTTTTTCTCAAAACGTTTGATAGTCTATTAAAGTTCACAACGCTCTTTGAAGCAGTGGAATATGCAACAACTGCGATATTTATCATTGAATATGCCCTGCGTCTGTGGACAGCGAACTTTCTGTACAAGGAAGCTTCCCCCATGATAGCCAGGATAAAATTTATCATTTCGTTCAACGGAATCGTTGACCTGCTGACTATACTGCCCATGTTCTTCCTAGAAGGATTCGTTGTGTTTCGAATGCTAAGGGTGGTCAGGATTCTCAGACTGTTCAGAATCAACGCGTATTACGACTCATTCTACGTCATCAGAGATGTCGTTTTGAAGAAGAAAAACCAGCTCACCTCTTCCTTTTTCATTATCTTCGTGCTGATGCTTGCCTCTTCTCTCTGCATTTACAGCGCGGAGAACGAAGCCCAGCCAGATGTCTTCCAGAACGCTTTTTCCGGAATATGGTGGAGCATTTCCACCCTGCTCACTGTAGGGTATGGAGATATCTATCCTGTAACGACGGTAGGCCGACTTATGGGTATAACAATCGGCTTTTTAGGAGTGCTTTCCGTCGCCATTCCAACCGGCATTATTTCTGCAGGTTTTGTTGAAGAGTATACAAGACTGTCAAACCCTTTAAACGATCAGACCCTTCATCTTGAGGAACTGATCGTGAACTTGGACAGCTCATGGGTAGGGAAACAAGTCCGTAACATAGAAAGGGACAGCGACATCAGAATCCTTCTCCTGTACAGGGATGGGGAACGGGTTCACGCAAAGGCAAAGGATATAATACAACTGGACGATGTCGTTGTCTTTGAAAGAGCCCCTGCAGAAACTCCTTCTGACAAGACCTAGAGTATAGTTTCCATGCAGGTCTTCTGCACCTGCATCCCCATGCTTTTGTAAAAAGCCTTTCCGCTTTCGTTTTTCTCCCACACATGCAAAGTCATATTGTAACAGCCGATACCTCGTGCATAGTCCACAAGATAGTTGTATATCTGGGAACCGACATGCATCCCTCTGCAAGAACTGTCCACACAGATATCATCGACATACAGCGTAGTGATGTCCGGCCAGTTGTTGTCCTTCTCGTGGGATTGGATTACGGTAAACCCATAGCCCAAAACCCGGTCCTCCCCGTCAACCGCGACGAAAACAGGTGTTTCATCATTGGAAAGAATCGTTTTGAGTTCATCAACAGTGTATTTTGTCCTGTCTTTGATGAACAGGTCAGGTCTTCCGTCGTGATGGACATTGTTCACCTGCAGAAGAAGCTCCATTATTCTGGAAGCATCTTTTTCTTCTGCCCTGCGTATTTTTACTTGCATTTCTTTAGTTCCCTGCATTTTCACACCTCCTTTTTACCGTTTCAGTGTCCGGAGATATTCTTTTTGCTCAGGCGACAACCGCCTGCTTTCTATAGCTTTTTGAATAGCCTTGTTTTGAGTCCAACATTCAAGGCTCCTGCTTTCAATCAAAGGAAGAACGGCTGTATACTGCTTTGCAAGAGCCGTAGCAAAATACCAGGCTATCATCATATTCACATAATATTCGGTAGAACGTATGTCCGCAACATTCTGCGCATAAGAAAGCTGAAACCCGTCGTCGAGGAAATACTGCATAAGCACTTTAATGCCAAATCGTATTGTATAGGTGTGTGAAGAATGGAGCCAACGTTCTATAAAAGGAAGAAGTTTGTCCCGATTCTTTTTAAACACAGCTGGAGAAAGCTGATCACACGTTGCCCAGTTGTCAATATACGAGAGGAATGCCTCCACTCCTGCAAGACAGGTATCGAAATCTTTTATTGACGAGAGCAGAAACGCATGCAGCTGGTTCTCTTCAAACAACCGGTGAGGCAACGCGTACAAAAACAGAGAGGCTTCTTCCGTACCTGCATATTGTTTTGCAACAGCTCTGATATCAGGCGTGCGAACTCCCTGTATTGATTCAGGAGACACCGTGGGAATGAGTTTCCTTTGAAAATCAGCATAAGTATTATCTGTATGCAGTAACAATTCCTGACACATCTTGTCCATAAATGCAGTATACACAATGAAAACAAATATGTCATCTATAGAATAAGGAGCGATTCCTAGTAAAAATCTAGGTTTTGACATCTATCCGTTTGATATGCTATAGTAAAAAGAAACGCTGAAAGCACAGGAGGGAGAGCGTGAAGACAGAAACTTTTGAGACAAACACGACCGTAACTGATCCTCAAATACTCATCGCTACATTCTTCAAGACATTTCCCGACATATGGGACGAAGAAGGCGAGGCGAAAATCCGCGATGCATGGTCATACCTCATCCAAAAGACAGGTTCTCTTAAAAGAAAATGTGGACTTCCGTATTTTCTGCATCCGATGCGCGTCGCATGTATACTGTCACAATCACGCTTTGCACCTGACACAATTGTGGCAGGCTTATTCCATAATATTCTGGAAGTGGACACAGCCTGTCTCCCTGAAATTGAAGCAAAATTTGGTAAGGATGTCGCAGAAATATGCCAGGGAACAGCAAAGATAACCGGTCTCAAAATAGAAAGCAAAACCCTCCAGCAAGCTGACAGCATCAGAAAAATGCTCTTTGCCATGGTTGATGACATCAGGGTAATCCTCGTAAAACTGGCAGACCGTCTGGACAGAATGCGCAATCTCAAGTCTGTGGAACCGGAAGCACAGCGGCTAGTCGCAAAGGAAGTCATCGATATCTGGGCACCGCTCGCAGGTCGGCTCGGTATGAACGACGTAAAAAATGAAATGGAAGACCTGAGCCTCAAGTATTCCAATCCGGAAGCATTCCAACAGATAAAGAGTATTGTCGCTCAGAAGAAAAACGAACGTGATGACTATCTGCAGAGTGCGGTAAAAAAGATTTACAGCGCCAGCGAAAAAGCCGGCATTTCCGTTTCCATTACAAGCAGAGCAAAGCACTTCTATTCAATCTATCAGAAGATGCGCAAGCGGAACAAAGAGCCGGGAGAGCTATTCGACCTGCTGGCACTCCGCGTTATCTGCACAACAGTTAACGAATGCTATACCTTAGTAGGTCTTGTTCACAGTCTTTGGAAACCGATGGACGGTCGCTTCAAAGATTACATAGCCATGCCAAAGGCAAACGGCTACCAGTCCCTGCACACGACGGTCATCTGCGAAGGGAAACCCCTTGAGATTCAAATCCGCACACAGACTATGCATAATGTCGCGGAGCATGGAGTTGCCTCGCACTGGCTGTACAAAAAGGGGACAAACCACGACCTCGTAAAGGCAGAAAACCTGAGCATCATAAACCAGCTGAGAGAACTCCGCGATGAGCACTTAAGCGATGAAAATTTCTTTGCTCAGCTCAAAGACGAACTTTTGGGGGATTCCATCTATGTGTTTACTCCGAAAGGGGATGTAAAAGAACTCCCCGCAGGAAGCAATGCCATTGACTTTGCCTACGCCATACACTCCGCTGTCGGAGAAAAAGTGATCGGCGCAAAAGCTGACGGCAAGATAATCCCGCTCACAGCTCCGCTCCAAAACACACAGATTGTGGAGATTCTGACGAATCCCCAGGCACACCCGACACAGAGCCAGCTCAAAGCGGTCAAAACGAGTAAAGCACATCAGAAAATCCACTCCTGGCTTGCGGCAAATGACCCGACGTTTATCGACCACGAGGCTGTGGCAAAGCGGGAAGCAGAAGTTGCTGCAAACACGAAACATTCTCAGGAAATCGCAGAAAAACTCGCCCGCGAGCGAAAAACAAAGCG
>CADBRT010000051.1 GCA_902797055.1 uncultured Spirochaetaceae bacterium
AATCAAAGGTTTAGGAGTCTCAAAGCCATTATTTAAGAATCGAGTTCCGCCACCACCCATTGGCATGATTAGGTTCAGCTTCATTTCCAACCACCGTTTATTTTTTTTAGAAGTTCACATTCATTAGCGATCACAAGGCGAAGACCTTCTTCCATAGACACTTTAGGAATCCAGCAATATTTTCGTTTCGCATAGGAATTATCACAAAGTGAATACTTATTGATTTCATGGTTCAATATTGATGCTTTAATAGGATATTTCCCTTTATATAATTCAGGATACTTCTCCCAGTAATGTGCGTCACTTGCATATTCAGCCTCTATATGTTTTCCCATAATTTTCTGGGCAAGCTGATACATTTCGTTCACTGAATAGTTTTTGTTTGAGGATACATTCACACAATCAAATCCTTCTGAGGTCTGCACTGCTATGGCAAGGTCAATCAAGTCATCGACATATATGTAATCCCTACGCTGTTCCCCATTGGAATGAAACACTGGTGTCCTATCATAAAATAGTTCCCTGATCATATAGGCAACAAACGGCGGTTGTTTTCTCAGACAGTCGATATGAGGTCCGTATACATTTGCAAAACGGAGGCATGTGACATTCATTCCATATGTATCACAGAATGACTGTGCAAAGCGTTCTGCACAATATTTTGTATTTGGATAAATCAATGTCGGCTGCTTGAAACTGTTTTCATAGGTAGGAAAATCTGTTTCATTTTCATACATTGCGTTTGTACTTGCCTGTATGACTTTCTTCACACCAAAACGTCGGGCATTCTCCAAAATATTCACAAGACCGTTCAGGTTTACATCGACGGCTTCCACTGGATTAAGTTGGCAGTCAGGGAGTGGAGCAATCCCCGCAATATTGTATATATAGTCCACATCTCCAGCCTTCAGAAGACTTGCAATTCCATCCTTGTTACGGATGTCCATTTGGATTATTTCATCCGTAAAGTCATGATCAGTAAAAATCAGATTGTCATGCTTTCCGTAGGAAAAATTATCAATCAGAATAAGACTGCATTCGTTTTGCCAAAGTCTGTGTGCCAGCTGGGAACCTATAAATCCCGCCGCTCCAGTAATCAAAACTTTCATAAAACATGTCCTCCGTTCTATTTTTCAAATATATTCTCCGCAGGATAAGCATTTCTAACTTTTTCCCGCATTTCGGAAGTGATATACAGATTCCTATTTCGCCTGTAGCTTTTGAGCATTTTTAAAAGTGAAATAGAAAAATTTATAAGTTTGTTATTTGAAACTTGATCTTCCTCACGCCAGGAAATCGGTTGGAACAAAATGTTCTGCCCATAATGGCAATAGGCAAGAATCATACAGTCGTTGAAATACAGCGTGTCAGGGAATCGTTCGTAATAACGGCTTTTCAATGTTGCAACCTTATACATATTCAGACCGGAGCCAAGGTCGTAGATTTTTCTTCTGACTACACATGAGAATATCCAGTTGAAAACTTTGTTTCCCAAAATTCTTATTTTTGAATATCCAATCAGTTTTGAGTCTTTCATGAACCTTGCTCCAAGACAGCAGTCATACTGTTTAAAGGTTCCGTCCTTTATGATTGGAACAAAGTCAGAAATACTTCCCTGGTCATCGCCATGCAAAACGATAACGTAGTCAAAACCGTTCTTTATTGCATAATCAAACGCGACCTTGTGCGAGCCGCCGAGCCCGTAGTTCTCATTGTTCCGCAGGACATTTACCGGAAAAGGCAGATTCAGAGACTTTAGTTTTTCTATTACGGCATTTTCGCCGTCGTCCGTACTCCGGTTGTTGACGAAAATAGCTTCTGTTACGAACGGGGATATTGCTCCTGCAAGCTGTTCCGCGACGCGCACAATCTGCTTTTCGCAGTTGTACATGGGGATAAAGACGAGTATTTTTTCCATAAATCAGATTCTCTCAATCAAAAATTTCATAACTATAAAATTTAATGTCATAGTAATAGGCGTAACAGCAATTTTTGAAATCATTGCTGTAAGATTTTCAAAGTTCGTACCGGAAAACCAAGAAATCAAAAATTCATTTATAAGTGATAGAATCCCTGACATTACTAAAATCAGAATTGCCTGGTACAAGACATAAATTAAAAATTTAACTTTCAATGGAATTCCGGCCTCTTTTTGAATAAAAGTCTTTCTCGTTGAAACTATAAATACAAAAGCAACGGCAACAAGAGAACTGAAACAGTTACAAACCACTACGTTTATACCAAAAAAGTTGAGAATATTAAAAATCGTGAAATCAATGAGCCAGCCAATTCCTGAAATACCTATGAAATGAACAGCTTGTATAAAAAGATTCATGCAAACCCCCGAACCTGAAACACTGTTGCGCCAGCACTTTCGGCAGCCATAATACCTTCTGGAGAATCTTCAAAAATAATTGTATTAGCTGCCTCAATGTTGAAATATTTCATTGCTTTTAAGAATCCCTCTGGATCCGGCTTTTTCTTATCAACATCTTCGCCTGTTAAAACTAAGTCAAAAGCATTTATTTTCTTGTGATAGTTGAGAATTTCTTCACAATTTTTTTTGGATGCGGTTGTAACTACTGCAGTAAAATAATCATTTCTTAAATAATCAATAATATTAAAAAGATGTTCATTTATAATTGTCTCCGAAAGAAAAGCTGAATAATATTCTTTTTTATTTTTATGAACAAATTCCATTTTTTCGTCTATTTCAGTATTGCCTGAATTTATTAACAATTCTGGAACAAATACTTTATAATGTTTTCCATTACATTCACTTGCATAATATTCATAATCAAGATCAACTCCATATGGTTCTAAAGCCTTCTGATATGAAAGGAAATTTACCTTCCTCGTGTCGAATAGAGTTCCGTCCAAATCAAAAAGAGCAAGCTTATTCTTTTCCATTTAGGTGTACTCCTTCACGGAAACGTTTTTCAACATCATCCAAAACCATCAAGAGACCAGCATAAAAAAGCACGGAGCGGATTCCGTTCCTATCTATTTTATAAGGCATCAGCCGCAGCCAGTGGATTACAGAGTGATAATATATGCTTCTGACTCGTTCTGGAGTAAAATGTGAATCCATGTATTCATCAAGTCTTGCGTGAAGCTTTGTGTAAACCTCCGATTTTGTGAATATGAAATTCACACGATTTCCGTCCACCTCAACATTCTGGGTTTTCATCAAGAACTCATACCCTCCCCCGATTGACTGGAGCATTTTGCCGTAATCGAGGTTTGGCGAGTCGTGGAGATTGCCGGTATTCGGGTCAATGATATAAAATCCGTCGCTCCCGTCTTTACCCCTGGTACAGATAATGTTCTCAATGGTAAGGTCTCCGTGTATTTCAGAATATTCATCGTTTCTGAATACGGCGAGTAGGTTTTCCTTGGAAAGCATCGGAAAATAACTCTTTAGATTACGGTATGATTTCCCATTTATCAGAATTTCATCATATTTTAAAAGAGGTTTTATATATTTCCCGTTCAATATCTTTACGATATTTTTTTCTACTTTCGACTCAATGTATTTTTCTATTGTTTCCAAATCCGCGCCCCGCCTGTTCTGTATGTAAAGATTCTTTTCAAGAACCTCAAGTGTGCTTTTCAGCAGTTTCCAGCTTGATTCAAACGGGGAGGAATGGGAATATTCAAAAAGACCGACGGCATTGCTTGGAGCTTCCATATCGTAGTAACAAAAATCCTGATCCTTTTCTTCCTGAATGATTTTTGGAAGCGGAAGAACGTTTGAAAACTTCTTCAGCCAGAGAACCTGCTCGTACAGCTTGTCTCCATCTGAACCAAAGGCGTATTTTCTGAAGAAATTTCCTTTTTCATTCATGCAGAGCATGGTCGTTGCATTGGATCCGGCAGAAAAATCCCTGATAATGAGTATATTCTGGTTTATCCTCAAGTAGTTTTTTATGAACTGTCTGTTTTTGTCTGAAAAGTAAAGTTCTAGAAACCGAAGCCTTTCTTCATTATTTGTATGGGGGAGAAGGTTCAGCTGGGAATGATTCTGCGCATTGCTGTTTTTCACGTTTTGAAAGTGAATGAACGAAATTGCAAGTAAAATGGCAAACTGGATCACCATGTAGGCGACATAAAAGAAAGACGTATTATTAAAAAGAGATGTCAGTGAATAACCGCTTGTCTGAATGCTGTCTCTGGCAAAAAGGCTTATGAACATATCCATCCATGAATAAACAGTGTCATGGGAACTGATAAACTCCGCAAAGAAATAATACGAGCAGACATACAGAGCCCACATCAGCACCGTACTGAGAAGCAATTTTATCTTGTTTATCTTTGTCGCAATATCTTTGAAATTCAAAATCAAAGCCCATGAGAATTTCAATATTTTCAATTCTATGGAAGGGGCAAAAATAGACGCAAAGAGTTTAGTCCCCCGTTTTACATATTTCTTAAAAAGCAGACACAGAATTGAGACTGCAAGGATGCAAGATGACAATCCTATATAAAAAACAAGACTCGCCCTCACAATGTCGTTTCCCTTGCCAGAAGCAAGAAAAACGCAGAAAATAATTCCGACAACAAGAATGTCAAGATAACGGTCGATGATGACTGTTGAAAAACCGAGAGCCCCGCCGTTTTTCATTTTCTTTCCGCTCAGCCATGCACGAATTAAATCTCCCAGTTTGAACGGCAAAAGAAGGCTGACAAAATATCCAAGCGAAAGGGAACGGATTAAATTCTGTGTTTTGGGCTGTTCGTAAACAGATATAAACAAACTCCATCGCAAAATTCTCACAAAATGAGCAAGTGTTATCAAGATGATGGAAAAGATAAAGAATCTCGGGCTATTGACGAATATTTTTTCCATTTTATTTCCTTTCTATCAGAACCTTCATCAGTATAAAATTGAGCGTCATGGTGACGGGGTTATGGCAATCTTTGAAACCATGGCGACAAATCGTTCAACACCGGTACCAAACAGATATGTTCATATAAGGGCTCTTTTCCTTCTTTTATCTGTTCCTGCAATCTCATATAACATCTTTAAGATTGTAAAATTATAGTATAACAATTCTGAAAGATTGTAAATACCAGTAAAAGCAATCTTATAGTTTGCACATGCAATCAAAAGAGACTATTGTTGACTGTTACAAGCAGGAGTTCATTGACCGGCTGCGGTTCTTGCGTAACGAACAGCATATTTCTGCTCGGGAAATGAGTATTGTTCTCGGACAGAATGTAAACTACATCAATCTTATAGAAAACGGAAAACGGCTGCCGTCCATGCAGGGCTTTTTCCTCATCTGCGAGTGTTTGCAGATAACGCCATCCCAATTTTTTGCTAAAACGGAAGGGAAAAACGACTCTGTTCCGGAAGTCCTTTCTCAGGAGCAGAAAGAGTGCATTGCGGCACTGATACATGCCTTTAACGGAAAAAAGTGAGCAGGTGTCATCGGCTCTGAACGCCGTTCATCGTCAAGATGGGAACTAATGCAGGCTTTGACAGCGGGATGCGTCTTCTTGGCAATGAAAAAACGGCACAGCATGATGTCATGCTATGCCGTTTTTTGTTATTGTTGGTTGGAGTTTTTAACCCCACACAGGGGTACTGTTGCTACAGAAGTGCTGCAACGCACTTTTCGACATCTTCCATTTTGGCTGTCGGTTCGAAGCGCGCAACGACTTCTCCTTCTTTGTTCACAATGAACTTTGTAAAGTTCCATTTGATTTCCGGATTGTTCTCGTAGTCCTTGTCAATCTTCTTGAGCATGACACTCATCGCCAGTGCAGCCGGTCCCTTGCCGAAGCCTTCAAAACCTTTCTGGCTTTTGAGGAATGTGTAGACAGGAAGTTCGTTTTCCCCGTTTACATCGGATTTCTTCATCTGCGGGAACTGCGTGTGGTATTTGAGCGTGCAGAATTCGTGGATTTCGTCATCGGTGCCGGGGGTCTGGCCCGCAAACTGGTTGCAGGGAATGTCGAGGATTTCAAGACCCTTGTCGTGATACTTCTCGTACATGGTTTCAAGGTCTTTGTACTGCGGTGTGAATCCGCATCCTGTAGCTGTGTTTACAACAATTACAACTTTTCCCTTGTATGTGTCGAGGGCGAAATCGTTTCCACTTCTGTCTTTTACGCTGTAGTCATAAAATCCCATATCATAACTCCTTGTATTATGGTGTATGTATTGCTTATGCGGTGTGATTTTAATCACCCGCTTTTGTTACCATTTTTTTGTGTTGAGGTATTGTTGCACGCTGTGTATAACAGCTGCACCATCTCCTACCGCTGTAGCAATCTGCCGAACAGCCTTTGTCCTGACATCTCCTGCGGCAAAGAAACCAGGGACAGAGGCTTTGCCATCTTCCCCTGCACAGATGTAGCCTTTTTCATCAGTCTCCACGAGGGAACCGAAGAGTGCAGAGTTCGGTACAATTCCAACGGCGATGAATACACCGTTGACATCGAGCGTCCTGTCTGCTCCGGTGTTTTTATCTGTCACCACAAGGGTAGAGACCTTTCCGTCTGCTCCGGTGATTTCCTTTGCCGTGCTGTTCCAAACTATTTCGACGTTGGGTAAGGAAAACAGCTTCTCCTGAAGGATTTTATCTGCCCTCAGTTCATCCCGACGGTGGACAAGATATACTTTCTGGCACAAATTCGCCAGGTAAATAGCATCTTCTACAGCTACATTTCCGCCGCCTATGACAGCAACAGTCTTTTTTCTGTAAAACCCTCCATCACAGGTTGCACAATATGAGACTCCATGTCCTGCATAGGTATCTTCCCCTGTAACATTCAATTTGCTGTGCCGTGCACCGGTTGCAATTAAAATGTTTTGCGTTTCAAGGTCGTCCTTGCTTGTATGGATTACCTTTCGGTCTCCGTTGTCATCGATGCGTACAGCCTCCGCTGTAATGAAAGAAACGCCGAGGGAATCCGCATGTTTCCGCATTTTATCTGCAAGCTCCATACCGGAGACGCCTGGAATTCCTGGATAATTATCCACTTCGTACGTGTCATTTACTTGACCGCCGCTGACATAATTCTTTTCAAGCACTACCGCATTGAGCCGTGCTCGCAGCGCATAGATTGCTGCTGAAAGTCCTGCCGGTCCTGAACCTATTATCACCAGGTCGTACATCTTATTCCTCCTGTGCTTTCTTATTACAATTGTATTGTATACAATATAATTGAACTTGTCAAGCATTTCCTTATAAGGACATAAAAAAAATGCGGTTAGCAATAACCGCATTTTCTAACATCGATTCAGATTGGTTTTATTCTTCGTCGTTAATGATATCAGAACGGAAGAGGAAAATGTCCTGAATTTTCAAGCTATAGACGGAATTCAACTCTCTTTTATCGTTGATTTCACTGACAAGGGGTACTGAAAAAGAGTAAATCACCGGTGTATAACCTTCCATCGTCGCTTCTATTGTAAAGGTGAATTCTTTGTTTTCTTTTTCAGCTTCAGCTTTATAGGGGACAACCCAAAAAGTAAAACTGCCTTTTGCCGCAGCGAATGTTTTACAAGGGTTTGACCAGCTTGAATCCATCATCTCGGCCTTTTCTCCGCCGCATTTGAGCAGGACTTCAGCCCCATTCAAAGGCTCAAATGTCGAACCGTCATATACATTGCCGACAAACGTAGGAAAATTGTATACGGGAACAGGCATGCGTGGATTTTTATCAGTGTTCAACTTCTCTGATTTATGATATGGCCGCTTTGCAGTGCTTACCAACTTCATGCCTTCGAGACCTAACCTGTCGATATCTGCTGAAAGCTGGAGGCTGTCACGGATGATAGCGGCATTGTATGCAACTCCGCGTCCGCTGACTACGTAGCGCGGAGGAACACGGTTTAAGACGTAATTTATTGTGTCGAGGCGGCAATTCTCACAGTCGCACGTGAGCCAAGCGGTGCCTTTTGCCTTCACTTGGTCATAGAGCTGGTTTATGCGGCTGATGACCTGCTCTTCCATAATGTTGTGAATGTTTACCATATAATACCTCTCATCCAATATTATAATACCTGCACAGTCAAAATGCAACCTTATGTTTGTTTGTCCAGAGGGTTTTATTCTCTGGTGCCTTTCCTGTGCAGGTAGTGCGTTTATTATTGTCCGCCGGCCTTTGTGTACAAGGCAAGCCCGCCTGCAAGGAGTATCTTGCGGGATCGCTCTGCAAGGTCGTTGACTCCTTCCACATTCACATCTCCGGCTTTTCCATGTACGGTGATTGCAAACGGAGTGCCGTTTTTGAGGCTTTCAGAGATTCCTGTTATCTCAAGGGTATCCCCAGCCTCAATTTTGTCATAGTCAGCAGGATTCTTGAATGTTATAGGGAGAATGCCGTAGTTGATGAGGTTTGCCTTGTGGATTCTGGCGAAACTCTTTGTTATGACGGCACGAACTCCGAGATACATCGGCCCGAGCGCTGCATGTTCACGGCTTGATCCCTGTCCGAAGTTTTCACCGCCGACTACGAAGCAGCCGGAGAAATTGATTGCTTCAGCTTTCTTGTAGAATTCGCTGTCGAGACGTTCGTATGTAAATTTACTGATTTCAGGAATATTGCTGCGGAACGGAAGCACCTTTGTTCCTGCCGGCATGATGTCATCAGTGGAAACGTTGTCCTTTGCTTTGAGCAGAACGGGGAGTGTAAGGTTGTCAGCGCAGGGTTTGCAGGCTGGACAGGGCTTAATGTTCGGTCCGCGTACAATTTCCACATCCTTTGCCTTGTCTTCACTCAGCGGTGCAATCAGCATTCCTTCATCCTGTGCATCAGTGCGGATTTCTTCCGATGAAAGTCTTGCGTCTTTGCCTTCAAGCAGAGATACTCTTCCGTTTGCTGTAAATGCAGGGTCTGTGTAATCCAGTGTCGTTGCGTCTGTGATGTGTCCCGTGATAGCGCTCGCTGCTGCGGTTTCCGGGCTTACGAGGTAAATGCCTGCATCGGCTGTTCCTGAGCGACCCTTGAAGTTTCGGTTGAATGTGCGCAGAGAGACGCCTTGTGAGTTCGGTGCGAATCCCATGCCGATACATGGTCCGCAGGCGCTTTCCAAAATGCGGAAACCCGCCCGTATCAGTTCTCCGAGAATACCCGCTTTGTCTGCCATGAGCAACGTAGTGCGGCTCCCTGGTGCGATTCCTGCTTCAAGTCCGGGGGCGATGTGCTTGCCTTTGACAATCGCCGCCACTGCTGCAAGGTCGTCCAATGATGAATTTGTACAGCTGCCGATGGCGACTTGTGTCACCGGAATATCGGAAAGTTCCTTGACCGGCTTTACGGCATCAGGCGAATTCGGGCAGGCGGCAAGCGGTTCCAAAGTAGAAAGATTCACTTCAATTACTTTGTCGTACTCCGCTCCTTCATCTGGCTTCTGTTCGCTCCAGTCCTGCGGGCGTCCCATATTTTCCAAAAAATGTTTTGTCGTTTCATCTGAAGGGAAGACGGAACAGGTTGCACCAAGTTCAGCACCCATATTGGTAATAGTTGCCCGCTGCGGAACAGTCAGACTTGCAACCCCGTCTCCGAAGTACTCGTATATGGCTCCAACACCGCCTTTAACGCTTTCCTGTCTGAGGACTTCGAGGATGATGTCCTTTGCTCCGACGCCCTTGCGCAGTGTTCCGGTCAGTTTTACGCCGAAAATCTTCGGCATGGCAAGGTGAAATGCACCGCCGCCCATGGCGACAGCGACATCGATTCCTCCTGCTCCAATGGCAATCATTCCTATTCCGCCGCCTGTTGGTGTGTGGCTGTCAGAGCCGAGCAGTGTTTTACCGGGCTTTCCGAAGTGTTCTATGTGTACCTGATGGCAGACGCCGTTTCCCGGACGTGAAAAATAAAGTCCATATTTTGCAGCTACTGACTGGAGATAGCGGTGGTCGTCCTGGTTCTTAAAGTCTGTCTGGAGAGTGTTGTGGTCTACATAGCTTACACTGACCTCTGTCTTGACGCGTGGAACGCCGATTGTCTCAAACTGCAGGTAGGCCATAGTGCCTGTTGCGTCCTGTGTGAGCGTCTGGTCAATTTTTATTGCTATGTCAATGCCGCGCTGAATCTTCTCACCCTTTTTGAAATCCAGAGTACCGGGAACTATATGGTTCTGGATTATTTTCTCTGCCAATGTAAGAGCCATGACATGTGCCTCGCTTGTTATAAATAGAGTTGTAAAAGTATATCATGTACTGAATTGCTTGTGCAAGACAGACTGTACACGAAACATTGTGATGTGTTATACTAACTATAGTTGGACATGACAGGTAGCATTAAAAAACGTAATGTAATGAGCTGTATATCAGATACCCGATTAGTATTCACTCTTTTTCTTTGTGTTGTTCTGCCGTTCGTGTCATGCAGCCATAAAAGAGATGCCGCTTCTGCGGATAAGACTGCGACACTCATGGATAAAGCGGTGCTGCTTGAGGGAGCAATCAAATGGTCCGCCCCTGTTCACGGTTCTTTCGGGGAAGTGCAACAGCCTGTACGGAAATTTCCGCCTGCCAATTTTGCCGGTAATCCACTTGCTGTAACACTCTGGGCGGAGAATATCTTTTCCGGCAGTGAACAGGACGTCCCGGCGTATCCGTATCTGCCTGGATTCGCAAATCTTGACATTTCTTCATATACGGAAGCGCAGCGGGCCTGTGTCCAAGGGTTCTGCACAGCAATTGAAAACAATACTTCTGCAGACGGTTTCATGCTCTCTGGCTATGTATATGCGCTGGTGCTTTTTAAATACAATGTGGGACAGTTCGGCAAACGTATTGCTGATATAGAAAGCCATATACTAGGACAACCATTTATTACTGGAGATGTCTGCCAGTGTCCGGTCCGGTTTGTTTTCAAAGATAAGAGCCATCTTGACGCCTTCTTGTATCTCGTCAAGAGCAGTGCTGATTGGAAGATTCATCAGATAGAGCTGAAAGGAGCGACTGATGGACGACAATAAGCCGCTCGGCAGCATGGAGCGGGATTTTGTTATAAGGAACCTGAATGAGGCCGGAAGTGTGTTCACCATCGCTCCTGCACCATCATCATCGGCAAAAAATTTTTTCCCCATCGTTGTACAGCCAGATGCCGCTGCTGTCGGTACGGGCGGAGTTATTTTCTTTGCCGTCTCGAATGCGTCTCTTTCTCTTTTTGTCAATCAGACGGTAAAAGTCCAGTTCTATTCGAATCATTTGGGGCTGTATTTCTTTGCTGTGCTGTCTCCCTGTTCAAGAGGTTTTTCTGTACAAATCCCGGCGGATATTTATAGAATTCAGCGAAAAGGGTCTCATCTGGAGCATGAGCTTGAGGCTGTCATATCGTTCAAATCAAAGGGAAATCGGGCAATCAGTATTACCGGGGTTTCCGCTGATGGCTACAATCTTTCTGCAGCACCCAGCTGGATAGATGTCGAGCCATCCATCCAACAGACAGCTCTCCAGTGTTATGAGCATCTTGTTCCGCCAGAGCGTGAAAGCAAGAGCCTGTATATGATACCGGTCTGCCGCTATCTGGTTCAACGGCCGGAGACCGAAGCTGTAGAAGGCGTTGCCAAACCGCTTGACATTCTGTATGTCGATGAGCGGCGGATTGTATTCGGTTGCCGGAACCAACAAACCTCACCGCTTGTTCTTGATGCTGAGTATGCCCTTTCCCTGACGTTCAAACTGGGAGACGAAGCGTTCTGCCGGAGGTCAGTGTCATCCGGCATCAAAGTCAATGCATCATATTCTTCCCATTCGGGGGGCGTGTGTTTTATCTGTTCCTATGTGAACCTGAAAATTGAAGATGCCCGGTTTATTTTTGATCGTTTTTCGGGACGGAAATCTGCTTAGACTGGGCGTCATCTTTTGCTTCCTGCGTGTGTTTTTTCGGATTTCCGCCGATTAAAATCGCAATTGGACGGAGCGGCTCTATATTTTCACAGACAATTTTTATGATAACCATGAGAGGAACTGAAAGAATCATCCCCACGAATCCCCACATCCAGCCCCAGAAAGACAAGCTCACGAGGATGATGAACGGAGAAAGGTTTAGGTCTTTTCCTTCCCAGCGAGGTTCGATTATGTTTCCCAGTACCATGTTCATACATAATACCAGAGCTGCAACATAAACGACATAACTGAATGAAGGGTAAAATTGCAGCAATGCAAAAAGTGTCGTTACCAACCAGCTGATTATGGAACCGAACGTTGGGATGAAATTCAAAATAAAAGCCAGAAATCCCCAAATAATAGGGAAGTCCATGTTGATGACGAAGGTTCCTAAAAATACAAGTAGTCCGGTTGCGATAGAAATAATGAATTTTATGGATACGAAGTGCGTCACTTCGGTTATGGTCTTTCTGACAATGGTGAGGATCTTTTCATTTGCATTTGAAGACGCGAATGCAACGTCTATCTTGTTTTTCATTGCGCTGAATTCCAGCAGAAGGAATATTATCAACAGAACAACCATCATCATTACCTTGGAGAAGGACATGATTGAGCTGCTGATGGTTAGCGCGATATTCTGAATGGCTGCTCTGATGCCCATGGAATTCAGCAGGTTTGAGACGAGAGAGAGGTCTTCGTCGAACGGCAGTTTGAGTGTGCTGGCGATAGTCTTATATATAGATGTAAATCTGGCTTCATAGTTTGGAGCTGCACTGACGATTGCCTGCAGAGAAGTGAAGAGCAGTGTTCCTATGACGTAGAACATCGCAATCGAGAGAATCAGTGTGATTATGATGCTCATTCCCCAAGGAATATGTATTTTCTTTAAATTTTTACAGAAGGGGTAGAATACAAAGGAAAGCAACACTGCGACTGCAATCGGAGTGACGACAGTCGCCATGATTTTGAGGACTGCAGAAACTGCCAGCAGACTGACAAGCAGCAGAAGTATGAATATCGACCTCGCGTAGTTTATCGGTTTGCGCATGGCAGCTCCTTTTGTGTGTTATTTCTTTGCTTTCTTTGAGACGTAGACAGGGGAAGTTGTGTCCTTCTTTGGTCCTATCTTGTCGAATCCGCAGAACGGAATCAAGACAGGAGGAACGGAAACTGAACCGTCAGCGTTCTGATAGTTTTCAAGGATTGCCAGCATGGCGCGTCCTACTGCAATGGCTGTTCCGTTGAGCATGTGAACGTACTTGTTCTTTCCGTCGTCATCGTGGTACTTCACGTTGAGGCGGCGGGCCTGATAGTCGGTGCAGTTTGATGTTGAAGTGACTTCTCCGTAGTCTCCGTCCGGGTGTGTTTCATCAGCGCGTCCCGGCATCCATGCTTCAAGGTCCCACTTGCGGTATGCAGGTGCACCCAAGTCGCCAGTACATGTGTCTACGACATGGAACGGAAGACCAAGCCCGGTGAAAATTTCCTCTTCTATCAGGCGGAGTTTTTCGTGGATTTCATTGCTCTGTTCTGGAAGACAGTAGACAAACATTTCGACCTTGTCGAACTGGTGCACCCGGTACAGACCTTTTGAAAAGTGTCCTGCAGCTCCTGCTTCCCTGCGGAAACAGTGTGAAAGACCGCAGTAGCACAACGGGAGCTTTGACTTGTCAAGGATTTCGTTGGAATGGAATCCTCCGAGCGTAATTTCGGCTGTCGCAACAAGGCAGGTACCTTCGTCTTCAATGCAGTACACATTGCTTTCATTGCCGCGCGGGTTGAAACCGATTCCCTGAAGTATTTCCTGACGTGCGACATCAGGCGTGATGAACGTTGTAAAGCCGTGCTTTCTGAGCGTGTTGAGGGCGTACATAATCAACGCCTGTTCAAGGAAGACAGCTTCATTTTTCAAATAGTAGAATTTCGGGCCGGAAACCTTTGTTCCGCGTTCAAAGTCTATGATGTCGAGCTCTTCACCGAGCTGTACGTGATCCTTCGGTTTAAAGTCAAATTTGCGCGGAGTACCGACCTTTTTAACTTCCAAATTCTCTGTGTCAAGTTTTCCGATCGGAACATCGGGGTGGCACATATTAGGAATCTTCCTGCCGGCATCTTCGAGTTTTTCTTCCGTTTCAGAGAGTTCTTTTTCCACTTCAGCGATTGAAGCTTTGAGATTCTTCCCTTCCTCAACGTATTTCGCTCTTGTCTCTGGATCGAGCTTCTGCTTCATGGACTCGGCATTCGCATTGCGTTTCTGCTGAAGATTCTGAAGTTTTGTTGTAAGGGCTGTTTTCTCATCGTAGAGTTTTACAACTATGTCTGCATCCGCAACCATATTGCGGTTCTTGATATTTTCTTTTACTGCCTCAAGATTGTCCTTGATAAACTTGTAATCCAGCATTTTGTGTGTCCTTCCCACTTGGTACTTAGGTTATAAAAAAAGCCGGTGGCCTTTGCGGTCATCGGCTGTCTATTATATAGAATTGTTGTATTCTCTTCAACTATACGCGTTGTTGTTAAACTCACCGTATTTGGAAATAGATGCGTTCTATGTAGGTAATCCGCTGTTTTGCGCTCTCCCATTGTTCGCTTTGAGGAAATCCCTCCACAAGCTGCTGGTAGACAGCAAGTGCGCGCTTGATATTGCGTGCAGCCGACGGAGCTTCGAGCGCCTGTCCTTCAAGGTACAGCCCCTCATCTGTACGGGAGACTGATTTTTCAAAGAATGCCGCAAGGTATGAGAGGCACTTTTTGTAGTCCTTTGTATCGAAGGCTTTCTGCGCAAGGGACAGAATTTCCTCTTCCGAGAGGTTTTCAGTCTCTTCATTCGTCTTGTCTTTGTCAGCTGAGGTCTGCAGGTTTTGCACTGAACTTTCAGTAGTCTGCACGGCTGCTTTCTGGCTGGCGTTGGATTTTGCGGTTGTTGTGGAAATGACTGTTGCTGTGGCATCAGCATTTTCTATGTTTGTGTGGACAGCTTTTTCTGGTGTTGTTTTTTCTGTTGCAGCAGGGGTTGAAACTGTAGGTAGTGTTATGGAACCGCGGGGGGCTTCGGCTTCTTTTTTTGCAGATTTTGCAAGTGCAACGGCTTCTGATTGCGTGAAACTGGGGCGTGGAGGGACGATATCTGCATAGGAAGGCGCTTTGATGTGTGAGGCAGTCTTGCTGACCCCCTGTATTGAAACGCTTAGGTAATCGTCGATTGCCTTTCCGGTAAGAACATCATTTTTGTAGAAGTGAAGGACGACCTTTCCTTCCTTGCTTGCGCGCAGGATAAATGTAGTCACATCGTTCTGCAGCTTTCTGAGCGAATACTGCAATGTCTGCATGCCTTCGTTGTCTCCGAGGTACATCCATCCGGTGCCGGGATATTCGATGTCGAGGTATTCGCCTTTCTTCAGGTCAACTTCCCTCGATGGTTTTATCGGTTTTGCACCGCTTGACGTATCGTCTTCAGGTGCATCTGTCTTGCTGTGAATCTCGTTTTTGTTTTGCAATGTCCCGCTTTCAAATGCGAAGGAGGAGAAACAAAGCGCACATAAAGCGAGTGCCAATATACATCTTTTCAAGGAGCGGCCTCCGTAATCCTCTTTGCGATGCCGTCGTTTGCTTTCCCAAGCTCTTTGAGACTGGTTTCATCGGGATTAGTGAACCATCTGTCCCTTTCTTCTTCAGACCACTTGTCCTCGGGAACCCTTGAAAAATAGTAGTCTTCTGTCAAGGTAATCTCTGCCGGCGGCAAAAAATCATTCTTCTGCACGAAAACTTCTGGAGGAAGGGCTGGTCCCTTTTGTTCTTTCCGTTTTCCTGCATGGAAAAACAGAACGACTACTGCACTCAGCGATAGAAACAGAAAAAGTCCTATGACTGTTGCAGCGAGCTTACTGTTCTCCTCTATAAAAGTTTGTACCTTTTCTTTGATTTCGTCAATCATAAAAACCACTCGGAACCCATCTTTGTTAAAAAAATTTAGTTTACAACCCCGATATTAGTTTCGGCAGATTCTCCGTCAGTTTTTAATGAACCGTCAGGGTTGTGTTCCCGGCGGGGAGGGCGGGGCGGAATCACCACTCCCTCTTCAGGCGGAACATCCTCTTCGACAAAATCGTCATCTTCATCAAACGAAACAGTTCCGTTGATGGTGTCGTCGTCCAGCCTCATCTGGACAATCTTGGTTATGCCGCTTTCCTCCATGGTGACACCGAGCATGCTTGAGGCTCCCATAACGGTTTTCTTATTGTGCGTTATAACAATGTACTGGCTGACATTAGCGAAAGAACGCAGCATCTGCACGAAACTGGAGACGTTCTTTCCGTCAAGCGGTGCGTCTAGCTCGTCGAGGAAGCAGAACGGACTTGGCTTTACCTGATAGGTGGCGAAAAGCAGCGCAACCGCTGTCATAGTCCGCTCTCCGCCGGAAAGAAGGGCTATGCTCTGGAGTTTCTTTCCCGGTGGCTGTGCAAGTATATCGATTCCTGAGGTCAGGACATTCGTCGGGTCAACGAGTTTAAGTTCTGCCCTTCCTCCTCCGAACAACCTTCTGAACATGTTGTGGAAGTTCCGTCTTATTTTGTTGTAGGTATCGAGGAACTGCTCTGCTGATTTTGTGCGGATTTCTTCGCTGACGCGCAACAGGTTTTCAAGAGATTTCTTTGTGTCATCATAGCTCGCCTGCTGTTTTTCGTACCGTTCTTTTTCCTCTGCAAACTGTTCCACAGCCATAAGGTTGACGTTTCCCAGTTCCTCCATTTTGTGCTTTACCGAAATGAGGTTCTTTTTCAGTTCTTCAGGGGTTGCTGTTATCTTGTACATCCGCTCTTCGAATTCCATAAGGTCGCGGGAGTAGTGGTCCTGAAAGTTCTGTTTTATGCTCTTTATTTCTGTATCGCTCTGGGCGAGACTCACGCTGAGTTTTTCAAGCCTCGCCTGCCATTTTTTCTGTTCTTCCCGCTTTTTGTCGAGCGCGCTGGTTTTGCCGGTCATCTGCTTGTTGCAGTCGGCAATCTGCTGGTCGAGGAGCATGAGTTCCTTTGTTATCGCTTGTCCCTGCTCCTCAAGTTCCGCAATCTGCTCATCGATTTCTTCAATCTGCTCGTCCATCTCGCTCTTGCGGCGGTTTTCCTCGTACAGTTCGTCCTGCTGATCCCTGAGGGAGGATTCTTCGGTGGCTATTGCCTTTTTCAGGGAGGCGACCTGCTGTTCTGTAGTTGCAATCTGCCCTTTCATCTGGGCCTGATTGATGCGGAGTTTGTTCAGCGTCTCCTTGTATTCATCGATTTTCCTGTCGAGTTCACGGTTTGTCCGCAGCAGTTTTTCATTCTGGCCTTTGATGCTGTCGATACGGTCGTAGTTGTCGTTTATGGCGTCATCAATGTTTCTCTTGCGGGTGATGATGCCTTCTGGGGATAAAAAGTCATCGATGAACTGAGGCGTTGTATTGGTGTAATTTTCCAGCGCCTTTGACAAATCTCCGAGCATGCGGTTTATTTCGTTGAAGGCGTCAACCGCGTCTTTGCTGAACTGGGAGATATCCTTTTCGGAGTGGGACGACAAGGCAGCAAAATCTCCGAAGATATTGGAACGACCGGTAACATAAATCTTGAGCTTTTCAAGGACTGTGGAAAGTGTTTCTTTTGCCATTCGGTTTGCGGCTGATGAATATCCTGCGTCCTTAAGTTTTGAGTCCAGTTCGGTTACAATCCCTTCGGTGATTGACTGCAACTGGTTCTGCAGCTGTTCCCTCTCTTTGTCAAGCGTCTTGATTTTTTCTTCGTTCTCTTTTATCTGATTTTGGTTTTCTTCAATCTGCAGCGAGGCCTGATGGATGTTTTCTGTAAAACCATCTATGTTTGTGGTGATGTCGTCGAGCTTCTTTGTCTTTTCGTGAATCTCAGCATTTAAGGCGTCAATGTCTTCATTGTCCTCATCAATCTTTTCCTGAATGCGTTTGATTCTGTTCTCAATCTGGCCTATTTTTTCCTTGATTTCACTCTGATGATCTTTGAGCTGCTTTGCGAGGTTTTTCTTTCCTGTCTGGTCTGTGCTGATCCGTATGACGGTCTGTTGCTTTACCGTAACCTCGTCCTGCAGTTTCTTTATGCGGTCGGTGTTTTCGTTCAGGGTTTCATAGATTTCCTGAATCTGAGCCTCTGCCTCATCCCGTTTTTCCTGAGCTTCCTTCATGTCCTGCTCATTGTGGGCCTTATGCTGGGTAAAGTCCTTCAGCCTGAGCAGTTGGATGTCCAGTTCATAGTCAAAGACAGAATCCTTGTACGTGCGGTATTTTGTCGCTTTTTCTGCCTGAACTTTGAGCGATTCATAGTTTTTCTTGGTGGCTGAAAGTCCTATGTCTATCTGAGCGAGGTTTGCGCGCGTCTTTTCCAAGTCACGCTCTGCGTCGGCAACCTCCGCCTTGCTGCGGCTTATTCCTGCTGCTTCTTCAAACAGATAGCGTCTGTCCTCCGGTTTTGAGGAGAGAATCTGGTCGATTTTTCCCTGCTCCATAACGGAGTATGCTGATTTTCCGACTCCAGTGTCCATGAAAAGCTGTTTGATTGCTTTCTGATTTACAAGGGCTCCGTTTATGAAGTACTGGTTTTCACCTGAGCGGTACAGACGGCGTTTTATGGACACTTCGCTGTCGTCAAGCGGTAGCAATCCCGCGTCGTTTGATATGGTGAGGGAAACTTCCGCCATGGAGAGGGCTGGACGGGTGTCTGTTCCGTTGAATATGACGTCTTCCATGGATGCGGCGCGCAGATTTTTTGATTTGCTTTCAGCCAAAACCCATTTCACCGCATCAACGACATTGCTTTTTCCGCATCCGTTCGGGCCGAGCAGTGCCGTTATGCCGTCTGAGAACTGAATAAGCGTTTTATCTGCAAATGATTTAAAACCGTGTATTTCAAGACTTTTTAAAAACACTGGAGTCCCCTGAACAATAGGCTGGATTGTAAAAATGTTCGCCTATTATAGCAAGATGTTCAGCCTTGGACAATGGGGCTTTCTTCCTGCTGTGGAGCCACGACCATGCCTTTATACAGCATCTTGGGGTAAACCGTTATTTTCAGTTTTTTTTCAAAACCTGCATATCTGCGCATTTCAAACTCATCACCTATCACAACATTGATACCGGTGCTTCCAGCCCGTCCGGTACGCCCCGCCCGGTGCACAAAGAAATCCGCTGCTTCCGGCAGGTCCATCTGTACGACGTGTGTTACCCCGGGGATATCAAGTCCTCGTGCAGCAACATCTGTTGTGACGAGAATCTTCATCTTTCCAGACTTGAAGTTATCGAAGGCCTGCTTCCGTTCCCGCTTTTCAGACTTTGCACTCAAACCGACGCAGTCTATGTTCTTCCACCTGAGCTTGGCAACGATATTTTCCACTTGATCAAGTCGACTTGTGAAGACAATCGCTTTAGCGGGCTTTACAGACTTTATGAAGGAGCGCAGCGTGTCTATTTTGTCCCGCTGTTCGGCAAAGAGTGCCCAGTGCTCTATGTGCTTTCGGAGTATGTCTTCCGCCGGAAGTTCCACAAGCGTGATGTCGCTTTTGTCTCCATCCTTTGGGCGGGCTTCCATCAGGATTTTTCGTGTATAGGCGCTGACTGTAGCGGAGTTCCCGATGAGCTGGACATTGCGCGGCAGTCTGTCAAGCAAACCCTTTGTGTATGAGCGGAGCTCAGGGCTGAGCAGTCTGTCTGCTTCGTCCAGAACAAGGAAGCGGACTGCGTCTGCCTTTAATTTCTTGAGGTGGATAAGCTCCAGAATGCGGGCCGGACCACCGATGACGATGACAGGCTTTTCCTTTAGCATTTCCAGCTGTCGGTGAATCGGGCTGCCTCCGACAAGCAGCGCGCTTTTGAGCGATGATATAAGTTTCAACTGGTCGCGGATTTGGGACGCAAGTTCCAGAGTAGGGGAAATGACAAGCAGTCTGGCTCTCCGTTCTGCATCCACTTCAGTTTCCAGCTTTTGGACGAGCGGCAGCAGGTAGGCGAATGTTTTTCCGGTTCCTGTTTCACTTTGGTACAGAATGTGTCCACCGTCGCGGATGATGGGGATGACTTTTGCCTGCACAGGGGTAGGCTCTTTTATGGTAAGGCTTTCGAGAATGTGTACAAGGTTGTCCTCTATTCCTAGTTCTTTGAAAGATGTGCTCATAATAGAAACTATAGCATATTTTTACTGTTTTGTGATATAATATAAGACTATGAAAGTGGGAATTGATACATTCGGCTGTGATAATGGCCGCTCAGGACTTGGTTCCTATCTCCTGTCCATGGTGCCGGCTCTTCCTGACAGCGACGAAGTGTCATATGAGCTGTTCGGTCCGGAGGTTGACAGGTTCACCTATACAGGCAACAAACCGTATCCTTTTAAAAGCGTCAATGTGCCTGACAGTCTTTTCTTCGAGCGAATATGGCATTCCCTCAATGTGAATACATTTGCAAAAAAAAATGGGTACGATGTCGTTTTGTATCCTGCCGGTTGCCGCATACTTCCTTCCCGCTTCAGTGTCCCGAGCGTTTGTGTGATAAATGATATTGTGAGCAGTCTGATTTCTTCCAGCGATGATTCCTGGTACCGGCGTGTGGTCCGCAAGTCTTTGTCCCGCATCGACTGTATTATAGTCTCAAGCGAATACATCCGGGACGATTTGATTGCATCCGGCATTGATTGTAAAAATATTGTCGTCATTCACAACGGCATCGACCACAATATGTTTTATCCCAGCGAAGATTTTTCAGGCAATGTCGTCGACATAAAACCTTTTGCCATCAAAAAGCCGTATATGATTTACGCGAGCCGCATGAAAAACGAGTCAAAAAAACATGAAGAGCTTATTCAGGCGTTTTCTATTTTTAAGAAGAAGACCGGGCTCCCGCACCGTTTGGTTCTTGCGGGGACAGAGAGCTCCTACAGCGATAAAGTGCATGCGGCTGCCCATGACAGTGAATTTGCCCGCGATATTTTCATAACCGGACATTTCCCTCATGAACAGTTTCCTGCTTTGTATCGCAATGCAGAGGCATGTGTATTCCCGTCTGTCAGTGAAGGGGTAGGGCTTTCTGTAATGGAATCGATGGCGTGCGGGCTTCCGGTAGCCTGTTCTGATAAAGGTGCATTGAAGGAGATTGCCGGGAATTGCGCTTTATTTTTTGACAGTGATTCTCCGGATTCTGTCGCCGCCGCTTTGGAGCGCATTGTCACCGACAAGGCACTCCGCGCAAAACTGTCTGCGGACGGCATTAAGTGGAGCGAACGGTATTCCTGGCGGAACACCGCCGCTGCCACTATGCAGACTGTGCTGTCGCTTTAGGCTGTCTTCTGATCAACCAAAAGGGATGCCGGATCCGGCAGAGACTTTTGGTTGACAATGTCGCGGGTGATTTCCAGTTTCTTTTTGCCCTTTACGCTTGGAATCTCAAACATAAGGTCAAGCAGAATCTTCTCTACGATTGCGCGGAGTCCACGGGCACCCGTTTTATTTTTTATCGCTATATCTGCGATTTCGCTGATTGCATCTTCAGAGAATGTCAAGTCTACATCATCGATTGCAAAACTCGCCTTGAACTGCTTTGTTATGGAGTTCTTCGGTTCTGTAAGGATGTGGATAAGGTCGTCGCGGGTAAGCTCCTTGAGTGCGCAGGTTATCGGCAGGCGTCCAATGAGTTCAGGAATGATTCCGAACTTCACAAGGTCATCGCTCGTCACCTGGTTCAACAACTCCATGCGCTCTTCCTCTGAACGGTGGGTTCCCTCAGCGCCAAATCCGATTGAAGAAGATGACAGACGCTGCTCGATGATTTTATCAAGACCGACGAATGCTCCTCCGCAGATGAAAAGGATGTTCGTTGTGTCGATGTCGATCATTTCCTGGTTGGGATGCTTGCGTCCTCCCTGCGGTGGAACAGAAGCGTGTGTGCCCTCAAGAATCTTCAGAAGTGCCTGCTGGACACCTTCACCCGAAACATCGCGGGTGATTGAGGTATTTTCGCTCTTGCGGCTGATTTTATCGATTTCATCGATGAAGATGATTCCTCGTTCTGCCGCGCTTACATCGCCGTCTGCTGAGTTGATGAGCTTGAGCAGGACGTTTTCAACATCTTCGCCGACGTATCCGGCTTCGGTGAGCGTCGTTGCATCTGCGATAGCAAACGGAACCTTGAGCTTCTGAGCCAGCGTCTTTGCCAGCAGTGTCTTGCCGCTTCCGGTCGGTCCGAGCAAAAGTACGTTTGATTTTTCAATGCGGACATCGGAGTCAAACTGGCTGTGCGGCTGGGAAAGCTGTTTATAGTGGTTGTAGACAGCGACTGACAGAACTTTCTTTGCATAGTCCTGTCCAATGACGTACTGATCCAGATACTCCTTGAATTCCTTTGGAGACGGGACATCTTCCATGCTGATTGGAGTCACCGAATGGCGCTCATCGTTAAGGACTGTCTGACACGCCTGTACACAGTTTTCGCAGATGAAAACCTCTGCGTTCGGCGCCTTTACAATGCGGCGTTTTCCGTCTGCCGGGCGTCCGCAGAAAGCACAGAACTGCTGGTCACCTTTACCAAATCCTCTAATCACTTGCCTGCCTCCTGCTTCTTTGTATTCTGCATGATATAGTCGATAATCTTGTAGTCCTTTGCTTCCTGTGCAGACATATAGAAATCGCGTTCCATGTCCTTGGCGACTTCGGCTTCGCTTTTACCTGTTTTTTCTGCAAAGTACTGGATTGAAAGTTTTTTAAGGCGTACGATTTCCTTTGCTTGGATTGCAATGTCGCTTTCCTGTCCCTGTGCGCCGCCCCATGGCTGGTGTATCATCACACGGCTTGAAGGAAGCGCATAGCGTTTGCCGACTGTGCCCCCTGCCAAAAGGATTGCTCCCATGCTTGCCGCCTGTCCCATACAGATGGTGCGGACATCGCATTTGACGTACTGCATGGTGTCGTAGATTGCAAGACCGGCAGTTACTGAGCCTCCCGGGCTGTTTATGTACATATTAATATCTTTTTCTGCATTTTCGCTTTCAAGATACAGCAATTCAGCAACAATGATATCCGCTGTTTCATCCCTGATTTCGCCGTCCACAAAGATAATCCTGTCGCGCAACAGGCGTGAATAAATGTCCAGCGAGCGCTCCCCATTTCCGTTCCGTTCAATGACATAGGGGATCATATTGTGCATATATTCGTTCATGAAAAACTCCACTATTATAATGTAAACAAAAAAACGGAATGTGGCAAGTATAGCACACATTCCGTAGTATTTGCTTCTATAAGAATTTACAAAAGTTACTCTGCGCTATCAGCTTTGAACAGTTCTTCAAAGGTCATCTTGTCGCCCTTTGTAACTTTGACTTCTTTGTACAGCATCTCAAAGAGTTTGTTCTCTTTTGCATCATCGACGAGGTACTCTTTTGCCTTCGGATCAGCGTAGTGCTCTTTGACTTCATCAACAGTGATGTTGTTATCCTCGGCAATTGTCTTGTACTGCTCTTCGATTTCCTCCGGTGTGACGGAGATATTTCTGTCGCGGAGCAACAGGTCTACGATGATGCGGCTCTTGAGCGCCTTTGCAGTATCACCGACCCACTGATTGAGCATGTCTTCCTTTGACTTGCCGCTTGAGAGCACCATTCTTTCCAATTCCTCAGGAGTTGTTCTGAACTGCTGTGCCATCATGTTCCAGCGGCCTCTGTTCTCTGCGTCAATCATTGACTGTGGAACTTCAAAAGGATTCTTTTCGACCAACTGCTCCAACAGGCTCTGGCTCTTAAGCTCTGCGAGCTTGCGTGTCTTTGCCCGTTCGAGGTTGTGCATGATATCTTTCTTGAGGTCGTCAAGTGTCTTGTACTTTTCGTTTACATCTTGAGCGAGATCATCATCAAGTGCCGGCAGGTTGCGGAGTTTAATCTGCTTTACTGTCACGCTGATTTTCTTTGTCTTTCCTGCGAGGTCAGGATTGCTGTCCTTTGCATCGTACGTCTTGGTGATTTCCTTTGACTCGCCCTTCTTCATGCCGAGAATCTCATCGTCAATCTTGTAGATGTTCTCGCCAGAGCCTTCGGTAAAGACAAAGTCCTCACGCTCGCTTCCTGCAACCGTGTTTCCGTTGTCGTCAAGCTCTTTGTAGTTGATTGTAACGATGTCGTCTTTTGCAACTGGGTCATCATCTTTCTTGTCAATGACAGCAGCGTTGCGCTCCTGAATAGCCTTCAGCTCGTTGTTGAGCTCTGTGTCTCCGACAGAAACTTCGGGCTCTTTGATAGTGATACCGTCAAAGTTCTTTACTTCAACTTTCGGGAAAACATCGTATGTGACGGTGAATGTCAAATCTTTTTCGGTGTCCAGCTCCGGCAACTTGTCGCCCTCAAGACGAGGCTGTGCATAAGGGAGCGGTCTCTCTTCTTTCATGTCCTCTGCGCTGAAAATCTCATTCAGAGCCTGATCGATGAGGTCTCCAACGATTTCCTGTTTTAGACCTTCGCCATATTTTCTTTCAAGAACTGAAGTGGGAACATGACCCTTGCGGAATCCTGGCAACTGTATATTCTTTGCGTATTTTGCAAGATTTGATTTGTAACCGGAAGCTACATCTTCTTTTGCGATTGTTGCGGTAAGCTTGACCGCTGATTTCTCAATCTTTTCGATTTCCTTTGTAACTTTCACTTGGGATCCTCTTGAAAAAAATTTCTAAAAAAAAAGCGATTTAGATGTTACTCTAAATCGCTTCTAGTTTAGAGCGGGAAACGGGAATCGGACCCGCGACATCAACCTTGGCAAGGTTGCGCTCTACCACTGAGCCATTCCCGCAAGTTTTG
>CADBRT010000052.1 GCA_902797055.1 uncultured Spirochaetaceae bacterium
ATCCGCTCAGTCTCTGATATGGCAGGACTTAAAATTCGCGTGGCGGGATCCAATCTGCTCATGCAGGAGTATAAATCCTGGGGCGCAAACGCTACGAACATGAACTGGTCGGAGACGTACACCGCTTTGCAACAGAACACTGTTGAAGGTCAGGAGAATCCGCTGCCGTCAATCGCTTCTGCTTCGGTTCAGGATGTTCAGAAGTATATTTCCTTGTGGAATGCGTACTATGACTGTCTGTTCTTCTGCATGAATGGTTCTGCGTATAATGCGCTGACAGACGAACAGAAAGCTGTCGTTGAAGAGAATGCCAAGAAAGCTGTTGATTTCGAGCGCGCCATAAACCGCTATGAGTGTGACGAACTGATTGCCCAGTGGAAGGCAAATAAAACCATTGAGGTTGTTGAAACTGCTGAGGTTAATACACAGGAGTTCAGGGATGCTTCCGCCGGGGTGATCGACTGGTATAAAAAACAGCTCATCACCAACGGACATTCAGAAGATGAGGTTGATCGGCTCATTCGAGCATTCACGGAGTAACTGTTTCATGGGGGCTGTATGAGATGCCCCCGTTTCTGAGACCCCGTATGCGGGACACTTGACTTATATAGAAAATCAGATAAAATAGGTATATATCAAGTGAAAGCTAATTCAAGGAGAAGTATAAAATGACTTTCAAACAGCTTCATATCGCCGTTTACGCTGACGGTGCTGACAAGGATGCGATGATTGCCGAGTATAAGAAAGGCTACGTCACAGGATTCACAACAAACCCTAGTCTGATGAAAAAAGCGGGGGTTAAGGATTATGTCTCTTTCGCAAAGGAAGTTGTGGCAGCAATCCCTGATTTGCCGTTGAGCTTCGAAGTGTTTGGCGATGATTTTGACACAATGGAGAAGGAAGCAAAAGTCATCAGCGCTCTCGGCAAGAATGTGTTTGTTAAGATTCCGATTATGCTGACAGACGGAACATCAACAGCTCCTCTTATCAAGAAGTTGTCTGAACAGGGCATCCAGCTGAACGTTACAGCTATTTTCACTGTGGCACAGGTGCGTGCTGCTGTAGACGCTTTCAAGCCGGGAACAAAGAACATCGTTTCTGTATTTGCAGGACGCCTTGCAGATGCCGGCATTGACCCGATTCCTGTTATGAGACGGACAGCAAAGATTTGCCATGCAAAGCCTGGCACAATGAGCTTGTGGGCTTCTACACGCGAATTGTTCAATATCGTCGAAGCTGACAGACTTCACTGCGATATCATCACAGTTCCGAATGCTGTTCTTGCAAAGATTCCAGGCATGGGAAAGACTCCGATGGAAGGTTCCCGCGACACTGTTCTTACCTTTGCAAAGGATATCAAGGATTTGGGATTCTCAATCCTTAACTAATACTTCCTTATAAACAGAAATCCCGGAGGTGTATCCATCCCCCGGGATTTTTTATGCTGTTATGCTGTTCAGTCCGTCTGCAATTTCTTTTATGCGGGCGGTGACTTCGCTTATCTGCTTCGTGGAATCTGTAAAGCTGCGTATGCTGGCACTTATCTGTGTCAGCGTGATGACGATTTGATTGAAGGAATTTGACTGCTGGTTTGTTATTTCTGTTATATCAGCCGCCTTTGATGCTGTGCTTTCTGCCGCGTTGCGGATGCCTGTAAAATGTTTTCCAAGCTTGTCCGTTAAGTCCTGACCTTTGGCAATCAGCTGGGATGTCTGTGTTGAGGCATGGACAAGGTCTGTCGCGGAATTTTTTATCTCTGTGATATGTGACTGGGTTTCTTTGATGCTCTCCATGATGTTTATGGCAAGTCTGCGGATTTCAGTCGCAATGATGTGGAAATTCCGCCCCCGTTCTCCAGCGTTGACTGCTTCGATATCCGCATTAAACGCGATTATTTTGGTTTCCTCTGCGATTTCATTGATTGTTGCGATAACAGAGTCTATATTGTCTACCTGCTTTGACAGATTTTCAATGCCCTGTGTTATGGCATTGTTTGAATCATGAATATGGTTCATCTGTGCAGCGTTCTGCTTGAGGGATTTATATCCCGATTCAACATAGTCATTCGTTGTTGCGCTGCCGTCGCTCACAGCTTGCAGTTTTTTTACAATATTCTGGAGTGAAGCGTTGGTGTCCTGCATCGTCGCTGTTATTTCCCGTACTTCGGAGTCCTGCTCGATGCTTGTGGAATTCAACTGTCCGGCGGTTATGCTGAGCGTCTGCATTGTTTCCTGGACATTTCTGCTTGTCTCCAATGCCTTGTTTATGATTCCAGAAAAGTTCTGGACAATCCCGTTCAGCAGGTGAATACTGTACTGCTGTTGGTCAAAGAGGTCCGTCTCGATATAATTGTTGTCTGCTGTTTTGCCGACTACTCGTTCCATGGTGTTTCCGATTGTCACCGCTTTTCCCTGGAGTTTCTTATAGTAGATAAGGCACAGCCATACATACAGCGTAAGGTTGATGATATGCACGATGATATTTCTCAGAATGAAAATCTGGTAAGGGACATCTGCTATCTGAACGTCTTTGTCATACATCTGCCATCCCAAAAGATAGGTTATACAGGATAAGTAGATGACCGGTATGACGAGATAGAGCACACAACGTGCTGCAAGCGGTATGCCAAAAGTTTTTCTTTTGTGTGATGATGTGGAAATTCCAAGCTGTACCAGTTTCTTACAGTATGTGCTGACAATATCTTCTGAATAATCCAATGTTACTATTGCAGCCATGAGTCCACCGAAGGAACACGCTATGAAGGCTACAACAGCCACAGACCAGCCGATTGCCATTTGCGGTGCAAGATGATACCCAAGCATGAGTGCTACGGCACAAATCATAAAATAGAGAAAGGTCTGCAGTGCCTTCAGGGCTGGAAAACGTGCAAGACGCAAGAACAGCGACGTCCGGCTTTCTTCGTCTTGAATCTTTCCGTCTTCGAAATCCTGCAGGTCCTCTGTCAGTTTTTTTGTCAGTATGGGGTTTGTCAGCGGCGAAAAGACGAATTCTGCAAACAACACAATTACTGCGCATATAATGCCTGCCCACGGAAACTGATGCGGGCGCATAAAAAGAAACAGTCCTTCGTAGAGAAATGTCATGAGTGCGAGCGTCAGGTTCGGGATTTTTCCTCTGTTGTATATGATAGTGCTGAAAGCAGTCTTTTTAGTATTGTTCATTTGTTTCCTCCGACAATCGTTCCCAAAGTGTCAGCATTTGATTTTAACTGGCTTGAGGTATTTGTGAGAAGCCGTGCGGATTCTGAAAAGTCCTGTATACTTTTGTTGATTTCATGTATGGCATACTGAATTTGTGAGAAGGCTTCCGTCTGCTGCTTTATGACGTTTGTTATTTCCTGGCAGGCATGTGAATTCTGCACGGAAGATTCCGTTATCGCAGCGAACTTTTCATCGAGTTTCTGGGAAAGCACCATTCCTTGTTCAATCTGTTCATTGTTTGATGCAGAACTGTACAGAAGTGCGTCATTCGATGTAAGAATTTGGCCTATGCATTTTTTTATATCGGTGGTACTTTCCACGATATTATTTGCAAGTCTGCGGATTTCTGCTGCTACGTTGCGGAAGTTTTTTTCTTCGTCTTCCGCACTTGTTGCTTCGAGTTCCGTGTTGAATGCTATTATCTTGGTTTGGTCTGCAATGGAATTTATCAATGCGATGATATCCCAGACAGAAGCGATTCGGGCACCGAGCGCGTGAATGCCCTGTATGGTGCTTTCATTCGCTTTTTTTATGTTCTGCATGGTTTCTATTGTTTCCCGCAATGTACCGGAACCTGCTTCAACATCCATGGCAGTCTTATTTGCAAGGGATGAAACTTCATCTGTCTTTGCAACAATCGTTGAAGAGAGTTGTGTGTTTTCATTTATTGTGGAAGCTATTTCCCTTGTTGCTGTTGACTGTTCCACTGCTGTGGATTCTGTTTCCGATGAAATATGGATGAGTTCATCGGAGGCGTTTCGAATTCTGTTTCCGATGTCCGAAACGGAGGTGATGGTCTGCGTTAGAATTTGAATCATCTCATTGATGAGATACATATTGTATGCAAGTTCATCATCCAAATCCGTAATCAGTGCGTCTTCCGGCACTGTTTCGTCATAGAGAATTTGCTCCAACGTGTGGCTTGTACCAAAGTTTTTGAAGAATTGGTTCAGAAAAAAGATTATAATAAGCAACAGCATGATTACTGCATTTGCACCGACCGTAGAGAATACGCATCTCATCTGAAAATTTTCACCTGGTCTGAACATCGGGGTGGTGAAGGGGTACAGCCCAGATATAATGACGGATGTGTTTATGATTGTCGTCAGACCAAGCGGTATGAGTATAAACATAACCAACTGCTTTGCTATTGATGTTCCGAGCAATTTCTTGCCGTGGACAAAAGTGCTGTCCACTCCGTCCTTGACAAGCTTTATGGCATATGGTTTGCAGATTGCTGCCATGACGTTGCGGGATATCAGTCCTGCAAAATACGAGCCGCAGAGCCATTCCCCATACATTAGGAAAAGGCTTCTGTCCTGTATGTGAATTTTGACGTATGCGATATAGAATAGTACCGTAGCTGTTGCAGCATAAATGAGCGTGACAATGATGGTGAAATTAGACGGCTGTCTCATGAGTTGGGTTAACAGTTTCGTTCTCTGTTTTGCATTGGTGTTTTCTTTCGTATAAGTTTTCAACGTCAAAGAAAGTTCCCGGTAATAAATGTGGTGCAGAATAGGGGCAATAATAATCTGCATCAGTATGAAAAGCGAAATGACGTATGAAATTTCGTGCTTCAAAAAGTGAGGTGGAAGCTGCGTAGAGACGACAGAATAAAGAAATAGAACCACAATTACGATACTATTTGTCAGTATGGAAGATAAGGTGACCCGGTGTTCGAATGTCATTTTTCAGCTCCGTTTATCATATTTGTATCTGCAAGGGAACTCATCTGCATTGTGATTGCCTGTGTCTGGGTATTGAGGTTTGCAACAGTGTTCGTGATGGTCTTCGATGCGTTGGAGAAATCTGTCAACTGTCTGCTGATATCCTGTAGCAGAATAACGATGCTGTTGAACGAAAATGTCTGTTGTCCGGTAACCTCGTAGATTTTGCTTGCCGTTGAAGTTGTATCCTGTGCTGATTTCTGTATGTTGAAGAAGTGCTTTTCCAATTGTGCGGAAATTTCGTTTCCTTCTTCGATTTTTGCAGTGCAATCTTTGCCGGTTTTTATCAGTATGGCGCTTGCCTCTTCTATTTCGCTTATCGTGTCTTTTATTTCTTTGGTGAGCGACATGGTATTGTCTGCAAGAATGCGTATTTCCTTTGCAACTTCTTCAAACTCTTGTGCATCGGTTGACACCGCTTCAAGTTCTGCATTGAAAGCAATAATCTTTGTTTGGGAAGCGACTGTATTTATAAGACTGGTAATATCCTGAATTGCTGCAATTTTTGCGGACAGGTTTTGGATTCCATGAATGGTTTCATCGTTTGTGGCAGTAATCTCTTTGAGTTTTGAAAGATTTTCCTCAAGGCGGTTGAAATTGATTTCAACCTGTTCGGAAGTCTTGTTTGCGACATTCATGACTTCCTGCACTTTTGCCTGAATTGTACCGCTTGCAGTCTTGAGGTTTTCCATGGTTTCCTGCACCGTTTTCGATGTGACTGCCTGTTCTGTTGCTGTACTGGATGTTTCCGTAGAAACTGATGAAAGGCTTGAGACAGCTTCATTGAGTTTTGTATTTATGCTTGCTGTGTTTTCCACGAGCGACTTGAAAAGGGCGATGGTTTTGTTCAACAAGTACATTGTATAGGAGATATTTGTTGAAAAATCGGTGGGGAAAAACGAGGTGCTTGAAGATTTGTTTTTCAGAAGTTCCCCGAGTGCTGCATTCATTTGGGTTGTATAGTTTTTTATCTGACCAAAAAACAGATACGTCAATCCTGAGACAACGGCGCTGTTTATCACTGCGATACTTGAGAGAAAGGTAACAGAAACTCGTATGTGTGCAACATAATATGTCATGAAGCTGCAGACGACGAGCGGGAGGATGACATAGATTATGAACCGTGTGCGCATACTTGCACCAAAGTAATGGTTGATTTCTATCTCCCTGTTGTCCAATCCGTCGCGGGCCACTTTTTCGGCGGTTGCTGAACATATTTTCTGTGACTTGTTAAAGGTCAGAAGAAATGAAAAATATGACACTGGCATACCGACTTTTATGATAATCAGTTCAAAATGGTGCTTGAAATTGATGGTAAATTTCATAAACATTGCCATCGTCACAATGCAGAGAATGAATATGCATATTGATGCAAATCCTATTTTTAATGGAAAGCGCACAATGTCTTTGACAAAGGCAGTCCGTTCTTTTATATCCATGCCAATTGCATCCAAGTTTTTCAGTCTGCCTGATATACTCTGGGAAAGCATCTTATGTACAATCGGAGTTACTATACACTGGGTTATGAATATTATTATTGCAGAACCTGCCAACAGAAATAATCTGTCGTGCTGGCGTATGGATATGAAGCTTGATATGTAAAACCCTAACAGCACTGCTGATATCAGGTTGTACGGCATAAGGGTTATGACGGTCTTTTGGGTAAAACTCCAGTTTTGTGTTTTTTTAGAACTGAAAAGACTGAAAAATTTCATTGTTCGTCTCCTAGCTGAAAGCCGTTTATGTCATTCAGTTTATTGGCGATGAGATGCAGGTTTTCTGAGGCTGATTTTATGCTGTCCGCAGAGACCGTAAACTGTTCAAATCCTACTTTCATTTGGTACAGACTTGTGTTGACTTGGAAGAAAGTTTCACTCTGCTGTTTGAGTGTTTCCTGAATTGCGACGGCACTCTCTGCGGTGATAGTGCTGGATGTTTCAAGTGAATTAAAACTATCGTCAAGTTGGGAGAAGAATTCACTTCCTTCCCTGATTTTCTGTGTTCCGACTTCACTCGTAATGGCAAGGTTGTCAGCACCTTCCTGAACTACCTTTATGTTTCGTTTTATTTCATTGCTGGAGGTCGTTATCGTTGAAACAAGCCGGCGGAGTTCATTCGCGATTATGTGGAACTTTGTCGCCCCTGCTCCCTGGGAAGCGCTTGCCTTGAGCTCCGCATTGAATGCTATCATTTTATTTCGTTCCGCAATCAAGTCAATCTTACGGATAAGTTTCCAAATATCATTGAGTTTTTCGCTTAAACTTTGAATGCCCTCAATGGCCTTTATATTTACTTCTGTGACTTCTCCCATCTTCATGATTTCATCACGGAGCAGTTCCCGACTTTCCTGAATGGAGTCCTTTGTTTGTTCAGAAGAGTTTTTTACCGTGTTTGTGCTTTCTCCTGCTGTCAAAACAATATTCTTGATGTTATCCATTGCCCGGGCGGATTCATTGACTTTTTCCAATTCATTTTTTGCTGTCAATGCATTCTGTTCTGCGGTGGTAAGCAGTTTGTCTGTACCGTCCTTTATGCTTTTGCTGGATGTTGAAAATACGTGGGCAATATCCTTCAGGTGGTGTATCACTTCGTTAATGAGGAAAATACTGTATTCAAGTTCGAACCCGAGGTCTGTCGGTATACTGTCATTTTCACTCGATTTTCCGGCAGATATTTTTTCAAGCATGCTTGCTGAATTTTTTGTTGTTTGGGAAATGTGGCGGTAAAAGAAGTATGCGATGATTGCACAGATTCCTCCGTTCAGGATAACCATGTGCATAAGCTGCGGCAGAAAGATCCTCCTTTTGATGTTGGCTGAAATGTTTTTCCAAAAGAAAAGGATTTCTATCGAACAGGATGCAATAAATGGAAGCACGACATGAAAGAAAACCCTCCAGTTAAGGCTCAGGCCGTAAAATTTGTCCTTGTGGATTTTTCCAATATCTACAGGCTTCTGCAGGAGTTCTTTAGCATTTTTTGATGTAATACTTTCGGCTGCAATGTATGAGATTATTGCTGCGATACAGGTTCCGTAGAAGATGCCTCCTGATAGCAGTACTATTGTCTCTACCGGAATAGGGAGAAATACAACTGTGTAGATTCCGATGATTATTATTCCTGTAATGAACAAAACTCCGGCTTCTATTGCTATATACAGTGGCATAATCATCAGCTTTTTTACGAGCAGTGTACGCTGTGCCGGGGTGAAATCTTCTGCGGTTTCTTGTTGAAGCATTTTTCCGGTATTTCTTGTAATAATTCTGTTTGTAACCGGTGCTATAATGAATGCAAGTGTAAAGAAAGAGATGGTAAATATCAGGGAGAGTTTTATGATGCCTTCTGGTCCCAATACGTCATATGGCAGACCTGAAAAATAAAAAATGTAAACTACTGTCAATATCCCTGCAAGGATATTCGGCCCCATCACCCTTCGTATTATTGCTTTTTCAAAAGCTTTTGTTTTATCGTTCGTTTTGTTTTCCCTCATATTCAGTCCTTTCCTATTTTCTGGTAAGCGAAATGGCGCCATCCCAGTTTTCTGGTTTCTTCACAATGAACTGCCGGCATCTGCTGAGCAGCAGTGATGTTGATGTGTCGTCTGGAACCTGTTCAGCTGCTTCTGTGAAGTATTCCGAAGCCGTCAGAAAGTTTCCAATTTCATATTGGTTTAGGCCCTTTTCATACTTTTCAAGGAAGGAATCGCTGTAAACAGCAGTGTCTGTCGTAATACCGTAGATGCTGACAGCCTTTGATTTTCCCTTTACTTTTACGTTGTCTATGCGCCTTGTTATGTGTGGTATGACTGGTTCCTCGTCTTTTGGCAGTGTTCCGGCTTTTTCGCATTCAAGCACAGCATCGATATCTTTTTTCACACTGTCAGTGATAAGCAGGCTCATGCCGTACTGTTTCGTCAGTCCTTCCATGCGGGATGCAAGGTTTACATCATCGCCGATAACTGTATACTCTCTTTTTTCATTGCTTCCGATGGAACCTACAATCGGCTTTCCGTAATGAATTCCGATTCCGATGTTGAACGACAAATCTCCCATCTTGAGCATGCTTGTATCGATTGTTTTTAAGGCATCAATCATTTCCAGCGCTGCATTTGCAGCCCGGCAGCCGTTGTACGTGTAGCTTTCCGGTGCACCGAACAGTGCCATGATGGCATCTCCCATGAATTTGTCTATTGTTCCGCCGTGCTTTTTGATAATTTTACCCATTACACCGAAATAATAATTCAGAAAGTCAACGATGTTTTCCGGAGCGTTTTTTTCGCTGATGGTTGTAAAACTTCGGATATCCGCAATGAGAATGGCGACTTTGCGTCTTTCTCCGGTACTGCTTGCTGATACGGTGTTTTTTGTTATGATGTCATCGATGATTTTTTCCGGCAGAAATCGTGAAAAGGCTTTTCTGACTTTGTGTTCATAGTTACGGGCGTTTTCAAATATAATCGCTTTTTCTACAAGCGGCGTAAAAATAGTTGTGAAGAAATCAATTCTTTCACGGGTTCGTATATTTATTTCGCTTGTCGAACATTTCGCAATGTGTAGCGTTACCTTTGTTTTTTTTGTCTTGTCGATGGGGAAACTGTCGTAGAACCGTATCTTTGCGTTTACAAGAGATGCTTCTCCTGATTTGAAGGTCTTTGTCCTTGTCCTCAGATTTTTTACCCATCCGTAGTCCACCAATCCCGGAACTGTCTTTTCAAAATCTGCCCGTGATATTTTTACAAAGTCCAGAAATTCTTTTGGCTGAAGGGTGTCGTCACGGTAGTATCGTTCTATGACGGTTCCCGACTCAATGATGATGGCCAGTGTGTCATAGGGGTAAATGTGCTTTAAAAGTTTTGCCATTTCCTCTATGCGGGCTTCTGTTTCCATTGTTGCCTGCTGAACTCGGTAGGCATTCCGTATTATGTAGAGTTCATACAGCTCCCTGTCATACGAAGATGTTACCAGTTCCGCTATTTTTTCGCGTGTAGGTGGGGTTCCGGAAGAGGGGGGGACATCTGTTTTTTTCTCTTTCAGAATTTTGTGAACTTGTGAAACGAGACCATCGAGCTGGTCATTTTTTATCTGGTAATAAAAGGCATTTCCGGTGTTCTCCATCCAGAAAGCGTATTTCCGTTTGTTATCGAATGAACAGGCTACTATTTCGGTATTTCTGCATGTATTTGAATTCTTTATTATGCGGGTAAAGGCGAACGCATTGATTACCGGTAAGTCCACATAGATTAAAACACAGTTGGGTTGTTCCGTCAGTATTTTTTCAACTGCTTCCAATCCGTCTTCTGCTTCTGATACAATAAAACCGTCGTCTTCAAAAATCTTTCTGAGGACAGAGCGCAGTACGCCTGAGTCAAACGCAATCAGAATCTTATTGTTCAAAAGTTCATTTTGTTCCATCTGTATCCCCCCTGTTGGAGTTACTCAAGAATTCCTGGACAGCCTGTAACAGATTTCCTCTCTGGAATTCAGATTTTACTATGAATGCCTGTGCTCCTGCATTCAGAAATTTTTCCTTTGTTTCGGGATCGTATACACCTGAGACAACAATGACTGGTACGTTGTTATACTGGGCAAGTCGTCGGATATTAACTAGCAGCATATTGCCGTCCATACGCGGCATGTATATGTCAGTAACGACAGCATCAATATGTATGGATTGCATTTTTTCAAGTGCTGCTATGCCGTCTGCAGCTGTTTCCACCTTGTATCCTGCACTTTCAAAGATTGTCTTTTCTATCTGCCTTGTTATGGGAGAATCGTCTACAACAAGGACGGTTAGAATTTTCTTTTCGTGAAGTGTATTGTATTTCTTCATGTCGTAGGAAACAAGTTTTTTCAGTTTTTCCATTATCGTCGGAATGTGCAGAATCGGAACAATGGAATAATCATCATCAAACACGAGTCCCTGTAATGCAGTCATACCCTGTAAAAGAGGGGGCAGGGGGCTGACAATCAGGTTTTCATACTGCTCAATGCTGTCGATACCTATTCCAAGCTGTGTTTCAAGGTATTCGACGACGAGGATTGACAGCGTTGACTCATCATGTTTCTGAGCTTCTTCCGCCACTTTGTTTTCCAGAATAGATGACAGGTGGTACACGGGAACCAGCCTGTTGCCGTACTGTATGTACGTCTGTTCCTGAATTTTTGTAACCGGCACACTGTCGTTGTCTGTCAGTTCCACGATGTAGTTTGACGGAATCATGAATTTCATGCCGTTGCTTCTGACGAACAAACCTTCCTGTGTTGCCAGCGTGAGCGGAATTGTCAGCACGAATGTTGTGCCTTCTCCTTCCTTGGAGTAAAGATGTATTTTTCCTTTGATTTTTTCCATGGAATCACGGACAACATCAAGCCCGACACCCCTGCCCGAAAGCATTGACGTTGTCTCATTTGTAGAAAAACCTGACATGAAGAGATATTGCTGCAATTCTTCGTCAGAGGCTTTTGCAATATCGTCTTTTTGTGCCGGATACATTTCCGCAGCTTTTTTCCGCACGAGGTCGTATTGGATGCCTTTTCCGTCATCACTTACTTTTATGACTATATGATTCGAAATCTGCTCAGCAGTGACAGAGATGGTGCCTGTTTCATTCTTCCCCAGTTTCAGTCGCGTTTCCGGAGGTTCAATGCCGTGATCAAGGCTGTTCCTGACGATATGGAGCAGGATATCCCTCAGTTTTTCAAGGATTACTTTGTCCAGCATAAAGCTTGTGGGGGGAATATCGAATCGTGTTTTTTTCTGCGTTGAAATGGACTCCTGCTCCAGTTCCCGTTTCAGCGGTGTGAGTATGATGTCAAGCGGCAGCATACGCAGGTCGATTATCTGTTTCTGAACGGTAAAGATGCTGTCCTGAATACGGGCAAGGTCTTCCCGCATCTGACCTGTTATGCCAAGTTGCTCTATTTCTTTTTTGAATAAGAATTGCCGTATGATTATGCTGTCGAAGGAATGTATGATCTCGTTTATCTTTTCAATCGGTATGCGTATGCTTTTGATGGCATCGAGACTTTCCGGTTCCTCTGTGCTGTCATTGAAGCTTTTGTTTTCCTGCCCGTCATTGAGTTCTTGCAATGAAAAAAACATGCCGGCGGAAGCCTTTTCGTAGATGGCGAGAATCTTCTCAACATCAGCATCATCGGAGCCACTTTCTTCAAGTTGTGACATCAGGGATTTGATGATATCCGTCGTTTTGAATGTAAGCTGGACTATATTATCAGTGAGTTTGTATTTTTCCTCCCGGATCCCCTTGAATACGTCTTCCAGCCCGTGCGTGACTTTTTCAATAGTGGAGAACCCTATCATTCTTGCGGTTCCCTTTATGGTATGCAGGAGTCTTAGAATTTTTGCAAGTTTTTCCCTGTCAGCAGGCGAGGCCTTGAATTCTATGAGGCAGTCGTTTACTCTGTTGAGATTTTCTGTTGTTTCTGCGATGAATCCTTCTGTAAACGTTTTTTTATTGAATGCCATTATGCACCGTCCGTATTGATAAAATTCCTGCACAGACAGAGAAAGTAATCCGCGCAGAAACCTTCTGTAAGAAACTCATAGCTTGTATTCCCGCTGTCGATATAGCTGGAGATTGCACTTTCGCATGAGTGAAACGTCTTCAGGCTTTCCGGCATCTTTCCCAAGTCTTTTTGCAGTAATGCCATATGGAATAATGCCGGCCAGAAATTCCTGTTTAAAATCGCAGCCTTTGTAAAAAAATCCAATGCGCTCTGCGTGTCGTGCTCTTCCATTGCAATCAACGCGGTAACGTAGTATTTGAATTCGTATTCGTGAGGTGGAAAAAATCTTGCAGCAAGCATCTCCTTTGCTCCTGCGATATCCTTTCTGTCCAATGTTTTTTTTATTTCCCGGTAGAACACTTCCTGCGCAGCCGGTCCTGAAGCTAATGGGGGCTGTATGAGTGTTGGGGGTACTTTAGGGGTTGGTTTTTCAGGAATACTATTTTTCTGTACCGGTTTTTCAATAGGAAGCGGCTGTTCCCTATGAATCGGAATGGCTGCAGTTTCCTGCTTGAAAACGGACCGTTCGGGGACGACATGCCCTTTCTTATCAGAGCATTTCCTCAAATAATAAAGGGTTCCTGTGCTTTCTTTCACCAGCGGCAAATCGTCATTGCAGTCAATGCTGGCTATCTCATTTATGGAAAGAAATAAATATCCTCCCTCTTTGAGAATGCCTGCTATGCGTGCAAGGATTTCTTTCCGCAATGTGTTTGAAAAATAGATGAAAACATTCCGCAGGAAAATTATGTCCATACTAGCGTTTGCTGCCGGAGGTGCATCTTTGGAAGAAAGATTGTACCGGAAAACGGAAATGTCATTCAAAGCTTCTGGACTTACCGTGAACATGCTGTCTTCTCGTGTTCCGATTAAATCAAGACACGAGGCAAATGTAGACCCGTCTGTTCGAAATGAATTCTTTGAGTATACCCCTTTTTGCAATGTCGAAAGTGCATTTGTGTCTATGTCGCTGGCTATCACTTTCGCCGAAACTCTGCAAAATTTTGACAGCGCATACAGGGACAGTGGCTCTTCACCGGTGGAACATGCTGCACTCCAGATGGTTATCGGTTCACTGCCTTTTTTTGCAACGAGTTCGGGAAATACATTTTTCTGTAAAAAGGAAAACTGTTTTTCCTCCCGAAAGAAATATGTTTCGTTTATGGCGGTTTCATCGATGAGTCTGGTGAATTCTTCCGGCGAGGATTGCAACAGTTTCGCATACTCTTCCAAAGGAATATTGTATGCGGCTGCCCTGTCCTGTATAACGGAGACCATAAAGTCCCTGTAGACATTTGTAATGCCGCTGTATGTTCCTATTATGTTGCAGATGTAGTCCAGTGCGTTCATCTCAGCAGACCATCCTCCGTATGAAGTGGGCTATATCTGTCAAAGGAAGGATAGTTTTTACTCCCCCTGCGTCAATTGCGGCTTTCGGCATACCGAATACTACGCAGGATTCTCCGTCCTGTGCGATTGTCCAGCCGCCGTTGTCCGAAATGCGTTTCATACCGTCGGCTCCGTCTCTGCCCATGCCGGTCAGCAACACTGCCAAAACACTCTGTTTAGCCGCTTCTGCTACGCTGTAGAACATTTTGTCAACAGATGGCTTTAGAAAGTGCAGCGGTTCATCATCGTTCTGGTGCAGAATGAAGCCACTGCCTTTTTTTATAATTTCCAGATGAGTGCATGCTCGCGCTATGTATACATGACCGGGGAGCGGAATTTCCCCTTCATCGGCCAGCTTTATTGGCATATTTGTGGCATTGTTCAGCCAGTTGGCAAACTGGTCGTCGAAATCCTTGTCGATGTGCTGTGTGATAACAATCGGCAGCGGGAACGGAACTTCGTTGCCGTTTGAATCGAGACACAAGCCTTTTAAGACGGTATGGATTGCTGGCGGTCCGCCTGTGGATGCCCCGATGACAAGCAGCGAAAACTTCCCGTGCTCTGGTATTTCAAGGGGTGTCCCTGCTGACGATTTTACCGAGACTTTCCTTTTGTTTGTTGTAAGCAGGTACAGTTTGTCAAGAAAATCGGTCAGCGCCTGCTGCGTCATATTTGCAAGCTCCGGTTTTTTCAAGACATCAAGAGCGCCAGCATTCATGCATTGATAAACAGTGTTCATGGTATCGTCTGTTGTAAAGCCTATTATGGCCGCACTTGAAAAAGAACTTATGTTTTTTGTCGCCTGAATGCCATCCATAAGAGGCATGTGTATATCCATGATGATGAGGTCGGGAGTCTTTGACTTTGCCGCTTCGATGGCTTCCTGTCCGTTTCCCGCTTCTCCGACCAGCTGGAATCGCTTGTCATCAGAAAGCACCTGTGCAATCATTGCCCGTATGAGGGCGGAGTCATCAACTACAAGAGTCCGTATCATGGTATCTCCTCCAGAACGTGTCTATGTCAAGCCTGTACCGAATCATTTTGTCCTCTATGTCTTGCAGGATAAGTCCTAAAGATGACAAATGCGCGTGCAGTAAGGGACAGGGGACATTTCCTTCGTTTATTGCAACCGGTATATACTCTGGTGTATGGCTAGTTGCGACCGGTATTGTATCTGTGAATTTTGTCTTAAGTTGTATTATCGTTCTTATAATTTCCTGTGAATCAGCGTCTGCCGAGGAATCTGTTCCGTGCTGTATCGTTGTGCTGAACAGAGTGTCTAACGCAGTGTCCAGATCGAATGGAGTACGGGAAACCTTCCCTGTATATCCGTCGTCAGGTTCGATGCTGTCGATTGATTGCCGGGGAATGAGAATGCCGAAGTTTCCGTAGCGTATAAGCGCAAAGTAATCAGTTGCTTCCAAGTCTTTCCTTCACTTTTTGCAGTACGGCATCAGTGTCCAGTACAGGTACGGTCTGTTTGTTGTAGATGATGGCACCAGCAAAAAACGGCATATCTTCCCTGTTTGAAAAATCGCTGTGGGAAACCTCTGCGTCGTCTATGAACTCTTCGACATCTGTTACTTGTATAGAGGCTGAGGATACATCTTTTAAATGGAGGAAAATCTTACCCTGAGTTTCCTTTTTGCCGAAGAGAATTGAAAAGTCTATGACGGCGACAGGGACGGAATAACAATTGATGATGCCCTTGATAAAGGGTGGTGCAAACGGAATAGGGAATATTTCGTTATTGCGGACTATTTCCTGAATCATGCACGAGTCTATCGCATAGCGCTCCTCTCCTGAACGAAAAACCAACCATGCTTTGAGTATCTTTTTCGACTTTGTGTCGCTCATGGAATAAGTATATACCAGATTTATTCTCTGAACAAGTCAAAAAAAGTAGCGTTTTCTTTTTTGACAAATTTAAGAAAGACATTTATAATAGATACCAGTTTTCATAGACTGGTCGGGAGAGGCATTCTGGAGGTACGGGCATGAACAGCCTGAAAACAAAGATTATTCTTTTTATTCTTTTGGTGATGGTATTTTCTTCTTTTATGCTGGGGTTTATATCCGTAAACATAATGAAAAAAGAGATAATAGAGAATGCCCAACGGACAATACAAGAAAATACTGAAGTTGCCAGAAATACTGTCCGTACTCAGAATCAGCATGAAATAGATCTTTTGACGAGTCTCGCTTCTTTGGATATTTTTAAGCGCAATGATTTGCCGTTGGAGGAAAAGAGCGCACAACTTAAGAATATCGTTTCTGAAAACCACGGAAAATACGAGAATGTTGCTTTTTACGACAAAGACGGTTTCGCGCTTGTCGCAAACGGTGTCCGTCATGATTTTTCTGCGTCTGACTATATAAAAAGCGCTCTTTCCGGCAAGAACTGTATCACTGATCCTCGTCCGAGTACGGTCAGTGACCAAATCCTCATGTTTTATTCTGTCCCTGTCTATGGCTATGACAATTCCGTTCAAGGTGCAATGGTTGCTGTCATAGACGGTTCCTGGCTGCAAAATGTTGCAGACAGCATCGTGATAGGAAATTCTTCCCATCCCGGTATTATGAGTTCAAGAACGGGGCAGATGGTAAGTGCTGTTTTTAACAATGAAGTCGGTTCATCAGGAGGGGACAATCCGCTGCCTCCCGGAAGTCCGATGTCCATAATCTTGGAGAACTGTCTTGCAGGGAGAGAGGGAACTGGACAGTTTAAGGATCCTGCACTGGGGAAGAACATGATAGCGGCATATGGACCTGTCGGAGATGAAAGCGGCTGGGTTATTTTAGGCGCTGCACCTGCTGATGATTTTTCCGGCAGTATAAGGAGTGTTACGGTGATGATGGTGGTTTCTGTCGTTCTTATCTGCGTTATAACCGTAATTCTTTCTGTTATAATCATATCTGCTATTACGAAGCCGTTGCAGTCTGTTACAAGCGCTATTAAGGAGATTGCAAGCGGCAATGCTGATCTCACCAAAAAGATAGAGGTGACTTCGAGCGATGAAATTGGTCAAGTTGTAATTGGTTTCAACGCCTTCATTGAAAAACTGCGTTCCATCATGGTCGAGCTCAAGGACTCAAAGGACAATCTGTTCAATGTCGGTACCGACCTTTCTGCGAGCACAGAGGATACATCGTCTTCAATCGTCAACATGACGGAAAGCATCAGGAATGTCCATTCGCAGATAAAAACTCAGTCCGATAAAGTTTCTGAAACTACTGACATTATCAGTCAGATTTCTGCCAATATACAGCATTTTGAAGGAACAATCAAAAAACAAACAGAAGGTGTTGCTGACGCGTCCGCTGCCGTCGAGGAGATGATAGGCAATATTAACTCCGTTACCTTGTCGGTTGATAAAATGGCGAATGCTTTCGACCATCTTGCAAGCAGTTCCAAGACAGGCATTGCATTGCTTTCAGATGCAAATGCAAAAATTGGAGGAATCAGGGATAAGAGTGAAGCTCTGCAGGAAGCGAATGCTGCGATCGCTTCCATTGCCGAACAGACGAACCTGCTTGCGATGAATGCCGCCATAGAGGCAGCTCATGCCGGTGAAGCAGGAAAAGGCTTCAGCGTTGTTGCAGATGAAATTCGTAAACTTTCGGAGACATCCCGTACTCAATCAAAGAAGATAGGTGAACAACTTACAGACATAGGGGATGCTATTCACACTGTTGTTTCGGCAGCGCAGAAATCGGGGGATGCATTCAAACTTGTTGAAAGTGAGATAGAATCTACGAATGAACTTGTCCGTATGATAAAGGGTGCGATGGAGGAACAGTCTGTCGGCTCCAGGCAGATAAACGAATCGCTTCACCTTATGAACGGCAGCACGACAGAAGTAAAATCTGCATCCTTTGAAATGGCGAAACTCAACGAAACAGTTTTGTCCGACATTCAAAAACTGAAGGACACGACTTTTGTCATAAAAGAGAGCATGGATACCATGCAGTCTGGTGCAGACAGAATCAGTGAAACTGGCGGCAGACTGAGCGATCTGGCCGGCAAGATGGAGGATTCCCTCAAGAAAATCGGAAATCAAATTGATGAGTTCAAAGTGTAGGATCGACAGAAGACCCGTCGGTAATATGCTGTTCTGATAGAATTTTCAAAATCTGCTGTGCAGTGCGTTCATAGGAGTAGGGCACGTCAACAGGGGAAAATGTGTCCGCTGTTGGCCAAGCTTCCTTGATTTTTTCCGTTAGGTCGGCTTCATCATCGCATTTGAAGAAGTGTACGGGCAGGGAGCCGTAGATTTCTTTGAATACCGGAATATCTGAAAGCACGACGGGGGTTCCGCAGACGAGTGCTTCAAGCGGCGGAATGCCGAATCCCTCATAGCGGGACGGCTGTACCAGCATACGTGCCTGGCGGAGCAACAGGTGCAGGTCTGCATCTGATATGTATCCGGTAAATACTATGTCCTTTGTTTCTGCATTGCTGAGCAGTTTTGTCATTTCATCGTCGGCTGTGCGGAAGTTTTCTGCATTGCCTACTATGACAAGCTGTGCTGCTGTCGTCTTTCGGAAATATGTAAACGCTTTCAGCAGCGTCTGAAGACCTTTGTGCTTTTTTATGTTCCCGATAAACAGAATCTTGTCTTGCTTTTGCATCGGAACAGCGGGCTTCTCTGTAAGATAAGCCGGAATGCCGTTGTGTACGATGTGCAGGGGCTTTTTGCAGCCTAGCTTTGCTCTGATTCGCTCTGCGCTGAAATGTGACACAGTGAATATCATGTTTGAACGGATGACAGCATATTTATAGCATATATAGCGTGCCAAGGTCCCTAGTTTTCCTGCCAGCTCTGGTATGTCCAGAAACACGATATCGTGTATGGTTGTTGCGATGGGAATTCGTATGCCGGAAGGTATGTTGCAGTACGGGGTGAAGTATACGTCGCAGCGGTTTATCTCTTTCGCAATTGAGTGCGGAAAGGTGAGCATGTCGTGCATGGAAAACGGTCTGATAGTACAGCGGACTATCTGTAGTCGCTCCGATTCCTGTGACAAGGAGAAGTTTTCTGCGGCAATCAATAGAAATGTATGCTTTGATTGCAGCATGTAGGGCAGAACACCGTCCAAAAAAGTTCCAATGCCGCTTTTTCCGCTCATTCGGCAGTCTATGGCGATTTTCATTGCATCAAATCCTGTACCGCTTTTGAAAATTCGTCTCTGAACCGGGAAGCTGAGAATTTTTGAGCGTATGCAGCAATCTTTTGTGCGTCAAATAGACCGGCGTTGTCTTTTGCCTCAAATGCCTGAATGCCTTGTTTGAGGGATTCAACACTTTGTTCGTTAAAAAAGACCCCTGTTTTATCCTGTACGACTGTTTCCAGCGAACCTCCCTTTGCAAAGGCAATCACCGGGCGTCCGCACGCCTGTGCTTCCACTGGGATTATGCCGAAATCCTCCTCCGCAGAGAAAATGAGCGCCCGGCAACGTTGCAGATAGTCTTTTACAGCTTGGTCACTTATGCGCCCTGTAAAAGTTATGTCTTTATAGGGCGCTGCAAGCGTTTTGAGTTCTTTTTCCATGCTGCCTGAGCCGATGACGACAAGTTTTCTGCCGAGTTTACCACACGCTTTTATTGCTAAATCTATTCGTTTGTACGGTACAAATCTGCTGAATACCACATAGAAGTCTTCGGCAGGCTTTCCGTTTGGGCACAGGGATTCTGTATCGACCGGCGGATTGATAACCTGCGCATCCCTGTTCCAGCATTTCCGTATCCGTTTCGCTATGTACTGGGAGTTGCAGACGATGCTGTCGATTCTCTGACTTGAGATATAGTCCCACTGCCGTATCGCTGGAATCCAGCGTTTCATAAAGAATCGGCTCAGTTTTCCTGATTTCCGGTAATAGTCGTAGTACAAATCCCACGCGTACCGCATCGGTGTGTGTATGTACGCAATATACGGTGTGTTTGGAGCAGTTATTACGCCCTTTGCACATGAGGATGAACTTGCAATGACGAGGTCATAGGAGGTTAAATCGAATGATTCAAACGCCTGCGGCATAAACTTCAGAAATTTGGTGTACAGTTTCGTCGCCATTGGTATGTGCTGCAGGGCAGAAGGGTGCACTTTTTCCGGCGGAAAATGTGCTGCCATTTTCTTCTTGTCGTAGACAAGCGTATAAATATCTGCGTCCGGGTAGAGTTTGAGCATTTGCTCTACAACCCGTTCCCCGCCGCCGTAGTTCACCAGCCAGTCGTGTACGATTGCAACTTTCATCAGCAGACGCCTATATCTTTCATGTAGTCATGCAGGATGCATACAAATTGTTCCATTTCCTGAGGTCTGATATCTCCCATATTTGCAATGCGGAACGTGCCTATGTTTCCTAATTTTCCCGGGTAGATTGTAAAGCCCTGTTCTCGTGCAATGTCGTGCAGCGCTTCAAAACTGTACTTCGGATTTTCTGGATTCAAAATGGCTGTAATGAAGTGGCTTTGGAACTCTTCCTCCACCAGCATTTTGAGATTCATCTTCTTTACTGCTTCAACCAGGATTTTCCAACATGCAGTGTATCGGTCGAAGCGTTTTTCAATCGTTTCCTGCTTTGTTTCGATTATGGCCTGCCGCAACGCATACAGCGTCTGTACAGGGGGCGTAAAACGGGTCTGTTTTGTTTCCAAAAAGTATGTGTACTGGTCGTACAGGTTCAGATAGTAGTTACGCATCGGCCAGTCTTTTTGTTTGAGGAGTTCTTCATTTTTGCAGACGACAAAGCCTATTCCTGCCATGCCCTGAATGTGTTTGTTTGAGGTGGATGACAAGAAGTCAATTCCGAGTTTTTTTGCGTCGAGAGGCATTCCTCCGTAAGCACTTACTGCGTCAACAATAGTGGTCATGCCGTATTTTTTTGCAAGCGGACAGATTGTTTCCAACGGATTCAAAAGTCCTGTCGTGGTTTCGTGGTATACGATTGCGAATGTTGTGTATTTTTTGCTTTTAAACTGTTCTTCGAGTTTTGCAATGTCTATGGGTTCATACGTTGAACTTTTAAAGACATCCATGTCGATGTTATAGACTTTTGCTATTTTTGCTAACCGTGCACCATAAGAACCGTTATCGACAACGAGGAGTTTTCCGTCCGGCGGGACGCAACTTGAAACCATGGCCTCATCGGCACCTGTTCCTGAACAGCCGAACAGTACGGTTGTGTATTCCTTCGGGTCTGCGACGAACGCTGTTAAATCGGTGGCTACCTGCTCCATGAGTTTTCCGAACTCCAATTCCCGGGGACAAATGTCGCTTATAACCTGTGCGTACTTTACGCTGTCGGTTGTCGTTGAGGGCCCTGGATTCAACAGAACTTCCCTGCGTACGGTTCTGATTTCCTCATTTTCTTTGATGCGGGGATACACCTGCTGTATTGCTCTGGAGAGCATGGCTTCATCGTCAATCTCTGTCCAGGCATAGTATTCCAGTTTACGAACAAAGACGGGATTTGCCGTTGAAGAAAGACGCTCCAGAACGTGTTCATAGTCTATTTTTTTTTCGGTGCTTTTATGTTCTTTGTAGTAAGCGGTCATATCTGCAAGCAGGCTTTTTGATACTTTTGTAATGCCGACGAGTTCGCCTGCAAGTTTGTGTATGTCGTTTCTGTTTTTGCTGACTTTAGAGAGAATCCCGCTGTTATCTGCTTCAAGATAAACTTCATCTTCACTGTTCGTGGCACCGGAAGCGAGTATTACGTTTTTTCTGGTGTCATTCGCCAGTACAAACAGGCCTATTGAATCGTAGAGCAAGTCGCTTTCAAGCAGATAGCAGTCATCCGTTACATACGGAGCACAGACTGCAAGCGTTCCCATGCTGCTTGTCTCTGCGTATTCGTCATTGTAGGCAGTGGTTACGCATGGGTATTTTTCTGCAAGTCTGTCATACCATTCATGGCAGTGCCCTGTTCCTATCACAATTTTTTCAACGCCTGAGGCTATGAGTTTCTGTATAGACCGTTCCACCATTGGAAGTTTGTCTATTTCGATAAAGCCTTTGGGCATGGCTTCTGTCCTTGAACCAAAACGGGAGCCAAGTCCTCCTGCCATTATAACAGCCTGTGTAATCATTTTAAAAACTCCATGAAAGCATTTTTGTTTTGGATCGGTGTCGTTGTCGGTCTTCCGAGGTCTTTCCGGGCACCTTTTTTTACTTTTACTTCAATAAATGTCAGTGCATTTGCATCTGCTGCCTGTTTCAGTGCTGCATCGAGTTCCTGTGCTGTGGTGACACAGGCAACATTTTGATATCCGGCTGCACGTGCAATAGCACACAAATCTATCTGTCTGCCAACAGTCGGCTGGCCTCCTACGCTGTCATGCGCACCGTTGTTCAATACTATATGCACATAGTTTACGGGTTTTTGTGAGCCGATAATAGCCAATCCTCCAAGGTGCATGATAGCCGCACCGTCGCCGTCGAGACAGTAGATTTTCCTGTCCTTTTTCTGCAAAGCGATGGAAAGCGCTATCTGGGAAGCGTGTCCCATGCTGCCTACGGTGAGGAAATCTTTTTTGTGTCCTTCTTTCCTCTGTTCACGAAGTTCAAACAGTTCTCTGCTTGCCATTCCTGTCGTCGAAACAAACGCCGCTGTTTCCGGTGCTGACGCTACGATTTTGGAAATTGCTTCTTCCCGCGTCATATCGGCTGCAACGCTTTCATTTGTTTTCAGCGTATAGGATTTGAACGTGTCTTTTTTGACTACGAAAGCGAACGGTGCACAGTTTTTGCCGATTGTGCTGTAGCAGTAGTCTATCTGTTTTGCCAGTTTTTCTTCATCTTCTGCCATGATTACATAGGGAATCTGCATGGCATCGAGCAGGGCTGTAGTTGTCTTTCCCTGTTTTACGTGCTGCGGCTCATCATGAATTCCCGGTTCTCCCCGCCAACCGACAACGAGAACCATCGGTACAGAGTAGACATCCGGATCTGCCAGTGAGAGCAACGGATTTACGGTGTTTCCCAGTCCTGAATTCTGCATGTAAACCAGCGGAATTTTGCCGGTTGCAAAATGGTATCCGGCTGCCAATCCAACGGCATTACCTTCATTTGCAGCTATGATGGATTTGTTTTTTTCTGCATTGTCAGTAACATATGCACAGAAACTTTTGAGAAGGGAATCCGGTACTCCTGCAAAAAAATCAGTTCCGTGATCTAAAAGAGCATTGTAAAAGAAAGATACGTCAATCATTTTGTCCCCGGGATAAGTTCTAGAATCTGTTTTATCGGCATGCACAAATCATTTGCTTCGAGCGACCGCTCCGCTTCAAGTATCGTTTTTGCACAATTGACCATGGCGGGGTAGGCGGCTCTGAGCATATGGTTTGCATAGATGATTATATTTGCCCCCCATTCTGCAAGCTCTTTTTCTGTAAACTGATTGTACGTGGTAGGAACTAAAACGAGCGGAAT
>CADBRT010000053.1 GCA_902797055.1 uncultured Spirochaetaceae bacterium
CTTGAAGAAGCCAGTGTCGAAGCGGAACAGCCTGCCGATGACGAGATTCGTGCTGCTTCTGAAACGGAGAAAGCTGACGCCGAAGCGAACGGAGTTGCCGCCGCTGACGAAACAAGTGATGACGATTCAGAAGAAGAGCTGTTTGATACCTTTGAGTACGATGACTCATGGGATGAGTTTAGTGCCGATATCGTTGACGATGAAAACGATGAGACCTCTGTCATTGAATTGAACGAAGGGGATGAGAACGAAAAAGCCGTACAGGAAGAACTCAATGTTGAACCGCTGTTCGCTCCACCCGAAAGCGGTCAACCGGAAGGTTCAGAAGACAACTTTGAAGACACGTTCGATGAACTGACATCTACAGAGATGGTTTTTGACGAAACTGATGAAGCTGAAGAACCTTTGGCAGGCGATGCAACTGCTGACGAAGCTCCAGTCTCTCCTGTTGCAAAACCGCTGCTCAGACCGTCAACCAACGTACTTCCTGAACTTCCAAAGGAAATCAGTGGACCGGCGGCAAAAGCCGTTGAAACAGCGTTTGCTGTAAGTGAACCTGTTCCGCCGACGGCAGAGCCGCAACTTGCAGCAGAAACAACGGTTGTTGCTCCCAAGACTGCTGTCGAGACACAGGAACCCCATCCTATTCCGCCGCCAGTGCATCGAGTTCTGCCTCCGAAGAAACCGTTTTCTTCCCATGCGACCAGAAGCCGTGTTCCGCCGAAGACGGATCTTGTGGACAAGAAACTGCAGGATGACTTTAAACTTCAGCGTATCGGAGCAAAGCCCCACATTGCTGATGAAGCGTCACTTTCTTCCGGTTCATTCATCAACTACCGGCCGACGAACAGTCGCAACCAGAAAGCCAGCGGGAGATAGCACAGATGTACAGAATTGAGATTATTGCCAATAAATCCGTAGAGGACGACATTACAGAAGCGCTCGAACAGTACGTTGAGGGGATTCTGTACACTGTTATCCCTATGGTGTACGGACGTGGCGGTGATGACCGGAAACTCGGTACAGCCACGTGGCCCGAAACGAATTTTGTGTTGGTGAGCTATGTTGAAGAACAGCATGTGGAAATCGTAAAGGCGGTCATATCTGGTGTAAAAGAGAAATTTCCCGGGGAGGGGATAAAGCTGTTCATCGTAAAAAGCGTAGATTTATAACAGCCGTTGTAACTATTCAGCACCTAAAAAGCAAAGCATAATTCGGGAGTTCCAACAAAAGCCTTCTTCACAGCCTCTCTTCCTGCTTTTGTTTTTTCCCCGGGCGGCACTTTTCCCTTACTTCCTGCCAGATATATTCAAAATTCTGGAACTGCATGTTATACGGTTTGCGGCATTTGCGCTTATCGCCAGGCTGGCAGACAGTATATTTCCGATATGCTGAGCTCTACGGTAATGCGGGTGCCTGTGGCTGCAACTACAGACGAGCCACTTCCGTCAGTCCGAATTCCGCCAGCAGTTTGTTGAGGTATTCGCGGTCAGAAATGGCTCTGTCCATATCCTCTGTTCGTCCTGAATCGCGCAGCTTTGCAAACTGCGCCATCAATGAATTGGTCGTATTCACCGTGCCGATTCTGATACCATCGGTCCTGCCCTCCCGCAAGCCACTGAGCCTGCCTTTCTTCAAGCCATCGAGTTTGCCTGCTATTCTTCCATCGTTCCATACCCCGTCACTGTAATTGCACATAGCCGCCATATCCTCCTCTGTCTTTTCCGTTATCGGTATATTGTATTCGCTTTCAAGCACCCTGTATTTTTCCTGCGCGTCCACGTCGCTTGCAAACAGCGTGGACAGCAGCCGTTTGCAGGCGGCATCGCACTGCTCCTTTAGCCGTGCCACTTCATGTTCGGGCACATAATGCAGAACGAGGAACTGTGCAAAGGCTCTCTTGAACGCTTACTGCACATTAGCATAGGGCACATCGAGTACCCGGAGCTGCAGAAGGTGATAGCACCTTACTACAAGTCAAAGGGAATCCTGCTCGACGCATACGTTACTGACGGCTCAAAGGTTTACGACATAGAAATCCAGAACTATGCCCAGCACGACCTCGGCAGGCGTACACGCTACTACCAGAGTATGATAGACATGGACAGCCTCATGAAAGGCGACAGATATGAGCAGCTTAAGGACAGCATAATCATCTTTTTGTGCCGTTTTGACCCTTTCAAAAAAGGCATTCCGTGCTATACTTTTACAAGAACATGCCGGGAGAAGCCAGAAGCCGAGCTGAATGATGGAGCAGCGATAAAAATCTCCAACAGCAGGGCGTATGAGAAGGAAGGAAACGCGGAGACCAAGGCGTTCCTTAAGTTCCTTGAGACGAACAAAGCAGAGTCAGACTTTACACGGAAGATATGGGATATGGTGGAAACAGAAAAAAAAGCGGAAGAGCTTAGGACGACCTATTTTTCGTGGGGGCTCGCCGAATACGATGCGGAGTACCGCGGAAGGCAGGAAGGTATTGCTCTTGGAGAAGAACGTAAAGCCTATGAAGCGGCACGGAACATGCTGCTGGACGGCAGCGTACCGGAAGAGTCCATTGCAAAATGGCAGGGGCTTCCGCTTGAAACAGTGCACCGGCTTGCAGAAGAATTGGGGCTTTCAAAGTAGGCATGTACAGCTCGCCCCGCCGGGCACGGCACAGCGGAGACACAGTAAACAAAAACGCCCCTGTGCTGCAAGGTAAGTTGCAACACGGGGGCTTGTCTTTGTCTGGGCTTATGCACAGCCCTCAGTAATGTCTCTTAGAACTTCCTGACAACACGATACCATGCAGAATTAGTTTTTAAACCATCACAATCTTGTGTAGTAGCATCGCGGAAATCAATTTTTTTTGCATCTGTACAGTCAGAGGGTTTAACTGATGATGAAGCGTAAATAACCTGCCATGCCGATGCTCCAATGCGCAGTTGTGTTCCCCCTGCAGCACTAAGGGAAGTATTCAACACTGCTCTATTATTAAAAATTGCCATAAGCTCACCGATAGATGGTATATACCAGTCCGTAAAACCTCCAGCGGAATAGGACTTTGCATAGTCAAAAGCCGGATA
>CADBRT010000054.1 GCA_902797055.1 uncultured Spirochaetaceae bacterium
AAGAACAGCTTTGTAGACCTGAACAGGATTGAACCCGTGAAGCTGAAAAAGGGTCAGTTCTGCTTTCGTAAATCCAAGGCGGAAAAGCTCATTGCGACTCTCTTCTTCCATCCGCCACCTCCCGCAACACATAAACATGTGCGCCGTCCAGATTATCAAGCAGGGGTTTAAGCTCATTCTCCGGGATCAAAGAAATAACAGACAGAGCCGATGAAGAAATGAACTCCGTGCCGTCATTGACTGCCGTTTTCATCACTAAGAACAGCAGACGTTCCGCTTGCCTCCGGCGTAATTCCGTGTTACAATCCGAAACGGGAACAGATGCGCCCTTGCTCTTTCCCGCGCCGCTGTCCAGTGCTGCAACGCTGGCGGCGGCATCTTGATTGTCTGCCATGTCAGCAGTCCTCTAGCATCTTGAGGAGCTTGTCGTAATTGACCCGAAAGTGGCTGCCGATTTTAACAAACGGAATGCTGCCTTCTCGGATGCCTTTGCGGATCGCATACTCAGTGAGGATCCCGGTTCGGGCTACTTCGTTAGGTGTCATCATCCGGGGAATGCTTCTGGTGTTTTCAATTTCGGTCATGAGAATTTATCCTCCGTGAAATATATTTCAAAGCGGTCTGAGACGCTCTGATTGCAAGCAAAAAAGCAGAGCACGAACAAATGAGGGCCCTCTTCGACTCTCCTCTGCTCGTCCTCTGCTTTTATGGGCTGCTTTCTCGCCCCTGTTCTCTGCGATCTTCAGGCTTCAGCGATTTATTTATCTCCGCCTGAACCATTCTTCTCTTTTGCAGAAAGAACGTGAATCATTGTTAAGTTGCTTTAATTATATCGAAAATCTTCGGAATGTCAACACAAGCTGCTGTAGAAAATGATAGTCAATAGTGGCAGTATAAAGTCATATTTGACGCTGTGAGCTGGAAACCCTAACAAAATGGAGCGGTTCAGCTTTGTTCATCTTGACCAGTGCCGAACAACAGGCCGCCGATACCTTCAACTGTTCTTCGCTTGGCTGCGCTTGTCAGAGCAGCATAGAAGGCCGCTGTCGTTCCTATATCGGTGTGTCCCATAAGTTCGGCAATCTGCTTCATGTTGGAACCGCTTTCAAGTGCCAGGCTCGCTGCCGTGTGTCGGAGATCGTGAGGGGAGACATCCGGTAAGTTGTTGCGCTTAACGAATTTTGAAAGATATCGTGTCGGCGTCGTGCAATACAGCGGAATATACGGATCGGCTTCACTGCAAAATACGAATGTATCATCTGGCAGCTTGTAGCTCTCTGGTGATTCTTTCTTTTCGGCCTCTGTCCTGTGGTCGAAATAGTTGTCCTCAATTGCTTTGAAAGTTGAGAACATTTCAAGTAATTCTTGCAGAAGGGGAACAGAACGACTCCCGCCAGTTTTGGTGCTTTTGATCGTCATTTTTGTTGGCGATGCCTTATCAGGGCAAACACTGCGGGATATGTGAATCATCATTCTGCCTGAATCAATGTCGCTCCATTTCAAACCAATAGCTTCCCCACGCCGCAATCCGGCGGTTATGAGAAGGTAGCCGTATAGCTTCCAGAAATAGTACTTTCTGATGGAACCAGTTTCTCCGCTTAATGCTGCGCTTTGGTATTCTGCGTCCAGGCAATGCAGAAAACGCTTTGCATCGTCGGGCGATAGGAAGTCAATCTGTTTTTTCTCTGCCTTAGGCTTTTCGGAGCTTTCCAGCTTTTCAACCGGGTTTTCTTGGATGTAGTCATATCTCCACGCATAAGAGAAAATATTGTGAAGCGTTCCCAGGTGGTGCTTTTGCGAAGCTGCGGAGTACTTTTCACCTTGCGAACCTGTGGCCTCTGTGCTTAGATACTTCAAGTATTTGGTTATATCTTCCGGTGTGATTTGGCTGAGCTTTTTGTTCTTGAAGTAGTCGACAGATGTTTTAGAGGTTGATTTGAAAAAGCTGACTCCATTGGGGGAGTGCTTCCCATTCTGTACATGATTGGGGAACCAGACGTTAGAAACAAAGTCGGAGAATCCTATTTTTTTCTTGTCTGTTTTAGAGTGTGTGCGCTGGTATTCTTCTTTCTGCGCTTTCTCCCAGTTATCAGCAAGGCGGTTTATTTCTTTTTCTTCTGCCTTGCTCTGGCTCTTTCCCGTGTACATGTCGGGGCGTTCTTGCTGTGAGGTTCTCCATACCTGTTTTCCCTTACCATCGTTTTCCCGGCCTACACAACAGCGGAATCTATAGCCAGTAATAACCCCTTGCTTGTTGCGTTTGATGTCTACAGTTGCCATTTCTACAGCCTCCCGATTGCTGTCAACAAATACTGTCAACATTTTGTTGACAATGCTTAATTACGGTTCGCCATACTTCAACAAGATAATACCATGAAACACCAAGAAAATCAATACTATTGAGAGCTTTTCAAAATGTATCAAAATGATTTTCCCATGCTTTGGGACCATGAGGCCGCAGGTTCGATCCCTGTCACTCGGACCAT
>CADBRT010000055.1 GCA_902797055.1 uncultured Spirochaetaceae bacterium
CCGGTAACAGCCATTACAAGCGTAAAACATGTCTCCATCATCGATATTCAGTCCAGCGGCATGTTCGGGGCTGCCGGTTTCCTTGCCCATATTTTCAACCAGTTCCTCAAGTGGAATATAAGCATTGACGTGATTGCAACGTCAGAAGTGTCTGTTTCGCTTACGGTAAACGGAAAAATTGATCTGACGGGTGTAATCGGGGATATCGGCCGGGTGGCAGACGTACAGGTTAAAACGGAAAAGGCGATTGTCACGATTATTTGTGATGCCTCACATTCAAGCTGTATCCTGCACGATGCGTTCGGTGCGCTGGCGGAAAAGGGCATAAATGTTCAGATGATAAGCCAGGGTGCAAGCAAGGTGAACATCAGTCTTTTGGTTGACAATTCTCAGGCTGATGAAGTGCTGAGCGTCCTGCACGCGGCTTTGTTCAGATAGATGTATCTGTCGGGAGGTTACGGCAATGAAAATAGCTTTGGTCGGATATGGAAAAATGGGACATATGCTCGAGGCGACGGCAAAGCAGTTCGGTCACGAAGTGGTGGCGACTGTGGATGCCATCGCCCCTGACGCAAGTGTGAATGTTGCAGCCGGTGACGGGGATGCTGTTGCCCGCGCCGTTTCAGAAAGCGGGGCTGAGGGGGTCATTGAATTCTCTCATCCTACCGCTGTGATGGGCAACATAAAGGCGTTGCTGCCGCTGAGCGTGCCGCTCGTCGTCGGTACCACCGGCTGGACTGACCGGGAGAAAGAGGTTGCGGAGCTTGCCGCTTCCGTCGGCGGAACACTGATGCATAGCGCCAATTTCTCAATAGGGGTGAATGTATTTTACAAAATTGTTGAGGAAGCTGCGAAACTCGTCAGCAACTTCAGCGAATACGATGCCGCCGTCTGGGAAATGCATCACAACCAGAAAGCGGACAGCCCGAGCGGAACCGCTTTGGAGATTGCCCGCCGCGTAATGCGCGGTGACAGCCGCAAAACAGAAATGGTGACGGATGCGTTCCACGCAAAGCCTGCACCGAATCAGCTGCATGTTTCTTCAACCCGCTGCGGTTCTGTTCCCGGTACACACAAAGTGTTCTTCGACTGCCTGGCGGATACCATAGAGCTTACGCACACCGCGCGCAGCAGGCAGGGGTTTGCAAGCGGTGCAGTTCACGCGCTTGAGAATTTGAAGCAGTACCTCGATGACGGAAGGTTGAAGCCGGGACGTTTGTACGGCATGGACGATGTGTTCCCCGGACTGTTTTGAACTGGAAGACTTGACGTTGGAGCTGTCTACAAAGTAATCAAGGTTATATACATATGTGCCGATGTAATAGATAGTATGAAGTCTTTTTACATCGGCCTTTTAGTTTGTATGGCCGCACTTCCGCTAGCGACATCCTCAGCCCTTTCGTATACGGTAGTAAAGGGCGACACGCTATATTCCATAAGCAGAAAATATAATGTTACGATTGATGCTGTCAGAAAGGCAAACGATATGCCGAAAGGGGATTTGATTGTCGTCGGACAGAAGCTCACCATTCCTGATTTGTCGGAGAGCCGGAAAGAAACGGCTCCCGTACAGACAGTTTCCGTATCTGAAAAAACAAGGCTGTATGATTCATACACTGTCCAGAAGGGGGACACGTTCTATCATATTGCAAAAGTAAACGACATGACGGTGGCTCAGCTCAAAAGCATGAACGATATTGAGGACGAAACCAAACTCTATGTCGGTCAGCAGTTGAGAATTCCGTTCAGCATTGTGGATACAGCCCATGCAAACCTCCCCGATTTGCCGACGAACGATCCCCGTACTTATACGAGCAAGAAAGCGGATCCATCTGTTATATGGCCGGTAAAAAGTCCCGATGTGACTTATACAAAGGGAAAGGTGAGCGGTGTGCAGCTTTCTGCAAAGAAAGGCGAACCGGTAACCTGTGTTCGCGCCGGAACCGTTATGTACACAGGCAATTACCGCGGCTATGGCCAGGTTGTGTTTGTCCAGTCAAAGGCGAACTATATCTATGCCTATACCGGTCTTGAAAGCGTGTCCGTCAGAAAAGGCGATTATGTCGTATTCGGTGATTCCCTCGGCACTGCCGGAATGGACAGCATAAAGGGCACGAGTCAGATTGCATTTATGGTGTTCTATAAGTCCGATGCCGTAGATCCGGCAAAGGCTCCCCGCGGTTAATCCGGCAAATCCTTCTGTACGCTCAGCGTATCTTTGATAATTCGATTGAACAGTTCCATGCATACCCGTGCATCGTCATAAGCACGGTGTGCATTCTGCACGTCTATCTTAAATCTTTTTGCAAGCGACTGAAGCTTGTACTGTCCCTTTTCGCTTTCCTTTGATAACAACGGATATGCCCACCGCGCGAGCGGAAGCGTATCGATGACTTGATTTCTGAGTTCTGTGTTGTTTGCTCTGACGAGGCTAGTGTTTACGAATCCCATATCGAACGGTGCATTGTGTGCCAGCAGTATCGTCTTTTTGTTTCCTATGTACGCAAGAAACTGCTGCAGGGCTTCTTCAATCGGCGGACAGTCACTGACCATCTGGTTGTCGATATGGTTTATCTCTGTTATATACGGTGGAATTAAAACAGGCGGTTTAATCAGAATGTCGAACGGCTCTCCGATTAAACCGTCTTTATTGAACTTCACTGCGCCGATTTCCAAAAGATGGTCTTTTGCACATGAAAGCCCTGTTGTCTCCGTATCGAATGCTACAAAGGTGTTCCCGCTGTAGAGCAGGCTTGCAATCTTCCTAAAATTGCGGAAAAAACGAGGCTTTCGGACGACAGTGTTCTGCTGCACAGACTCATTCTGTTTCCAGGATGTCGCCTGTGCAAGAAGTTCATTTTGCAGCATCAAGAACAGCCATGATTTCTGACTTTATCTTTGCGCAGAGTTCTCCTGCTTCTTTCTTTGCAGCGGCGAGTGCTTCGTCGGTTGCAGCGGTGACTGGAACGGTGCTGTTCACGTAGAACTTAATCTTTGGTTCTGTTCCGCTCGGGCGTGCGCTGACAATTGTGCCGCCGTCGAGGAAGAACTGAAGGACGTTGCTCTTCGGGAACGGAATTGCTTCCTTTTTGTCCGGATTTGCAGGGTCAAACTGAACCTGCTGCTGCACATCGCGGATTTTGAGTACTTTCTTTCCGCCGAGCGTCTTGAGGCCTTCTGTCCTGAGCTTTGTCATAATGCCGGACATGATTCCTGGGCCTGAGATTCCAGGGAAGTACTTGCTGATGGAAACATCTTCAAAGTAACCGCACTGCTTGTACATATCGTTCAAGCGGTCAAGCAGGCTCTTGCCCTTGCTCGCCCAGTAGAGTGTCATCTCTGCACACATCGCAGCAGCTGAAACGCCGTCTTTGTCCCTTGTTTCTGTCTCGACGAGGTAGCCGTAGCTCTCTTCAAGTCCAAACGCATAGTGCTCGCGGCCCTCTTTTTCCATCTGACCTTCATCGTATGCAATCCACTTGAATCCGGTGAGGCACTCTTTGACCTTTACATCGTAGACTTTTGCAACTGCGTCTACGAACGGGCTGGTTACGATTGAGCGGATAAGCACTGGATTTGCAGGCATTTTGTTGAACTCTTTCTTTGAAAGGAGAACGTAGTCTGCAAGGAGTGCTCCCATCTGGTTTCCGCTGACGAGAACGAAGTTTCCGTCTTTGTCGGGGAATGCAGTGCCGAATCTGTCTGCGTCAGGGTCGGTGGCCATGACGACATCGGCCTTTTCTTTCTCTGCAAGGGAAACAGCGAGCTTGAGTGCCGGTGCTTCCTCTGGATTCGGCTTTTCTACTGTCGGGAAATCCCCGTTCGGCTCACGCTGTTCGGGAACAGTGATTACCTTGAGTCCGAGGTCGCCGAGAACCTTTTCGACGTGCATTGCACCTGTTCCGTGAAGCGGTGTGTACACGACTTTGACAGAACTTGCCTTTTCTTTGATAAGCTCCGGGCGGAACAGCTGGCTCTTGACCATTGCCTGAAATTTGTCGTCGAGTTCCTTGTCTATCAGGACAATCTTGCCGCTCTTGACTCCCTCTTCCTTTGAGATGAGCTTTACTTCTGAAACGGCATTCACTTCATTGATGATGCCGACATCATGCGGTTCAACAACCTGCGCACCGTCGTTCCAGTACGCCTTGTAGCCGTTGTATACCTTCGGGTTGTGGCTGGCTGTTACGACAACACCTGTCTGGCATCCGAGTGTGCGGATTGCGAAGCTCAACTCTGGGGTTGGGCGCAGACCAGTGAACAGGTAGGCTGTAATGCCATTTGCTGCAAATACACGAGCCGTTATGTCTGAGAATTTGTCGTGGTTGTGGCGGCTGTCATAGGCAATACAAGCTTTGAGTGTGCCAGCCTTTGCTTCTTCCGGGAACGCCTTGATGAGGTAGTTTGCGAGTCCCTGTGTCGCTTTGGAGATATTCAATGTGTTCATGCGGTTTGTTCCGCCGCCCATCACTCCGCGGAGACCTCCGGTTCCGAACTCAAGGCTCTGATAGAATCTGTCCTCAAGTTCTTTTTTTGCTTCCGGGTCATCTTTTTTAGCAACAAGTGCTTCTACTTCGGAGCGGAAAGACTCATCTTTTTCTTCTGCGATATATTTTTTCGCACGTTCAAGAATTTCTTTTTCTTCCATGAATGGTTTCCCCCTGTGGAATCGAGTATAGCATTTTTGTAATGGATTATTCTATAGCAGCACTATGGTTTCAGTTCATAGCCTGCTTGATGGCGGCCATGAGTTCATCGTAGGTCTCATATGCCGGGATTGAAGGATTGTCTGCTTTTATCTGGTCTGTGCTCTTGAAGAGGAATCCTGCTTTGCTGGCTTTGATCATGCCGAGGTCGTTGTAGCTGTCTCCGCTTGCGATTGTCTGGAAGCCGATGGACTGCAGCGCCTTGACGGTGTTCAGTTTTGGGTCCGGTATTCTGATTTTAAATCCGGTTATCTCGCCTGAGTCTGCCACTTCGAGCGTGTTGCAGAAGATTGTGGGCCAGCCGAGTTTCTGCATCAGCGGTGTTGCAAACTGTTTGAATGTATCCGATATGATGATTACCTGAGTGAATGAACGCAGCTCGTCAAGGAATTCCTTCGCGCCCGGCATGGGGTCGATTTTTGCTATGGTTTCCTGAATCTCTTTGAGGCCGAGGTGGTGTTCCTTAAGAATGCCGAGTCTCCAGTTCATCAGCTTTTTATAGTCAGGCTCGTCACGGGTTGTGCGTGTGAGTTCTGGGATTCCGGATGCTTTTGCGAATGCAATCCATATTTCCGGTACGAGAACACCTTCCAGGTCTAGACAGGTAATATACATGCTGTCGTTCATAGTTTCTTCCTTATAAATGCAAGAGATATGTGGCTGTATATGTGTACAGTCTTATACACCATATCATTTTTTGCAAAAATATACACCCCCTTAACATAAATATACATTTTATATATACTTCAACCTATGGCAGAGAACGTACAAAAGAACATTGAGATTTTGGACTCAACACTCCGCGATGGAGCTCAGGGTGAGAGCATCAGTTTTTCCGTACAGGACAAGATTCATATTGTTCAGGCTCTCGATGAGCTTGGTGTCAAATATATTGAAGCGGGAAACCCCGGCAGCAACCCGAAGGATATGGAGTTCTTCCAGCGGGCAAAGGCGTTGAAACTTTCCCATGCCAAAATTGTGGCATTCGGTTCCACTAGGCGGAAAGATTCTTCCTGTGCCGAAGACGCTAACTTGCAGAGTTTGCTTTCAGCCGAGACAGAAGATGTCGTTATCTTCGGAAAGTCATGGGACTTTCAGGCGACAGAGATACTTCATGCTACGTTGGAGCAGAACCTCGATATGATACAGGATACCTGCCGTTATCTTTCCCAGCGCGGCAGGAACGTCATTTATGACGCCGAGCATTTTTTCACCGGCTACGAAAAGAACGAAGAGTATGCCATGAAGTCGCTGCAGGCTGCACTTGACGGTGGCGCAACCGTGCTCAATCTCTGCGAGACGAAGGGCGGGTGCATGATTGACCGCTGCCATCAGATTGTCAGCAATGTCGTAAAGAAGTTCGGAAAAGCCTGCATCATAGGTATCCATACCCACAATGACTCTGGGCTTGCCGTAGCAAACAGTTTGGTGGCGGTGCAGGCTGGTGCTACTCATGTGCAGGGTGTTCTCCTCGGTTTCGGAGAGCGTACCGGCAATGCCAATCTGTCCACCATCATCGCTGACTTGCAGCTGAAGATGGGATACAAATGTATCCCCGAAGAGAATGTGAAGCTCTTGGCTCCAATCTGCAAACGTGTGGCGGAAATAACCAACATCACGCTGGACGCAGGCATGCCGTTCGTCGGTTCCAATGCGTTCGCCCACAAAGCTGGAATGCACATAGACGCAGTGCTGAAGAACCCTGTTGCATACGAGCATATTTCGCCTGAATCAGTTGGAAACGAGCGCGTCTTCCTGATGAGCGAAGTCGCCGGCCGCAGCATGATAATAGAAAAAATCAAGAAGTTCGACCCGACTATTACAAAGTCAAGTCCCGTTGTTGCAGATATTGTCAAAGAAGTCAAAAACAAGGAGCATGACGGATATCAGTTTGAAGGTGCTGACGGCAGCTTTGAACTCCTTGTACGCAAGGCTATCGGCAAATACCAGCCGTTTTTCACGCTGCACTACTACAAGACGAGCGGAGAACTGCCCCTTGTTGAAACCGGATTGTATTCGTTTGCTCAGCTTAAAATTGAGGTTGACGGACATATTGAAATTGCAGCGGGGGAGGGAAACGGTCCTGTCAACGCTTTGGACAATGCGCTCCGCAGTGCCCTCAAGACCTTCTATCCTGCGGTGCAGAGCATACGCCTTACGGACTACAAGGTCCGCGTCCTCGACGGCAAGAGCGCAACAGCAAGCCGTGTGCGCGTACTTATCGAAAGTTCTGACGGAACAGAAAGCTGGACGACGATGGGCGTAAGTTGCGACGTGGTAGAAGCCTCTTGGCTTGCCCTTGTGGATTCATTCGAATATAAGCTCATAAAGGACATTGAGCGGAAATACCTCAAGTTTATCTGATATCA
>CADBRT010000056.1 GCA_902797055.1 uncultured Spirochaetaceae bacterium
CAATAGAATGAGTTTCTTTGCAGAGTATTTACACTGTATTGCATAAATATGCAATTTCTTCTATTATAATTGCCGTGTTCATGCATGGACACAGACTCTATTTTTGAAAAGGTGAAGGATATGTTCAAAAAGATTAATGACATCCTTGATGCCATTGACGGTTTTGTGTGGGGTCTGCCTCTCATCATCCTGATTTTGGCAACCGGTATTTTTCTTTCTGTCAGGCTTCATGCTGTACAGTTCACACAGCTGAAGTTCGCTCTCAAATCTATTTTCCGTAAGAGCGACAGCAAAGACGGTGGAGAGCTTTCAAGCTTTAAGGCTTTGTGCACAGCTCTTTCCGCAACAATCGGAACAGGAAACATAGTCGGTGTAGCGACTGCCATTGGTCTTGGAGGACCGGGAGCGCTTTTCTGGATGTGGCTTGCAGCCCTGTTGGGTATGGCAACAAAGTATGCTGAGTGCGTGCTTGCCGTCCACTTCCGCGAAGTAAAACCCGACGGACATATCCTTGGCGGACCGTTCTACACCTGCGAAAAAGGTGTCGGAGCAGTTAATAAATCGCTGGGTAAATTCCTTGCAGTCCTTTTCGCCATATTCGGAACAATGGTAGGTCTGTTCGGAATCGGAACATTCTCACAGGTCAACTCAATCACCTCCGCTATTGTTACATTCGCAGAAGCAGCAAGAGGCGCAGAAGGCCTTGCAATGGTTTCAGTTCCCGGAATCGGTTCATACTCAGTCGTTGTCGTTGTGGCATCTGTCATTCTCGCAATCGTCGTCGCACTGGTTATCATCGGTGGACTTAAAAGGATTTCCTCCGTTGCAGGAATCATCGTTCCTTTCATGGCGGTGATTTATTTTGTGTTTGGCGTTCTTGCAATCCTGTGCAACATCTCAAAAGTAACCTGGGCATTCGAACAGATTTTCCAGGGAGCGTTCGGTTTCAAGGCAGCTGTCGGCGGCGCTGTCGGAGCAATGATTGTCGCCATGCAGAAAGGTATTGCCCGCGGTATCTTCTCCAATGAAGCGGGACTCGGATCCGCACCGATTGCCGCCTCTGCCGCAAAGGTTGAGCACGCCGTCCAGCAGGGAATCATCAGCATGACAGGCACATTCTTTGACACAATCGTCATCTGTTCCATCACCGGACTGGTCATCGTCATGTCAGGCACCTGGCAGCCGGAACTCGGACTGCAGGGCTTTGCAATCACAAACGAAGCGTTTAAGGCTCTGCTGCCACGCGTACCAGGGCTGTTCATCTCCTTTATGCTGATGCTCTGCCTTGTCCTCTTTGCCTTCACCACAATCCTCGGATGGAACTACTACTCAGACCGCTGCATCGAATACCTGTCCGGCGGCAATATGCTTCCGGTGAAGATTTACAACTGGCTCTATATCCTCGCAGTATTCTTCGGGCCGTACATGACCATCTCCGCCGTCTGGACAATTGCAGACATCGTAAACGGACTCATGGCAATTCCGAACATCATCGCCCTGCTCGTTCTGAACGGACTGATTGTCAAACTGACAAACGACTTCTTCAAGGGCAAGCGGATTTACACAGTCGGATACGATTTTGCCAACAACAGAATTTCTGACGACGACTAATCAACAATATCCAATCAAGTGAGTTTTATGCCATGCCGCCTGCCGGTATGGCATTTTTTTTCTCAGGCAGGAAAAAAATGTGCCGGGCACTGCGTTCCAGCTGGAGGTTTTACTGGATGTACGCATACCCGGCACTGAATGTTACTTAGTTATGGTGTGGAGCCATACAATCATCTCGCCTTCTTTGCGGTTGCCCCAGGAGCCGTATGGCACAGCTGTCAGAGAAACGTTTTCCAGCAGGGGAGGTGTTTCTGAAACTGCATCATCAAGTGCTTCGTTTACCCGGAGTTTTTTTCCACAGCAGTGAACGAGCATTGTTCCGCCGAGCAAATCCTGCCGCCACTCCTCGGAAAACTGTACGTCAGAATCTATATAGACTGCAGCCAAATCAGTACCGTTGTCACATTCTTCAAGACAGTACACTTCCGGCCCTCTCAGTATGGCGACCTTGCCGCAGTTTGCCCGCACCAGAGGATTAGCAAACACCAGTTTTGGCTCAATGGCAAAGGAAATTTCCACCCGGTCAGCGCTGCCCCACACCCTTTTAAGCGTACAGTAGCCGTCTGCTTCATCGACGGTGCAAGACTCGCCGTTTACCAGAACGGAATAATTTTTTGCAAATGCAGGCTTCCTCAAGTGCAGTGCAAACGAAGCATTCGGTGCATTGATAAGCATCGCAACAGATCCTGTTTTTGGGTAGTCGGTTACAAGGGAAATGGACGCGTCCAAACCTCCGATGGAGACAACGGATTCGTTTTGAATGAAAAGATTCACGTACAGATTGTCTTCGTCCACGTCATAAATATACTGACCCAGAGAAGCAAACGTACGCGCAATGTTCGTCGGACAACAGGCAACGTCGAACCACTTCTGTCTGACGGCTTTGACATGAGAGCGCGACGTGTTCGGCAGACAGATATCCGGCCAGACTTCCAGCGGATTCACATAGAAATAGCGGTTCCCTTCAAGCGAAATTCCAGCCCGAACAGTGTTGTACAACGCCCGTTCGCAGATATCAATGTAAGAAGCGTCATGGGTGATATGTGCCATTCTAAAACCGAAGAGCGCAAGACCAATGGAAGCACATGTTTCCGAGTAGTTTGTGTCATTCGGCAGGTCGTAGTCGGCGGTGAACCGCTCCAAATGTCCAGAAGAACCGATTCCACCGGTGATGAACATACGGCGGTGAACCATGTTGTTCCATAATATCTTACACTGAGTTAAAAGCGTGTCATCATGCTTGATTGCTGCGATATCCGCCATAGCACAGTACAGATAGACGGCACGTACGGCATGTCCTTCTGCCGTTGTTTGCCGTCGGACTGGCAGATGTGACTGAGCATATTCAGGCGTCCAGTCCTTGAATTCAATGAAGATGTGGCGGAAGTCGCGACGCTTCATCTGTTCAAGGAAGATATTCGGTTCTGTTCCGCGTGCATCGATGAAATATACAGCCGTATCCAAATATCGTGCTGTTCCCGTAGCGTGATAGAGTTTGACCAGTGCGAGTTCTATCTCGGGATGTCCCGGATAGCCGTGCAGCTGGTCAGGAGCAGGACCGAAGGTTTTAGCAATGAGGTCTGCCATGCGACACACACAGTCCAACAACTTCCGCTTGCCGGTGGCATAGTAATAGGCGACAGCAGCTTCTATCAAATGCCCTGCGCAGTACAGTTCGTGTCCTTCACAGAGGTTTTGCCACCGGTTCTCAGGTTCCACCAATGTATAATAGGTGTCCAGATAGCCGTCTGGCTGCTGCGCACGACAGATGAGGTCGATAACTTCATCTGCCTGCTGTTCAAGCGCCGGGTCAGGATTCGTTTCAAGCGTATAGGCAAGCGCTTCAAGCCATTTCGCCACATCGGAGTCCTGAAATACCGTCCCCTGCCGCTCCCCTTCTGCCTCTTTTGCAGCTATGCGGAAATTTTGCAGACAGTAGCTGGCTGGCGCATCAGGAACATTGTCGTTCAGTATCTGCCATTGGTAGGGAAGCACTTTTTCCGGGATAAGCCGGATGTATCTGTCCCAATAACCATCCCTTATATGGATGTTTTTCAATTCGATGGTGGTGTGTTGTCTCATATGAATGTTTCCTTTTTGTACCTAAACGTTTAATTAAAGAATACACACCTTTTTTGGAAAAAGCAAGCCTCTTTCTTTCTGTTTTTCTTCACTTTTATCTAAAACTGCGCTACACTGAAAACGATGGCGACCATAAAAGAAATAGCAAAACTTGCCCATGTCTCTACTGCAACGGTTTCCAATGTGCTCAACGGCAAGGCGGGGGCTGCCAGTGCTGAAAAAACAGCTGAAATAACAGCGATTGCACGTCAACTCAACTACACAGCGAACGTGTTTGCCCGCCGCCTGCAACAAGGTAAATCCGATTGCATCGGCGTAATTACTGAAGACCTGACCGTTTTCAATACCCCATACATTGTCGACGGCATCGATGCCGCCTGCAAGGAATACGGGTACGAAATGCTTTTGGAAAACATGCGGTTTTTCAAGCATTTTGACATCGATTTTTCAGATGTGGAAGGCAGACGGACGCTGTGTACAGAGCGGATAAGCAGTCTGCTTGCCAAACAGGTGGAAGGCATCATCTATGTGGGAAACCACTGCCGGGAAATCTCCTATGTCCCCGAAGATATCGGCGTTCCCTTTGTGTATGCCTACTGTTACGGCACCAAAGGTTCCCACCCCTCAGTGTTGATGGACGATGAAAACGGTGGATACGAAATAACAAAACGACTCATAAGTCACGGGCACCGTACAATCGGCGTCATCTGCGGACCTTTTTCCAGCTACCATACCCAGAAACGGCTGACCGGCTATCAGGGTGCGTTATTCGACAACCGCATATTTTACAATGCAAAATGTGTTGTATACGGCGACTGGAGCAAAGAAGCCGGCTACCGCCTTGCGGAAACGCTGTGCAAGCAGGACTGCACGGCACTTTTTGCGTTCAATGATTTGATGGCGGTAGGGGCTGCGGACTGGTGCCGGGAGCACAATCTTGTTCCGGGTGTCGATATCGCGATATTCGGGTTTGATGACCGTGAAGTAAGCCGCTATTGCACCCCCCAGATTTCCACAGCGACGCTTCCCCTCTATGACATAGGATACATGTGTGCCCAGCTGGTCATAAAACATGAAGAAAATACGAAAGACCACATACTTTTGCCCTGCCGGATACAGGAACGGGGATCTTCTGAATTTTACCACTTAAAGGATTAACTAAAAAAATAGCGAAAAATCTTCATTTTTTTCTTGCACTCTTCGTAAACTGTGCTATACTTAAGGAAATATGACTTGAGGAACACCTTGTTTCTCAAGTTAATTTTTAAACAATAACCTAAACGTTTTAGTTATTACATACTTTGGAGGACATTTATGAAAAGACTCGTTTGTGCGTTGCTTGCAGCCTGTACACTGTTTGCATTCTCTGCCTGTTCTAAAAGTTCGGGCACTAACCAGAAACAGGAGGGGAAAAAGAAGCTGGTCATATGGGATTATTTTGAAACCGATTCCCAGAAAGTAATGATGACGAAGCTCCTTGAAGGCTTTAACGCTTCACATCAAGACTATGAGGCAACCCATGTCTATGTACCGTTTTCTGACTACCAGAAACAGCTGACGCTCGGCATAGCCTCTGGTGAACTGCCAGACTTAGTTATCATGGACGGCTGCAGCATGGCAGCATTCGTCAAACTCGGACTCCTCGCGGACATATCAAATGCGGACATCGCTTGGAACGAATACCTTACAGGACCTATGGAGTCCAGTATGCTTGACGGCAAGCACTACGGTCTTCCATTTGCGACGAACTGCACAGCCCTTATCTATAATAAGGATATTTTCGACGCCGCAGGTATTCCCTATCCTGACGAAAACACAACATGGGCGGATTTCCGGGAAATAGCCCGCAAACTGACGAAGAACGGTATCTCCGGCTTCGGAAACGCCGCAACAAACTCCGATGAAGGAACATTCCAGTGCTTGCAGTGGCTGTACACAGCAGGTGGCTCCTACAAGGACATAAAAGGCGGCGTTGAAGCGTTCCGCTTTATGCAGGACATGATTAAAGAAGGCATTTGGACAAATGAAGCAGTGAACTGGACTCAGTCCGATGTAAACTACAACTTCATGGGAGGCAGCCTTGCCATGGAGCAGAACGGACCGTGGCAGATTCCTGTCTTTGCAGCCAGCGCACCAGACCTTAACTACGGGGTTACGGTATTGCCAAAGTATGATGAAAAATCAGGACAGGCAACATCCATTCTCGGCGGCGAAAACATCGGTATCGTAAAAAAGGCAGACCTGACAGGAGGAATAGCATTCCTCAAGTATTACGATCAGAACGAAGTGATGATTGAAACTATGAAGATGTACGGCTCTTTCCCGCCAAAGGCAGAAGCTGCAAAGAATTCGTACTGGACAGACGACCCGGTGCAGGCTGCGTTCATAAAACAGCTGCAAACATCAATTCCGCGCGGTCCGAGCCCGTCTTGGCCGTCATATTCTGCAGCCATCCAGACAGGATTCCAGGAAGTTATGACGATGAAAAAGACTCCTGAGCAGGCTGCGGAAGATACACAGAAAGCGGTAAATGCCGTAAAGTAAAAAACCACTTTTAAAACGGGCACTGGCGGGTGCACTGTATGTACCCGCCACACCCGGTAGCCTTGAGTGGATGGGGTGTATATGAAAAAAAAGATTATTCCTGCCAAATATCTGGGCTTCGTGTTCGCACTGCCCGCGTTAGTGTACATGTTGGTGTTCATCGGCTATCCGACACTGCAGAACATTGTACTGAGCTTCAAGAATGTCGATGTCTATACGTTTGCCGACAAAAGCCAGCAGTCTTTTATCGGCTTGCAAAACTACAAAGAACTGCTTTCTGGAGGAAACTCCATCCTCCTGCGTTCAACGAAGAATACATTGGTGTTCACCATATTCTCTATCCTGTTCCAGTTTGTCATAGGTTTTGCGCTTGCGCTACTGTTCAACAAACGGTTCCCCGGCAGCACCTTCTTCAGAGGCACGGCGATGATTTCTTGGCTTTTACCGGTTACTGTCGTCGGACTGCTGTTCAAGTTCATGTTCCAAGTGAAGGGGGGTATCATGAATCAGCTGCTGATGACCATCGGAGCCATAAAAGAGCCTGTAGAATGGCTTCTTGGTGCAAAGTCCGCAATGATTGCTATTGTGACCGCAAACATCTGGATAGGCATACCGTTCAACATGATGCTCATCACTACAGGGCTGACGACCATACCGGATGAAATCTATGAAAGCGCACAACTTGACGGCGCGGGAAAAGTAGTAACGTTGTTCAAAATAACGATTCCAATGATAAAACCTGCCATCATGTCCGTACTTACGCTCGGTTTCATCTATACCTTCAAGGTCTTTGACCTCGTATGGGTCATGACAAAGGGAGGGCCAGTCAATGCGACGGAATTGATGTCCACCTATGCATACAGGCTTTCGTTTGAGGAATTCCAGTTCAGCAAGGCTGCTACGGCAGCAAACGTTCTATTCGTAATCCTGTTTATTGTTGGCATATTCTACATAAAGACTATCGATGACAGCGAGGAAATGTGATGAAAAATCAAACTGAAGGGACAATAAAAAAGAAGGAACAGGAACGACACACGGTGTCTTTCGTAATTGCAATCATATTTTTTGTCATTTTCATCTTTCCCCTATACTGGATGCTGGTGACAGCCCTTAAAACACAGGTCGAAATTTTCCATGTGCCGACACCGCTATGGCCCAAGAACCTTACCCTGGAGCCATTTGCAAAACAGCTGTCGGTTTCCGGAGACACGCTCCGTGGATTTAAGAACAGCCTCATCATTGCGTTTGGTTCCATGATGATTTCGACCGTACTCGCCATCCCCGCGTCTTATGGGCTTGCCCGCTTCCGCTTCAAGGGAAACAAAGTAATAATCCTGCTTTTCTTGATTATGCAGATGCTCCCCTCCACGCTGGTGTTGACATCGCTCTACATCATGTTCTCTAAGATGAAACTGCTCAATTCATACTGGGCACCAATACTCGCCGATGCAACGCTGGGCATTCCGTTTTCCGTTGTCGTCCTACGCACCTATTTCATTTCAATTCCGAAAGAGTTGGACGAAGCCGCGAAAATAGACGGGTGCGGACATCTTACGGCGTTTGTACGCATTATGCTCCCCTGTGCAAAGCCGGGCGTTGTCGTAGCAGCGGTATTTTCCTTCGTCTATGCCTGGGGTGACCTTATCTACGGCATCACCTTTATCACGAACCCGCTCAAACGTCCCATTACATCAAGCATTTACAACTATGTCCAGCAATACCAAACATTGTGGAATTCCACAATGGCGTTCGGCATAATCTCCATCATGCCGGTCGTGCTCATCTTTATATTTATGCAGCGCTATATTGTCAGCGGTCTTACGAACGGTGCAGTAAAAGCCTAGCCTCCTCCCTAATTTAAAACCTCCGCTATCATGCAAGCATACAAACGAACATGAGGCGGAGGTTTTTCGCTGCAACGACATCGTTTCCCACGACAGGATTCGAAGCCGTTGCAAAGGCTTTTTATTCGAAGTACTATGCGCCAAGGGTTTTGCGGATTATCTGCACAGCTCCATCACTGCCGGTTTTTCCGGCATCCAGACACAGGTCGTAATTTTCAGCCTGTCCCCACTTGCCGTCACCGGTGAAATTGTAGAACTCGCTGCGGCGTTTGTCGGTTTTGCGAATCCGCTTTTCAGCTTCTTCAGGAGCAATCAGTTCCGACTTACTCACGCGGACAATCCGCTGCTCCAGCGGCATGGTGATAAACACTCTGAACACCGGAGACGTTCCTTTGAGTATCTGGTCAGCGCGGCGGCCGACAATGACACAGGCCCCGTTGTGTGCGACTTTTTCAATCACCGCGCACTGGGCTTCTTCCGCAGCCTGCTGCACCACTGTCAGCCCACTTGAAGTTGCAAATGCACTGTAGTTTGTCACAGCGGAAAGCGGCTGAGCGCTCCCCGTGCTTTCGTCAACAGAGGCGAGGAACATGGCGGAAAGTCCGCTTTCCTCCGCAGCCTCTGTGATAATGTCGGTGTCATAGTACGGAACACCGAGCTGTTCCGCCAGCTGCTTGCCTATCTGCCGTCCGCCAGCTCCATAGCTTCTGTCTATTGTAACGACAGTAGGGCACCCTGCTATGAGATACTTTCCTGAAGATGAAGCAGCAGTTGCTTCGCCAGCGGTTAGCCCTGCGTTTCCCAGTTCCTCCCTTTCAAGCCCTTCACCCGGGCGGAAGATACTCTTCCATGATACTCTCATCATTACAATGGTGAGGGCGAAGGACAATGCATCAGAAATCGGTCCGCTCCAGAGAATACCGTCTATTCCCTTAATAGGTGAAAGGATTAGCATAATCGGTATGGAAAAAAGAATCTGCTTTGAAAGTGAGATAAGAGACGCCTGCAACGGCTTTCCAACCGCCTGGAAGAAGATACCCGCCGACAGCTGGAATCCCGCCACCGGGATAAGCAGCAAAAAAATTCTGAGCGTTTTGACAGAGAACTTCGTATACATGGGGTCCTGTGTTCCAAAGATACGCAAAACCACGAGCGGGAAGAACTGGAACAAGATAAAGGCGAAAATCATTACACCGGTAGAAATCTTTGTGACAAGGCCGAGAGTTTTCTGCACGCGTGAGTAGAGTTTTGCCCCGTAGTTGTACCCCCAGATTGGCTGTGCACCGGCTGCAAGACCGATGACTATGACGGCGAGAATGCTGAACACCTTCATCGTAACGCCCAGCGCACTGATAGGAATGTCTTCGCCGTACTCGCTCAACGCGCCATAGGTGCGCAGCAAATTGTTCTGGACAGCCATGACGACGACGAGAACCATCTGGGAGATAAAGCTGGACACGCCGAGTTTGAGCACAGAGCCGAGCGTTCCCCAGCAGTGGCGAACATCGTCTTTATGAATCTTAACAGCCTTAAAACGGGGGATATAAGCAACATTGATAAGCGCGTTTGCTATCTGTCCGAGGATAGTTGCCCACGCAGCTCCGGCAACGCCCCAGTGGAACACAAAGATGAAAATAGGGTCGCCGATAAGGTTTATTGCACAGCCCGTCAGCAAACCAATCATGTTATACTTTGGAGAACCGTCGGCGCGGATTATACTCGCCCAGCCAGCACAGACCGAGCAAAACGGAATGCCGATTGCCGTTATGCTGCCGTACTGCAAAGCATACGGCAGGATTGCGTCCGTCGCACCGAAGAGCCGGCACAGCGGTTCCAAAAACGTCAGATACACGCACATCATGATGACGCCTGCAATGACAATGGAAATCATGCCGGCGACAGTACCGCGTGCGGCTTTGCGCTCTTCTTTTTTGCCGAGCATCAGGCTCATAAAACTGGCGGAACCGTCACCAATCAAAAGGGCAAATGCCATAGCAAAGGTTGAAAGAGGGAAGATGACATTGGTGGCGCCGTTCCCCAGATAGCCGACGCCCTGTCCGATAAAAATCTGATCTACAATGTTGTAGAGCGCGTTCACAACCATGGAAGTAATGCCGGGAATGGCAAAACGCGCAAGAAGTTTCCCGATCTTTTCTGTACCGAGATCCAGCTTCGGCTGAACCTCAGTTTTCGTATTAGTAGTAGATGACATAAGAGGGAAATTTAGTACGGATTGCAAAGAATGTCAACCGATGGTAAAAAAATCATTTCTTTGCAATCAAAATATCGTTTACTTTGTCGCAAAAATAATTCCGAACGCACCGAGCCCGCAGTTCGCCGTTACCGCGGAAGAAGCCTTTTGGAAAATGACTTTATCAAAGTGCACCCGATTTTGGACAATCTGTTCTATCTTTTGCAGTTCCTTTCCCGACAGATCTGCGTGCGTGATAAATACAAGGCTTTTATCGATCGCATTCGGATTGGCAAGTGCTTTGATAATATAAGAATGACGTATGTGGTTCTGGTCTCCGGAGAAAATCCTCCACGCGCTCATCTTGCCCTTTTTCAATGCAATGACAGGATGCAGGGAAAACAATTGTGCGATGTAGTCCACCACCGGAGAAAGTCGCCCCGCTCTGGCAAGGTAATTGGTATTGTCCACGAGAAACGTCGTGTGGATTTTCTTTTCCATAGTTTCAAGGGCAATGCGTATCTGATCTACAGAACACCCTTCTTTGCACAGTTTGACCGCTTCCATAACAGCAAGCCCCATACCGCTGGAGATATGCTTTGAATCAATTACAAGAACATTGCCGAAACTCCGCGCCGCCGTGCAGGCATGTTCAAAACCTTTGCTCGCCTTTGATGTCATTGTTATGTGAATCACGTTGTTTGCAAGTGAGAGCTGTTTGGCAAAGAACTGTTCATATTCCTCTACAGTCGGTTCCTCCGATACCACCGTGCGGTTTTCATCTTTGAGGAAGGAAATGATTGTACGGGGGTCAGTTTCAATGCCGTCATAAAAGTCCACCCCGTCGGCGTGGACATAGTACGGTATGCTTGCAACATCGTTGCTTCTGAGGAAGTCGGCAGGCAAGTCACAGACGCTTTCGGTTGTGATGATAAGCGGTACGCGCCGGTAGAGAACTTCACTCCGGGCTTCACCGAGCATTTCCTGCCCGCCGGAATCTTCAATGTGAAGCATTTCCCGCGGAAGTTTGGCAAGCAGCGTCTCTTCAAGCTGAGTACTGGAGACAGGTTTTAAAAGATAGCCGTTGAATCCGACCTTTGCATACAGAGTCTGATTTTCACTTCCCGAATTCGCAGTCAGTGCAACTATCGGTATATCCTTGCACAGTCCACCTGGTTGCTCCCGTATGGCATGCAGACATTCAATGCCGTCCATCTCCGGCATCTCGTGGTCCATGAAGATGAGGTCATAGGCGGTAACAAGGGTTTTAGACAGCGCCTCCTTTGCGCTTGCAGCAGAATCAACGAGCGCCTTTGTGCCGCGCAACAGTTTTGTCGCAACCAGCCGGTTTGTGGGATTGTCATCAACGACGAGAATTTTTGCAAGAGGAGCTTCTAACAACCGTTTGGACTGCTTTCGGTAGTTTATGGCGTGGCGGGTCTCCAGATGCAGTTCCCCGACAGCCTTTTTATCAGCAACATCCTGAGGAAGTTCAATGATAAACGTCGTTCCTTCGGAGTATATGCTGTTTACGGTTATGGTTCCGCCCATCAAATCGACAAACTGCTTTACAATTGAAAGCCCCAGTCCGGTACCTTCAATATAGCGGTTCTTTGTTTCATCAACCCGCTTGAAAACAGAAAAGATATACGGCAGATTCTCTTTCTTTATTCCGATACCGGTGTCGCTCACCGTATACGTAACCTTCACTTTTCCCGTACTTTTTTCTACCGGTATGCAACCGATAGAAAAACTCACCGATCCTTCCCTCGTATATTTGATGGCATTGGTCAGCACGTTGATGAGAACCTGCTTTATCTTTATCTCATCGCCTATAAGTTGAGAAGGCAACAGCGGATCAACGTAGATATGGAATTCAAGATTCTTTTCACGCGCCTTCAACCACAGCATGCCGACGATGTCGGAAAGCATATCCCCGGTATTATACGTACTAGAGGTTACTTCCATCTGTCCGGATTCAATCTTTGACATGTCGAGGATGTCGTTTATGAGATGCAGGAGCATCTTTGAAGCAGACTGGATATGTATGGAGTTTTCGGCAACCTCATCGGAGATGTCTTCTTTCAGCGTCATTTCATTCAGACCGATGATAGTGTTGATTGGAGTTCTGATTTCGTGGCTCATGCTGGCAAAAAAGCGGTTCTGATTTCTGTTGAGCATCTCTATCTCTTTCTTCTGAGCTTTTATAACTTTGTTTTCTGAAAGATAGTCGTGATTCTGCGCGATGATTACCTGAACCAGCCAAAAAAGTAACGTGAGGGCAAGCGGGGCCACTCCATGTTCAATGAAACGGACTACCGTAAACGGGGCATACAACATGAGATACCAGTTGATGTCCTTAATCGGCACGATGATAAATTCCCCTTTTAACATGAAATAAAACTGTTTTGTAAGCGGAAAATAGGTTCCAACTTTCGCGTTCCGCGGCAGGACTGCATCGATTGTCGTCTTGTTTCTGAGCTGTTCAACATTGGAAGAGCTGGTGACTTCCCCAAAATTGTTGTACAGATACATTTTCTCTTTTGGAGATGCTTTCTTGTACATTGAATCAAGGAAATCCCCAATGGGAATCCCCGTTCCTGCAACCCCGGCACGTTTTCCAATTTCATCATAAACCGGCACGTCAATCCAAAGGTAGGTCTTCTGCAACCCCCTGTCATAGTTCACATTCAGAAGATACGGCTTCCCTGTAATAAATGTGCGCTCATACCAGTAGTTGCCGTCGACTTTTTTATCCATGGTATAGAGATATTCACCGTTCGCGTAATAGCGCATATCTTTATCAGAAATCCAAAACGCCATCTTAGAGAGGAAGGTGCCGTGCCATTTCTGTAATTCCTCGTATTCCAGTCCGGGTGCCGAAAAGTCAGAAGGAGACTCAAGATAGGAAAGAAGCGCCGGAGAATATGCCATCTTGAGGGCATTTACAATCTCAGAATTGATATCCGACTTGAACTCCAGGATTTTCGATGTCGCAGAAGCAGAGAGCTCGTCCTGTTCCTTGTAATGGAAAATGATGCGGGAAACGATAAGGATGAATGTCCAGCTGATTACAAAGCACAAAAAACGTTTAGCGTTGGAAAGATGTTTCATAGTCACTTCGTCTCCCCGCTGTCTGCAGCGTATTTGGAATTGATTGCCCGCAGAACGGCTTCGTATTCAACCATGAAACCGGGATGGCATTTATCAATTGCAGCTTCATCAGCCCGTGCAGCAGCTTCCTCCAATTTGAGCGCGGTCTCCGAAAGCGACATCGCACCGATAACCTTTGACGAACTTTTCAGGGCATGTATCCGAATCTTGTAGTTGTGCCAGTCACGAGCATCATAGAAATCTATCAGTTCTCTAATCTTTTTCGCCGGGTCCTTTGCGTATTCCAACAGGACAGATTTGTAAAAACCTTCGTCGTTTTGGCAATACGCAAGTCCTGCAGCTCTGTCTACATCCACGAGAACCGAATGAACACTATTGTTTTGATGGGAGTTTTCTTTTTCTTCAGAAGAGTCGTCTTCATATTCCACGACATCTTTGGGCAACACTTGTTTGAGAGTACGATCCAATTCAACCCGTTCAATAGGCTTCGAAACGAAACCGTCAAAGCCTTCCGATAAAAACATTTCTTTTGCGGAACTCGTCGCGTTTGCGGTCAGTACGACAATGCGCAATGTCTTTTTTGACTTGCTTGCCAAAAAACGAAGCTTTTTCATAGCCTCGATACCGTCCATAACCGGCATCATGTAGTCCATGAAGATGAGGTCGAAATCATTCTTTATGCATAAGTCGATTGCTTCATACCCGCTTGCAGCAGTCGTAACACTCATGCCGTAGCGTTCAAAGATGCCTTTTGCAACAATCAGGTTTATCGGCTCGTCGTCAACAACAAGTACTCTGAGTCCCGGACACCTCATCTTGACTTCATCGGAAAGTTTGAGTGAACGTCCTTCATGCAGGAAATTAATCAGCGCCGTACTGCAGAACGGATCAGGAATAAGTGTAATAGTATCGGGTACCGTTTCTTGAAAACCTGCACCAGCGATAATCGCCAGATGAATTCTATCTGCAAGGGCGTCGAAATACGCCCTGTCACCTCTGTATTTATCCCACTCCAAAAACAGATGTGTCAGACGATACCGGAAATCCAGTTTTTCCAATTCAGTTTTCGATGCAATACGATGAAATGAGAGCGACATCTGGGAAACCATGTGCCCTATCATCTGCGTATAGAACTCACGGACAATGGGGTGGGTTATAGTAGTGAAGTTCATATATGCAGCAATACAGATATTTGCTTTTTTTTCGACGGTCAGACAGTTCTCATTATCAACGACCTTTTGCGGTATGCTCACCCTCACTGTTGTACCGGAACCGACAGTGCTGTCTATAGTTGCAACACCCTTCATCGCACGGACAAAACCGTACACTATCGACAACCCCAGTCCTAAGCCTCCTGCAGAATGCGCCCTGCTTGTACTTGTCTGATAGAATTTTGAGTAGATTGCATCTATCTCATCGTCTGCAATACCACAGCCGGTATCGGCAACCTCGATGATGAGATTCACGCCGTAATCACGCTTGATGGCGCTTAAATGAACATAGATACCACCTTCATTCGTAAACTTGATGCTATTTTTGAGCAGGTGCCAGATTATCTTTTTAAGCTTTGAGGCGTCCCCCTCCAGCTCTGAAGGCACATTCGGTTCTACATCAATCAGTATAGGCAGTTTGAAATCATATTCCTGCTTTACCAAAGAAACAATGTCGTTCACCAAAGCCGTCACCAAATACGGTTCTTCACTGACGGCAAGCTTCTGCATGTCTATTTCTGTAAAGTCCAGAATATCGTTTATCTGTTCTGCAATACGTTGCCCCGCTTTTGAAATGGCATTGACATTGTCCCTCGCTTTCTGAGTAAGGTTCGCTTCTTTTAAGACGGAGGAAAGCCCCAGGACAGCATTGACCGGAGTACGGAGTTCGTGGGATATCTTGGCAAGAAAGGCGTTTTCTCTTTTCGTTTCTTCATCGATAGCATCAATTTTCTCTTGAAAGTTCTGAACAGTATCGTTCCACATCCTCATAACCCTGCTAGTAATTAGGAAGATGAAGAGAATACTCAGAAACTGACAGCTTATCCGCATTACACAAGAGACTCCGACGTTTGAAGGCAGAGACACGAAGAACAGATTGAACAGCATACTGGCATATCCGCTCGTAAGCGTTGCATATATGATTACTTTGTTCTGCGACATCACCGCTACGCCTAAAAATAGGGCAAAAACGATGGTAATGTCATACAGAAAAATGGCTTTTCCAGAAAAATAGAATAGTTGGAACAGAAAGGTAAACGAATAGATATACAGCTTTAGTCTCTGTGGCAGCGCTTGTGTCACCCGGGCAGCCCAGCTGCATACAAATCCGGCAAGGAGGATGAAAAACATCCAGTTCTCCCAGTTGAATATGCGATTGAAAGCGAGGAGCACGAGGGAAAAAAGACTTACCTCTATAAGAATCAGCATATGAGAAAGTTCATTCAACTTTGCTTTTAAGGAATTTTCGTTCATATCAAGTCTTTCTTAAACTTACCATATTTCCAATCTTTGGTGCAAGTTGTGCCCTTCAGACACCTCAGAAAATTAAAACCGACTAAAGGGGTAGATTTTTGATATCTTCCATTGTATACTGTGCGGACTATCAGTTTCGGGGGACATATTTTTATGGAAAACAAACACTATCTTTTTACATCAGAGTCTGTCGGTGAAGGACACCCGGACAAGCTCTGCGACCAGATAAGCGACGG
>CADBRT010000057.1 GCA_902797055.1 uncultured Spirochaetaceae bacterium
CTACGGCATTGTTCCCCGCTCAGACTCTCCGGAACTGCGTTTTTCCTATCTCATGGAACAGATACACGCCAAGAGTGGCAGGCAGGTAGTGTTTTTAGTGGATGAGTACGACAAGCCGTTGATACAGACACTCAAAAAGCCTGAACTGAATGAAGAGTATCGTGCAACGTTGAAAGCTTTCTTCGGCTGCCTCAAGTCCTGCGATGCCCACGTCAAATTCGCGTTCCTGACGGGCGTGACGAAGTTCAGTCAGGTGAGCGTGTTCTCGGATTTGAACCACCTGAACGACATCAGCATGACGCCCCGATTCGACGCCATCTGCGGCATGACGGAAGAGGAGTTGCAGCGGACGTTCCCCCGGGAAATTGAAAACCTGGCGGAGAAAAACCGGCAGAGCGTGGAGGAGAGCCTTGCACAGTTGAAACGGCTCTACGACGGGTACCACTTTTCTTACGAATGCGAGGGCATGTACAACCCGTTCAGCGTGCTGAACACCTTGTTCAAGGAAACCTACAGCAACTACTGGTTCCAGACGGGGACGCCGACCTTCCTGCTGGAGGAACTCAAGCGCAACGACTACGACTTGCGGGAGATAGCATCGGGGGTGACGGCGATGGAGGACGACTTCATGCAGTTCCGCGTCGGCAGCGACAACCCCATACCGCTGTTGTACCAGAGCGGCTACCTGACCATCAAGGGGTATGACGGGCGTTTCGGAGAATACACGCTGGACTTTCCGAACGAGGAAGTCAAATACGGCTTTTTGAATTTCATACTGCCGGGCTACACTGCAACGCCGGCGGGTAAACAGGCACTTTTTATCGGTAAATTCGTGAAGGACATAGAGGCGGGGCGCGTGGACGATTTCATGGAGCGGATGCAAGCTGTGCTGGAAGGACTGCCGTACGGGAGCACCGACAAGCTGGTGGAGCGCGATGTGCAGGTGGCGTGCTATCTGGTCTTTACGCTGATGGGGCAGTTCACAAGGACAGAGGTGCACTCAGCAAAAGGACGGGCGGATGCCGTGGTGTGGACGAAGGACGTGATATATGTCTTTGAGTTCAAGGCGGACGGCAGCACCGCCGAAGACGCGCTCAAGCAGATAGACGACAAGGGGTACAGCATACCGTACCAATGTTGCAGGATAGTTTTGCGCAGTTGTGTAAAGGGAAGCAATTCAGTACAATACATGTCCTATGGAAAATTCTAAGAGAACCGTGACGTGCGGAGCTTTGCGCGCTTCTGACGTTGGTAAAACAGTTATATTGAACGGCTGGGTACACCGGACTCGTGAACTCGGCGGGCTTACATTTATTCTTCTGCGTGACAGATACGGCATAACACAGACTGTTGTCGGCGACAAGGCAAACGACGAGGTCAAAAAGGTTGCCGCTTCTTTGAAAAGCGAGTACTGTATTGCAATCAAAGGTACTGTTGCTGCCCGGCAGGAAAAAGACATCAACCGCGATATGCCGACCGGTGAAATAGAAGTTGAGGCTGAAGAAATTGAAATCTTCACGACTTCACAGACACTGCCGTTCCCGGTTGACGAAGTGCGGCAGAAGGACGGCACGGTGGTTCTGCCGAACGAAGATCTCCGCCTTAAGTACCGGTACATCGATTTGCGCCGTGCTCCGATGCAGAAGCACTTGATTTTGCGCTCACAGGTCGCTTTTGCTGTTCGCGAATATCTGACTGAGCGTGGCTTTTTGGAGATTGAAACTCCGACGTTCGTAAAATCAACACCGGAAGGCGCTCGCGACTATCTGGTTCCGAGCCGTGTCCACCCTGGAAAATTCTATTCACTCCCCCAGAGTCCGCAGCTGTACAAACAGCTGCTGATGGTTTCCGGCTTCGATAAATACTTTCAGATAGCCCGCTGTTACCGTGACGAAGATGCGCGTGGCGACAGACAGCCTGAGTTCACCCAAATTGATATGGAGATGAGCTTTACCGACCGCGAGGAAGTTCTGACTGTTACCGAGGGTATGCTCCGCCATGTGTTCAGCAAAACGCTGGGCTATGAACTGCCAGTGAAGTTTGACCGCGTCAGCTGGGATGATGCCTTCAACCTGTACGGAACGGATAAGCCTGATCTCCGCTTTGACATGAAGATTCAGGATGCTGCGTTCATGGCCGATTTGGGCGATTTCAACGCTTTCAAGGAAGCTGCAAAGAACGCCAGCATGGAGATACAGCGTCAGAAGCGCAGTGCCGTCAAAGCCCTCGTCGTAAAAGGACAGGCTAAGGCGTTCAGCCGCAAGATGATTGAAGCGCTCGAAGAAAAGGCGAAGATTTACAAGGCGAAAGGTCTTGCCTGGATGAAAGTTTCTGATGCAGGTGTGTTTGAAGGTGGAATCAGCAAGTTCTTTGCAGGAAAAGAGGGCGAAATCCTGCCGCGCCTGAACGCTGAAAAAGGCGACCTGTTGCTCTTTGTTGCAGGGGAAAAATGGCAGACCGTCTGTGTGGCGCTCGGTGCCGTCAGAAGCCAGCTTGGAAAAGATTTGAACCTCTACAATCCGAAGGATGAATTCCACTTTGCATGGATTATCGACTTTCCGTATTTTGCTTGGAATGAAGATGAAAACAAGTGGGAGACAGAGCACCACATGTTTACGCTTCCTCAGAAAAAATATTGGCCGACGTTGGAAAGCGACCCGGGCAGCGTAAAGGGAGATTTGTACGATCTCGTTATGAACGGCTATGAGATTGCTTCCGGTTCCATGCGTATCAATGACCCGACTCTGCAGGAACGGATTTTCGAGATTGTCGGCTACAGCCGCGAGCGTGCGGAAAAGGCCTTCGGCTTCCTGGTAAATGCTTTCAAATACGGTGCTCCGCCTCACGGAGGCATTGCCCCTGGACTTGACAGACTCGTTATGCTGATGAGCCACGAGGATTCTATCAAGGAAGTTATTGCGTTCCCGAAGAACACGCTGGCACAGTCTCCTATGGATGAGTGTCCGAGTGAAGTTTCCGAAGCGCAGCTTAAAGAGCTCCATATCTCTTGCACTGAGCGGGAATAGAAATATCTCTGAAAAACTGCAATCTTTTGGAATTTGAACTTTTTAAGGATTGAAAACTGACTTTCACTATATTATAATAGTTATTATAAGAGGTAGGGGCTGCCTAAAAAGAAAGTTTTGTCATTGCCGTACTCTTGCGCTTTGCGCATAGAGTGGATTTTCAGCTTGGCATACCGTGTATTTTTTAGGCAGCCCTTATAGTTTTTATAACAGGAGTGTTTATTACTATGGAAGATAATCGCAAAGAAATTGAACGTCCTGGTGCATCCATGATTGCTTTGATAGCAACAATGTATGTCATTCCTTTTATCTATTCGATGATACAGTGTATATCATGTGGTGTTTTTACTGGAGAAGACTGCTTTCGTCTGGTTTTTTCGGTGCAGGTGCTTCCTGTTATCCTTATTGTTGCAATTCTGCTTTGCCATTCGTATTTGTCTGCCACGAAACTGGTGGTGGAAACCGACGTTACCAATACTGATTCTATTGACAAATCAAACAATATGGTAAACCTGTTTTCCCTGTTCAATATCCTGTTGCCGATTATGTATGCGGTTATCGTTCCTGTTATGATGGGGTTTGCAGCGCGTTCCGCCGGCGTAGATACGTTTAGCACCATGCCTGTTTTTCTGTTTATCATGGGATCCGTACTGCTGATTGGTCTTTTCGTTTACGTCATCTGGCTTGAAAGATTTGAAAACTGGCTGTCGTTTCTCCCGTTCGGTGCGGAGCATGTCCGGTTCACCATCATCGGCAGATACCTTGCTACGAACGGAGCGCTGGTTCTGGGGATGTTTACACTGGCCTTTGCACCTGTCTTTACTCCGAAGTACGCAGAAATGCCTGTTGGTGAAATTGTACGCAGCGCTGTTATTCCTAAGGTTATTTTGGGTGTTATCCTTGACATGATAGGATTTTTCATGATGACGAAGGGAATGAAGCGGAGGGTTGACAATATCGGGGAGTTCGCGACCCTGCTCGCCAAGGGCGACTACCGGGGAAAGGACCTTGTCGTTGTGAGCCGTGATGAATTCGGTGTGTTGACAGTGCTTTTGAATCAGTTCTTCTCTGCTTCAAAACGGGTTATCGGTGGTATAAACAGCCATATGAAGGAGTCTAATGCGAATGCAGAGGAACTTCGTGCTGACATGAATGAGACTTCTTCCAGTGTAGAACAGATTGTGGGCAATATCCAAAGCGTCCAGAAGCAGATGGAGTTCCAGTCCAGTGGTGTAAATACCGTTTCTGTTGCGGTAAACGAAATCATTCAGAACATTGAAGCGCTCACAAAGAGCATACAGAACCAGGGCGCAGGTGTGGAGGAAAGTTCTGCCGCGGTGCGCCAGATGGTTGCGAACATCCAGTCCGTTACGACCATCCTTGAACGGAACGGTGTTGAAGTTGATAAATTGATGAAGGCTTCCGATGAGGGTAACAAGAATATCGATGAAGCTGTCAAGATGTCCCGAAGGATTCTCGATGAGTCTGCCGGTCTTCAGGAAGCGAGTGCCGTCATTCAGAACATAGCAGACCAGACAAACCTGCTCGCCATGAACGCGGCCATCGAAGCTGCTCACGCTGGTGAGGCTGGCAAGGGCTTTGCGGTCGTTTCCGACGAAATTCGAAAGCTCGCAGAGCAGAGCAATACGCAGGGTAAAAAGATAAGCGAAAGCCTTCAGGGACTGACAGAAGTTATTCAGGAAGTCGCAAGTACAACGCAGCGGCTCCAAAAGCAGTTTGGAATCATCTATTCCCTTACGCAGAACGTCAAGCAGGAAGAAGATGTCGTCATGAATGCTATGAAGGAACAAAACGCCGGTTCTACACAGATTCTTGAGGCCATGAAGAATATCGATGATTCAACGGTTGGTGTCCGACAGGAAGCACAGGAAATGCTCGAAAGCGGAAAGCGTATTTCTGGCGAAATGAGCAAGCTGGGTCAGACGACTATGACAATCAGCGATTCTATGACGGAAATGGCAAACGGTACCGAACAGATTCTCAAGGCCCTCAGAGATGGCAACGAAGCTTCTTCAAAGACGAACGATTCAATGGCGTCTCTTACCGAGCTTATCGATATATTCAAACTCTAAGGAGTACTGTGCATGTCTGTCGCAGAAGGTTTGCTTCTCGGTATGGTGCAGGGAATCGCTGAATTCCTGCCCATATCATCGTCGGGACATCTTATGGTGGTGCAGCAACTGCTTTCGCTGGGGGATGTTCCTTTGCTGTTTGATGTCTTTTTGCACCTTGCTACGCTTGCGGCAGTTGTTTTGTTTTTCCGAAAGAAAATACTCTCTCTTTTTGCTGTTTTTTTCAGATGGGTGTTGCACCGTCCTCCTATGGAAAGCCTTGAGCGCGAACAGGAGGAACGGCGGTACATTGTGGCTGTCCTGCTTGCCACGCTCGTAACTGGAGTGATTGGGCTTGCCGTTGAAAAAAAACTCAAAAATCTTTCGATACAGTTCATTTTTATAGGTTTCCTCGTCACTGCTGTATTTTTGGTGCTGTCTTCAGTGCTTGAAAAAAAGCGGAAATCTCAGCCTGCCGGAACGTCTATTTCGTGGTGGCAGGGACTGGTGATAGGCTTTGCGCAAGGCGTTGGCACGCTTCCTGGTGTGTCCCGAAGCGGCTCGACAATCGCAGGCGCATTGCTTTCTGGTGTAACCAGAGAGACTGCTGGCGAATTTTCTTTTATAGCAAGCATTCCTGCTATTCTTGGTGCATTCATTCTGGAGGCGAAGGATTTGGGGTCTGTCAGTTCCTCTGTCGGTTTTGTCCCAGTGGTCGCCGGGTGTGTAGCGGCGTTTGCGACAGGATATGCGGCATTGTATTGCCTTATGAAAATCATCAGGCGCGGTCATTTGGAATGGTTCGCTCTGTATCTGGTTCCGGTCGGTGTATTGGGGCTGTTGATTGTCAGATAGCATTCTGCCGAAATTATAGGTATGACTTTGAGAGGAGGAGTAAAAATGAAGATTTCAAGTCGTTTTGTTGTTTTCGCTGCCTGTGCAGCATTGTGTTCTTTCGTTCCCGTGTCCTCTGTTTTTGCGAGGGGAGATGTCGTTGAAGAAGAGGAAGTGACCGAGACCAACGGCTCCAAGATGAAGCAGGGCGCCAAGGACTTTTTCAAAGGTCTGAAAGGTTCTGTGCAGGAGGCCGGAGCGACTGTTTCCAATAAGGCGAAGGATGTCACTGCAAAGGCATACATCGGCGAGTGGTATTTCGCCAACGGTAAATACTCCACGATGATTGATATTGCCGATGACAGTGCTTTTACCATTACTCAGACCAAGAAAGGCGGTGAGAACAAGTGGGAAGGCATTTATACTATTCCTGAGAAGGGGCAGTTTGTCTTCCACGTGTCGAAAGTGAACGGAAAGGTCGTCAGCGAGGATTGGGTTGTGAATTACGAGGCTGATAAAAAGGATTATATCATTATTTCCTCTGACAGTATTCCGAACGACCCCAACGGCTATGATTTTTCAAGGCGGACGCTGTTCTCATACGTCGATAACGATTTCTGATTTGTCTAGCAATGCAGGGCCATTGTTAGTATAATAGCAGGATATGGAAAAAGACGTTTCTTCCCAGGAGAGCGGGGCCGCTCTGATAAACGAGTGCTCGCTCTATATAAAGGCATGCCGTGAAGAGGTTGCCAAGAGGATTGTCGGGCAGCAGGAAGTTGTTGACGGAATCATAACTGCTGCCATTGCCGGTGGCCATGTTCTGCTGGAAGGTGTTCCTGGTCTTGCTAAAACACTGGCCGTGCGTACGTTTGCCGAAATATCAGGTCTGGAGTTCAGGCGCATCCAGTTTACGCCGGATTTGTTGCCTGCCGACGTTACCGGTACCCTCATTTTTGAGCAGTCAACAGGACGTTTTCTTGTACACAAAGGGCCTGTTTTTGCAAACGTTCTGCTTGCTGATGAAATCAACCGTGCCCCTGCAAAGGTTCAGTCTGCGCTACTCGAAGCCATGGCTGAACATCAGGTGACGATTGGAGAGAACAGCTACAAACTCTCCGAGCCCTTTTTTGTGCTTGCCACACAGAATCCTATCGAACAGGAAGGCACGTATAATCTTCCTGAAGCGGAATTGGACAGGTTCCTGATGAAACTCATCGTTCATTATCCGACCCCGGAAGAGGAACTGATGATTGTCCGCTCTGACGGGCGTGCAAGGCAAATTCCTGTCCAGAAGATATTTTCCCCCGCTGTCCTCGCACGATGCCGCTCTGCAGTTGATTCAGTGACTGCTGATGATAAGATTCTCAAATATATTGTTTCCATAATCAGTGCTACCCGTCCTGCAGAAGATGTAGGTCCGTCAAAGAATAAGGGGGATATCACCCGTTACATTGCGTTCGGCGCTTCTCCGCGTGCGGGAATTGCCCTTCTCAAGTGTGCAAAGGTTGCTGCGTTGTTTGAGGGGCGCAGTTTTGTCCTGCCTGATGATGTTCAGTCTGTGTGCAAATCAGTTCTCAGACACCGTCTTGTTCTGAATTATGAGGCATCTGCAGACAATATCAGTGCTGATACCATTATCTCAAAAATCATTTCATTGATGCCTGTTCCGTGAAAATGGCAGAGATAAAACATCATTCTGATTTGTCCCCTCTGTCCGAACGAGCCTCCCGTTTGCATCTGTCATCCCTGTCCCTTGCACAGGGGATGAGGGAAGGTGTGTTCCGTTCTCTGTACCGCGGTCAGGGAATGGAATTCAACGGCGTTCGTGAATATCTTCGAGGAGATGATGTTAGGTCGATAGACTGGAACGTTACAGCAAGGATGAACAAGCCGTTTGTCAAAGTTTTTGACGAAGAACGGGAGCTTGACGTCTTTATAGTGCTTGATACATCGCTTTCCATGCGGATGGGTACCGGCAGGGTGACGAGAATTCAGAAAGCCTTTGATTGTGCTGCGTTGGTTTCTCTTGCATCCCTTCACAACGGAAGTCCTGTCGGTGCTGTTGTGTTTGATGGAGCCATCAATTTTTCCTGCGCTCCTAAGCATGGCAGAAAGCAGACGATGTTTCTGTTGTCGCGCTTTGAAAAATCTGTTGAACAGGAGGCAACAGGAGGTTCTGCGTTGGACAGCGCTTTACTCGGTGCGTTAAAACTGCTGAAAAAGCGCACGCTTGTCATGATTTTTTCAGATTTCCGCACCGCGGGGTATGAAGATGTGCTTGGCAGGCTGTGCTCAAAACACGATGTCATCGCCGCCCGCATTGGAGATCCGTCTGATTCTGTGCTTCCGTCGCTCGGAACGATTCCGTTTGCTGATGTGGAATCTTCTTTTTCCCGTCTGTTGCCGACTTCTTCGCCGTCGTTTAAGAATGCGTGGTTTTCAGCTGCCAACAGGCATGTCGAATTCTGGAAGCGCAGCTGTATACGTCACGGAGCAGTGCCGCTTATCTTGGATACAAAGAAGAATTCCTTTGCTGAACTTCAGGCATTTTTCACCGCGAGGGAGTATCGATGAAAAAGCTGTTGCTTTTTGTCCTTGTGTTTCTGTGTTTCTGTGTTTCTGTGTTTTCCCAGCAATCGGTAACACCGGCGGAAATCTTCGTTGGCGATACAGTGGAACTGCGCTATGCGTTCCAGTCCGATGTGGATTTGTTTGAAGCGTCTGATAAACGTCTGGTAAAGAACGGGATGATTTATGTGGACGCCACAAGTCCTGTTTTTGAAGAGTACGAGCCCGATTGGTCGGTGAATGATGTGTGTATACAGCGCGTTGGTATGACCTATACGCTCATCCTGCACTTCGTTCCTTGGAAAATAGGAGAACTTTCCTTCCCTGAACTGAATATAATGGAGTTGTGCGGTATAGAGTCTGAATCTCCCCCCGTGGTGATACAGCCGGAAATTGTGTTTGTTTTTTCTCTTGTCTCGCGTCTAGGAGCGACTGAACTCCGCGGAAATGCCGGCCCTCTCTTACTCCCGGGAACACGGTATCTTGTCTGGTCGTTGATTATCATTCTGGTACTCGCTATGTCAGGGCTTTGCGTACTTATCGCGCGTTTCTCTGTGGTTGTCAGCAAAATCTTGAATTTCAATGAGATGCTCGGGTATTTTAAAAACTCGTTTTTGACCAAGCGTCATCTGAACGCGTTGCTTTCGGACAAGCAGCACTTTTCTGATTCGGACTTTGCTTATGAGTGGCAGAAAATTGTCAGAGGTTATCTGTCGTATCGATTCGGCTGTCCTTTCGCTTCGGTTACAACGAAGAATATCGTACATACAATCTCTGCGGTGACGGGTGATCTTCTGAGCATGGAGCAGGAAAATGCGGTGTTTTCACTGACAAGTCTTTTCATCAGGACTGATTACATCCGGTATGCGTCAGATTCCATCGATTCAAAGCAGTTTCCCCGTGAAGAGCACGCCGCGAATTTCCAAGATGGGGAACGAAAGAATATTGTGGAAATTACAATTCAGGGAATAGATACGTTGGAACGACAGGAGGATTCTGGATATGGCAAAGTTTGAAAATCCTGCGGCCTTTTTTTTGCTGCTGCTGATTCCTACCCTGTTTTTTCTGCGCTATTTGAAGCTCTTTTCGGGCATAACCTTTCCTCTTACGCTGGGTGACTGGAACGGAAATAAATTTTCCTGGCGCAGTCCCCTGTTATCGTTTTTGATTTTTCTCGTTCACGTGCTTGAAGTAGCCTCGTACATTTGTGTCGTTATAGCTGTTGCAAATCCTGTTTCGAGACATCAGGATAAGGTGTATTCATCACGAGGATCTGATGTGATTTTCGTGGTGGATATAAGTCCGTCCATGGCAGCCCGCGATATTGCTGGAATGTCCCGATTGGAAGCTGCCCAGCACGCCATGCATGCGATTGCTGGAAATGACAACGGTAATTCCTTTGGATTGGTGGAGATGGCGAGGGAGGCTGCGCTTATAGTTCCTCCGACGATGGACCGGAATATGTTTTTTTCACGTGCAGACGGTATGTTGGTCGGGGAAATGGGGGACGGTACGGCTATCGGTACGGGGCTTTCAACTGCTGTCTACCATCTCGATGGTTCTGATGCGCCGAAGAAGGCAATCGTTCTGATAACTGATGGTGAAAATAATGCTGGTGAACTGAACCCGCATACCGTCGCCCGGCTCGCCCAGACAAAAGGAATTATGCTTTTTGTTCTTGGCCTGGGGACGAAAGGTGCGGTTCCGCTTGAGTACGCGGATCCAAAGACTGGACGTGTGTATTCGGGATATCTGATGTCGGAATATGACACTCAGGAGCTTTCTCTTATTGCTGCCGCCGGAGGTGGTGTCGCTTTTGACGTAGAGACTGTTGCTGCTTTGACGGACGTCGTTTCTTCCATTTCAAAGAATGTGTCGGTGGCGCAAAGTTACAGGATTAAGAACTACGACATCGAGCATTACCGGTATTTCCTTTTTCTTGCTGCCTGCTGCTATGTCGTAGCATGGGTGATCCGCCGGTTGATTCTTAAGGAGGTCTGTTAGATGAGCTTTCCGCTTTTTTCCATTGAAATCGAAAAACCCCGTTCGCTGCTCGCTTTCTTAGTACTTGTCGTTGCGCTCTGTATTCAGGTTGTCCGTTTTTTACAGGTGATGAAGGTTATTGATAGTGGCGCTACCCGTGGTATGTGGCGTAAATTTATTTGTAAGACAGGTTTCATGGGGCTGGCGATATCCTGTTTCATACTTGCCTATGCGGGGGTTTCCTGGGGAACATCTCCGATTCCTGTTCAAAAGACAGGAGACGCGGTCGCTTTTGTCTTTGATATATCCTACAGCATGATGGCAACTGACGGTGGCGATGGAAAAACGAGGCTCCAAAGCGCAGCGGAATTTTCCCGCCTGTTGCTTGAACGTATGGAAAATACGAGTACTTCTGTTGTTTTGGCAAAAGGGGAGGGCATTGTCAGTGTTCCTTTGACGAATGACCGTAAGAGTGTTCTGTCTCTGTTGGATAATTTGTCTCCGGAACTAATGACAGCAGGAGGAACAAGTCTGGGAAAAGGTGTGGAAGCGGCACTGCTTTCTTTTCCTTCTCAGTCGGCGGAGGCGCTGCATATTTGGCTGTTTACGGACGGAGAGGAGACGGACAGTACGTTAAGCGATGCGCTCCTTAAAACGACGAAATTCGGCATACCTGTTACGGTAATCGGCTTCGGTACAGAAAATGGTGCAGACATTGCAGCCGGAGACAGAACGACCAATGTGCATTCTTCCTTGCAGTCGGACAAACTGCTCTCTCTTGCCCGCCATTCTGATTTCCGCGGAACGGTAAAATATATGAACGCAACTGATAAAGGCTGTGCATACAGAATGCTGCGGGAGTTGGGGCAGGACAGTGAGAATACGTCCGGTAAGGTGTATTTTGAAGAAAAAAGGCTTTCCCGTCATGGGATTTTTATTGAGATAGGTATCGGTTTTTTGCTGTTTGCTTTGATTCTGGGGGAAATTGACATCGGAATCCGCCGTCGTCCCCCCTTGCAATCCGTCGCTGCGTCAATGGTCTTTCTTGTTCTGTTGTCTTCCTGTTCCGCAGGAACGAAAGACAGGCTTGACATTTTGGGCGGTTCGCTGGAGTGGAACCGAAAGGATTATGAGGCAGCGACAGCTGTTTTTCTAGGGGCTTTGGAACGAGCTGAAGCAACCGGCAATGAGGAATTGAAACAGTACGCTCTGTATAATCTTGCGACGACGTATATGATGCAGAACGAACGGGATGCTACTGTCAAACGTTTTTCCCAGATTGCTCCTGATGCCAATAAAGAGATAAAATTTTCAGTTTTTTACAATTCAGGTATTCTGGCGCATAGAAACGGCGATTATGAGTCTGCAGCCAGATTTTTTAGGGAAGCATTGCGCATAGACAGCATGAGCGTTGATGCCAAAATAAATTTTGAGCTTTCTATGGGGCTTGAGAACGCTAAAAAGAACAGTGGAGCCGGGAATATGAGCGAAGTTTCCCTTAATGAGGAAAGCGATACGCTTGAAAGTGCGGTTTATTCTATTGTCAGGGAAAAGGAGCAGCAGGAATGGAAGAACAGACAGCAGTCAGATACAGTTTCCGGCGCCGACGATTATTAAAATCCTTTCTGGGGGTGTTGTTTTTACAGATATGCATTTCATCCGGCTGTTTTGCTGTAAGTTGGGCATATTTGAAATCCCTTTCGTTTAAGACTGATGCAACTTATATTTTTACTGCAACAAATACGACGTTTTCTCTGGATATTGCCAGCAAACCTCCGAGCGAGGTGACGCTGTACATCAATGCTATTCCCGATGGTGTTGAGCTGATGTCGGTGAAAAAGCAGACATATATTCCTCCTGTCGGAAGTTCGGATACTGGTTACGGTACTCATGTCGATGTTACGGTCAGGTTTTCATCAGTCGGGGATTACCGATTGTTTGATGCCGACCTGCAGGTGAAGGAAGGTATGCTGAAAGTTCCGTTTCCTCGTGTTCATGTCTTCGAAAATACTCAAATACTTGTGCCGGAGCTCTCTGTCGGTTTTGATGCTAAACAAAATGCTAAAAAGCCTGTTGTCTGTGAGGAAGGTGAGCACTTGACGTATACTGTCAATGTCAAATTTGCGGCGAATGTCCAAGATATATCGTGGAAGCTTCCGGAGAATTCTGTTTTTAAGGAGATTAAAAGGCATCCGATAGCAGAGGAAGGTCATGAGAAAGAGTCTTTTTCACCGGCTGCGAAACCTGTTATTACATTTGACTGGCAACCGCTCCTGCCGGGAGACTATAAACTTCCAGAAGTTTCTGTAACAGCCATGTCTTACAATGGTTCTTTCGTGACGCTCACGAGTCCCTCCATATCTGTTGCTGTCCGCAGTAAAAGCTCTTCCTCTGTTGAGGAAAAAAAAGAAACTGGAAATGATTCAATCGGTTATTTTGCAGATTCTTTTGAAACACCAGCTCTCTCTGAAGCTCAGACGAGTGTGGTAAATCTTTCTCGTGAAAATGTAGCGCTTCTGGCGAAGCTTCACACTCGGGAAAGGCATTCGCTTCCGTTTTTTTCCCACAACCGGAGTGAACGGATAGCGGCAGAGGAGGCTTTGGGGCTCCCTGTGTCGGAGGATGAGCCGAGTGTACTTGTGTTCATCCTGTTTTGTGCTCTCTTCTTGGCGGATGTAATGGCCTCTGTTGTACTTCTTGTTATGAAGAAAAACAGACTTGCCTCTCTCTGTCTCGTTACGGTGACGCTCCTTGCTGCTGCCTGTATTTTCTGCCGTATAGAGACTGCACGTGAGCAGGCGGTGTTTGCAGGGGGACCTGTGTTTCCGATTCCGGAGAATGACAGTTCCAAAAGCTGTGAGGTTCAGTCCGGGGGGGTCGTGGAAGTTCATAAGCATGCCGGTAAATGGCTGTACATAAGTTTCCGTGATACTGCCGGCTGGGTTCCGTCCGATTCTGTAATTTTTATCAAGTAGGCATGTTTTAAAAATAAAACGAGATTGCTTTTTCGAGGTAAAAAATGAACATGGACGACATTCTGAACCAGTGGGATGATATACAGCGCAAGGAACGGGTTCCGAAGAAAGGCCCTCAAAAATCCCACAAAATGGCGAATGCCCCTACGAAAGAGGAAAAAGAAGCCCGCAGACAAGGATACAGCTATGAGCAGCAGATGGAGACTGATAACCGGAAGCGGGCGAATCCGATGGATGTGTGGCTGAACAGATATGGAACAATTGACAAGGATAAACTTGAAGATGAGGTGGAAGAGAGCAATCTCCTCCACAATCCAAGCTATTTGAAGTCTTTGCGCTCGGAAGCGACTTTAGATCTGCACGGGCTTACAAGGGATGAAGCGTGGGATAGGGTTTCAAGCTTTGTCAACGATTGTGTTCGACGGAAGCTGCGGAAAATTACGTTCATACACGGGAAAGGTCAGCACAGCCATGGTTCAGATCCGATACTCGGTCCCATGATCCGTCTTTTTATAGAACAGGACAAGCGGTTGGGGGCTTCTGGTCATCCGGACAGGAATCACGGTGGAACCGGTGCTACTTGGGTTATCATAAGGTAAAAATCCTGTTATAAAACAGATATGAAATGATTTCTTTCTTGCCGGTAGGCTTGTAAAGAATTATGTTTTGAATTAAGGTATGAATAATATGGATGATTTATATTCAGTTCTCGGTGTCAGTAAAACTGCCTCTGCTGAGGAGATAAAGAAAGCTTATAGAAGTCTTGCTTTTAAATACCATCCTGACAGAAATCAGGGAAACAAAGAGGCTGAGGAAAAATTCAAAGAGATAAATGCTGCGTACTCTGTTCTTGGCGATGATGTAAAGCGCCGCCAATATGATGCTGGAGGATTTTCTGCTTCGGGTTCTGAATATGGCCAGCAGAGTAATGCTGGATACAACAACACCAGTAACTCTGGATACGGATATGACGACCCGTTCAGCAGTTGGTTCAGGGACTTTCAAACGGGCGAGAACGACTACCGAAATACGTATACATGGACAACGCGTACTACCGAGAATTCTCCAAGAAAGAGTTGGGGTTCACGATTTCTGCACGGAACAGTCAAGGCTGTTATCGGCTTTGGCGTAGCACGCTATCTGATGTGGTTCTTCCCTATAAACCTCATCGCGCTGATTGCTGGTATTCAGGGCGTTGGAGAGGCTCTAGGTTCTTTCAAGTATATATTCGCCGATGGGAAAGAATAATAAGCGGGATTAGGATTAACGCTCGCGGAAAATGATGCGTCCGCGATTCAAATCATAAGGTGAAAGTTCTACTTTTACCTTGTCGCCCGGCACGATTCTGATGTAGTGCTTGCGCATTTTGCCGCTCAAGTGGGCGAGTATTATGTGCTTGTTTTCCAGTTCAACCCTGAACTGAGTGTTTGGAAGCGCTTCCTTTACGAGACCGATGACTTCAATAGCTTCATCTTTATTAGCCACGAATTCCTCCAGATAAAATCAGCAAGGTGTTTAGAATACTGTTTTGTTCCCTTGCATTTTTAGTATTTTATGCGTATATTAGTATGTACAAAAATAACACTAATGTCAACAAGGGGAAATTATGAATAAGGAATTTATTGAGAATCAGAAAAAAATTCTCATGGACGAGAAAAAAGAGATTCTCGATTCTCTTGCGGGGCAGAGCGAGGAACTTCGCAAGCTGGTTGAAAATGTGGAATCTGGTGACGACGCTGACAAAGCTTCAGATACGATTGACCGGACTCTGCTCAACTCTTTGAGCGATGCCTCTCAGAGAAGACTCGTGATGATAAATAATGCGTTGGACAGAATATCTCAGGACAGATACGGACTTTGCTTGCTCTGCGGGAAAGAGATTCCAGAAGCCCGCCTGGAGGCAATCCCATATGCCGCTCTCTGTGTGGAGTGCCAGGCGAAAGAGGAAAAGAGAAACCGTTAGTTGATCCGCTGGAAAAAGAGACCGTCTGAAAAATATGCAAGTTCCGTATAGCCTGCGGCCTTTGCATAGAGGGCGGCTTCATTGAACCAATAGTCAAGATGTTCCGGTCTGTGTGCGTCTGAACTGAGCACCAGCGGAACTTTTTTTGTTTTTAAGCGTGAAAGAAAGAACAGTGACGGGTAGGGGGAGTGCATGTGCCCCCGTGCGAGTCCGCCGGTGTTCAATTCCACTGCAACCCCTGCCTTTGCAATTGCTTCCGCGGTTGCTTCGACTTCGTCCTTGTACCACTGCGTATTTTCGTCAAACATGGGCTGAGACTCGTATCTGTTCTGCATTCGGATCAGGTCCGGGTGTCCGATTATGGAAAAATCGCAGGTTTCAAGCATTTTCCGTTCACATGCAAAATACGATTTCACGGCTTCCCGTATGTTTCCATAAAAATAGTCTTCGATCCTCTTCTGTACATCAGCAGCGTTTGTGCTGTCAGCTTCAAAGTATCCGCCGTTTTTGCCTGGAACGAAATGTACTGAACCTATCAAATAATCCGGTGCAAATGCTTTATAGGCTGAAAAGTCCGGACTGCACCATCCGCTGATGAAATCCGCTTCGAATCCGGTGTAGATCTTGATTTTCCCGCTGTATACTTCTTTCAGCCGGCGTATCTCATTGCAATAGTCGGTGTGTGCTGTCGTTTCAATGTGCCAATCATCGGAAAAAGGGTACATGGAGTGGGAGCTGAATCCCAGAATGTCGAATCCTTTGTCTATCGCTGCCAAGACCATCTGTTCTGCGGAAACGGTACCGTCGCAAAACGTACAGTGTGTGTGGTAGTTTGATTTTATCGATTTGTTCATGGTAATCATGCCGTTTTCTGCTGTTCACTGAGCAAGGCATAGATGGTTCTGATCATAATATCAGGTGCTGTCGGTTTTGCCAAAAAGGTTCGTGCCCCGAGCTGCATGGCATCCATTATGTTCTGTTTGTCTGCTGTCTGTGAATATATGATTACCGGAGCAGGAAAGTTTCTTCGCTGGAGATTTCTTAGAATGTCCAACCCGTTCATGTCGGTGTTTGTCAAGTCCAAAATGACCACATCAAACAGATGGTGAGGAATGTCGTTGATGAATGCAACTCCGCTTGTATAGGAGTACGGATTGCCGCCTTTTTGAAGAAACAGCGTTTTTAATTGGGCCTGTGCAACTTGGTCAGAATCAACAATCGCTACATTCAACATGTTCCCTTCATCCACCGGTGAATAGATGGTGTCGCCGTAATCAGAAGAAAATCTCATGTCCAAGGTTTTGATAGGGACTGGAAAATTCGGCGTGAGAACTCTTTGTATAATAACGTCTTTGCCTTCTCCAACCATAATGATATCGAGGAGCGGGTTCAGAATTTTTGTTGCGTCGTCTGTAATCTCAATTCCGCGGTATTCATCGCGGCCTTTAAGAAGGGCTGCAAAAAATGCGTCCTTTGATACAATTTTGATATTTTCCTTTTTTATCGGTCTGTCATGCAAAATTGTTTCCAAGAGAAACTCTAGATTTGGCGTATCGATGAAGTCAAATTCCTTGCCGGAAAGCACCAGCAAGAGTTTCGGCTTGGAGATTTTATGCTTTTGAATGATTTGGGGTATTTTGTATTTGAGAATGGCTATTTTGTCTCTGTTCAAATCTCCGGCAATATCTACGCAGATAATGCTGTCTGTGACATGTATTTCCATGATACACTGCGTTTGATCTGCTTCAAATCCGAGGCCCAAGATTTCGCCTACCGCTTTGAAAAAAAGATCGTATTTTACCGGTTTCGGGAAAAACTTATGCACCCCGAAAACAGCGAGGGAACATATCTTATGCCTGCTAGTTTCGGAACCAATAACAAGAATCGGAATGTTCTTTGCATTCGGGTCATCAGCTTTTTTTTCCAAGAAAACTCTGACCCCGCCTTCCAGACTGTCAGCATCAATAATAATCAAATCCGGCAGAATCGTTATAAGGGTTGTATATGCATTTCTAGTGCTAAATGCAAGTTCCAAAGACACTTGCTGCAAAGCGAGTTTGTCTTTAAGGAACTGAAAAAAATCTTGAGTGGAATCAACTAACAGAACCTTTTTCATGTTTCTATAGTATAACAATACTTTTCAAATTTCAATGAAAAAAGTTCTGTCTTGAAATTATTTATATGATTTATCGAAAATGCCTTTCGGAACGTACGCGCCGGTACGCATTCTGCTCCATGCGGTGAAAAGAGCATCGTGGTCGCTGGCTCTGAGCACTCTGATAGTGTGCAGTCCGTTGATGTTTGCATTCAAAGAATCCAACTGCAGAATGTACAGCAGATACTCGTCTTTGTCTGTTAACACTGAAAAAATCTGCTTGATAACATCGAAACTGATGTTATCAAGTTTTACGTTGTCCCGGGTTACGCTTTTGAGCTGGGTTGACATTACTTCGCCTTTCAAAAGATTGAAGACACCTTCCATCTCTTCATCTTTGTTTACCCAGGTTGAACGCGCCATCGCAGAGAAGAATCCTTCTACTGCTGCTTTGTCGCCTTTCTGAAGTGCCGGCAGTATCGCTGCGAAGCGGTCGATTGCGTCTGAAGCGTCTGTATCCCTTGTATCCGGAATGTAGAGTCCTGGCACAGGCTTAAAGGTTTCCGGATTGTCACGTTCGTTTATTAGCTCTATGATACCATCGTGGTATTCGTAGTTTATTGCCTCGCTCTGTGTCTCGATGTCTTCAACCGGTACGAATCGCAAGGCTCTGATGCCTTGGTCTTCAGGCTCTGACTCTGATGGCTTAAAGCACATGAGAAGCATCTCGTATTCTTGTTCATCTGTACGGACTCTGTAAAATCCCTTGCAGGTGGTGTTTCCGTGCGTACCGAACTCTGATTCCATTTCGGTAGAGAAACCCACTGAACCCCAGTAGGTAAAGTTCCCTTGGAAAAGATTCAGCATATATGATAAATCTTGCTTTAAGTTTGGAACCTCTTTGAGCGTATTTGTGGAGAACAGCAGATGGATGTTCTTTGTCTTTCCTTTTACCAGACTTTGAATAACTCTTTTTGCAAGTCGTCCGACCGATGACTCCGTACTGTACATGGACATACCGCGAGCAAGATCACCTGTAAGCATCGCTCTCTGTTCTTCACCTTTTCCGTGCATCCAAAGCGGAAGTGCAACTGCACTGCCAACGGCACACGTAAACATTGTTGCGGTTAAAATAGTTTTTACAAGATGTTTCATGGGAGGTCTCCAAAACATTTTTCTGATGGTATACTTATTATCGGAATATCAATATACTTTTCTTATAGAGGAACTTTCAAAACTTTGCTATTACTTTTGAAAAGTTCCTTATGCAGTACTAAAAAGAAAGAGGTTGTTCTGATAATGAAGAAAGCTGTAGTTTTTATTGCCGACGGTTCAGAAGAGATAGAAACACTTACTCCCGTTGACTATCTTAGAAGGGCTGGTGTGGAAGTTTCTCTTGTTTCCGTCGGGACGGCGGGTCGCACGGTGGGCATGGCTCATGGTGTCAGTGTGAATGCGGATGTTACTCTGGAAACATATCTTTCCGATTCTGGAAATGCTCTGCCGGATGCTGTTGTCATACCTGGAGGTATGCCGGGGGCTTCAAACATAGCAGACTCCCGTTCCGCAGTTGATTTCATCCGCAAGATGAATGATGATGGCAGACTTGTCTGCTCTATCTGCGCTTCCCCCGCAATAGTGCTGTCCAAAACAGGGGCATTGGAGGGAAAGAAGTGGACGTGCTATCCGGGAATGTCTGGAGAGGCTGGTGCTGCTGTGAAAACCCATGTGGACGGAGTTCCGTTCGTTCACGACGGAAATCTCATAACCGGTCGGGGACCAGGTGCCAGTGAACAGTTCTCCATGGAGATTGTCACAGCTTTGGTCGGCAGCTCTGTTGCCGCCGATATAAAGAAAGGCTCCTGTCAGCGCTAGGAGCCTTTCATGGAGCGGGACTACCGCTTGTCTTCCATAACCTTGTAGATTTCTGCAATATACGCAGTGTGGAAGTCATTTTTGCGGTAGTTCTGGTTCATCAGTTTTTCATCGGAAAAACAGTTCTGATCAAACTCTTGTGCATATAGTTTGCGGCAGAAAAGTACGAGCCGCGCCTGTTTTATCCATGGGGTGCCGTTGAGGTATTCAACATCAAGTTTTGCTGCGCGGAATTTGTCTCCGTCGCGTCCTGAATGACTGCCGCAATAGGACAGTGCGTTGTTGTATTTGTTTTCTGGAAGTACTGAAAGAGAGAATGTGTCAGTGCTGTCTATGATTTCTTTCGTATAGCGGGTTGGACGCAGATAGATCGTCGCTACGCATTTGTTCCACAAAACTCCGACTCCACCCCAGCTTGCCGTCATTGTATTGACTCTGCCGGTTGTTATATTCCCCTCTTCATCAACCGTTTTTTCACAAGCGGTTACAAGAAGGTAATCTTTTCCTATCATTTTGAATGGATTGTCTGTTATGGCTTCGGGACGGATATTCTTAAACATAGCGGTATTCCTTGTGTTTGAAATGACGGAAAGAAGAATGGTTTAAAATAAAAAAATTGGAGATGAGGGAAGTCGAATCCCTTACCTCTTGCATGCCATGCAAGCGCTCTAGCCAGATGAGCTACACCCCCAAAAGTGAATACAGTGTAACAAAAAAAGCCTATCCTAGTCAAGCACTGCCCTAGGAAATTTTATGGACGCCTGTGCTTGCTGTATGTTATACTTATGGCGAGGTGTTATTTATGAAGATTCAATGGAAGAAAGTTCTTCCTGTTTTGGGCGTTGTAGCTGTTGTACTTCTCGTTTCTATATTCATGCCTCATGGCGGACAACCTGCTTACAGTCTGCCGGATTTGAACACATCTGTTGTAGAAACGGTATCAGAACAAAATCCGCTCCCTATTGTAGATGACGTTTCTGCTGTTGAAGAGATATCCTCCGCCGTCAGTGTGCAGGAAGAAGTTCCCGTCGTTTCTGAACCTGCTGTTCCTGAAACGGATCGCCGAACGGATATTTCTGAAGACGGCCATTATACATCGAAAGAAAAAGTTGCCCTATACATTCATACTTACGGAAAATTGCCTGAGAACTACATAACGAAAACAGAGGCGAAGAAACTTGGCTGGCAGAAGGACAGCGATCACTATGCTGTTTCTTCTGTTGCTCCAGGTAAAAGCATTGGAGGGGATCGGTTTGGTAACCGGGAAGGAACCTTGCCTACGGCGAAGGGACGTTCGTATACAGAGTGTGACATTGGTGCTGAAGGAAAAAAATCTCGCGGTGCAAAGCGCATCGTCTTTTCCAACGATGGGTTGGTGTATTATACCGGCGACCACTACGAAACCTTTGAACTTCTGTACGATGCTGACGGTCCCGCACAGTGACGCTGTGAAGCGTCTTATTGCCGATAGACTTCCCCATATGTGTGGAAGCCGGATTTTATGACAATATCGTCGATATTGCTTTTTGTGACGATTTCCGGTTCCAGCCATATGACCGGAATGTCGTCGTATCCATTGTTTATGGTGCTGCCTTTTGGAACGATATTCGTCTCGTCCATACCCTGCGCTAGAGATACCGCACAGTCTGCGGCTTTTTCCGCCAGCGTTGTGATAGGCTTGTACACCGTAAAATCCTGCTTGCCGCGTACAATGTTTTGACACGCTGCAATGTCAGCGTCCTGTCCGCAGATAGGTATGTGGTGTTCAGGGTAGTAGTCGTCCATGGCATTCAGCACACTTCCTGCCACAGCGTCGTTCCCGCAGATGATGGCGTCAGGAATAGGTCCCTTTGTTATTAAGTCGACCGCTGCATTGTATGATAAATCATAGTTCCAGCCGTCTGTATAAAATATACCTTCTATCAGAACGTCCTTTCCTCGGGTGGTGAGTTCGATTCCTCTCTGCATGAGCGTCATGTTGTAGTCTTCCTGTGGTCCCAGAATCAGATACCATCGTTTGCCGACATTGGATGCTAAAAAACGTTGAGCCATCAGTTCTCCGACGCGTTCTGTGTTTACCGAGATATATAAATCCACCGGAGCATTTGTAATCAGCCTGTCGTATGATATTATTTTTATTCCTTTATTATGTATCTCGGTCAGTATTTCTGTCAGACTGTCCTGATCCTTTGCCACTGCGACAATAACATTTACATTCCGTTCCATCAGATAGCGAAGCTGCTTGTTCTGTTCTTCCACGCTGTTGCCAGCGTTCTGTACAATTGCTTCAGCTCCTCTTTCCCTCAGCCGGTTTATGAATACGTCCAAATCCCGTTGCCACCGTTCAAGGGCTAGCGTATCGATGGAAAAACCGATGGACGTAACCTGTTTCTTTTTTTCTGTCTTTTTTACGGAGCGTTCTGAAGGCGAATCTTTTTTGCAGGCTGTCAACATAGCAACAGCCAATGTAAAAATAATAAGTGTCTTAATCTTTTGCTGCATCTCTGAACTCCGTCGGTGTCATGCCGAATTTGCTTCTGAATATACGTGAAAAATAATTCTGGTCGTTGTAGCCGACCGATATGCTCACTTCCTTTATACTTGCCCTCGGGTTTCGTAAAAGTTCCCTTGCTTTTTGCATCCTCATGTCTGTTATAAACGTGATGTAGTTTTCTCCCCGTTCTTCCTTGAACAGTTTGCTCAGATAAAACGATGACACATTCACCGCTTGTGCAGTGTCATCAAGGGAAAGGTTTTCCGCAATGTGTTCCTTTATATATTCCTGGGCTTTTTCGATAATAGGGTTCCCTTGCCGCTGCGAAACCTGCAGAACATCAAGCGCACATTCTGTGCATCTGGCTTGAACAAAGGCTTCTATCTTATCCATATTGTTTTCGCCGGTGAGAAAAGAAAAAGAAGATGCGAACTCATCATTTTCGTAGGATGTATCGATTTCTGTCGTTATGTTGCGGATGTTGACAAGCAGTTCAAAGAATGCATTTTTTATCTTGCCCGTATCCGACTCGTATTTTTGTTCCAACGCTTCGCGGTATGCATTGATGAGGGACGGTAGAGAGGCAGAGTCCCCGGCTCGTACGCGTGCGAAAATCTTTTCCGCTAGAGTTCCAGGATTCTGCTTTGTGTGCTTCTTATCCCGTGTCCGCTGTGCGAATTTTAAATCCCCGTTGTTTGCGCATAAGTTCAAGGTTTCGATAGCATCGTTGTAAGCTTTGCCGGTTTTGTCCTGCTCTGTTTCAAACAGACTTACTCCTGCGCGTATTCCGGATGTTATGTTTATGCAGAGCTGTCGGTATAAGGTTGTGATGGTATCGACAGCATTTTCTTCTACCGTTTCTCTGTCAGCGTTTAACGGGAATGTGAAGAATACGACAATACGGTTGAGCATGAAGGAACCGAGTATACAGCGCACTCGTGTCGTTAGCGTTTTCCGAATCTTATTGTACACAATATACTGTTGCCCCGCGTCCAGATGGGGAATTTCCAGACAGCAGAAGCACCACAGACTGCTTTCAATATCAAAGTAGCGGAAATATTCAGAAACATCTTTTGCTCCGCTGAAAGCGGCCGAATAGATAAAATCGCTTTCCACCATCGGGGACACGATGTCCAGCTTTTTGTGAAGTTCCTGTTCGCTGGATTTGCGTCCTCTTTTCTTGTCCACTTCTGCCATTGCGCCCCGTAGCGTCTCAACAACAATATTGCGGTTTACGGGTTTTGTCAGATATCGGTAGACTCCAAGGGAAACAGCTTCCTGAGCGTATTTGAACTGGTCGTAGGCACTTAAAATTATCACGACGGTTTCAGGTTTTGACTGGGTTATGTAGCGTACAGTTTCAAGTCCGTTGAGTCCCGGCATATTGATATCCATGAAGATAATGTCTATATCGTTTTTTGCCACAATCTCCAGAGCTTCCGAACCGGACAAGGATTCGTTTACTCTGACATCGGACGGAAAATACTTGCTGATTATGAAGCGCAAGGAGTCAATCATTATCTGTTCGTCGTCTGTTAGAAGAATGTTATACATTTGGTATCCTCAGTAAAAAAGTTGTGCCTCCGTCTTCATTTCCCTGAATGTCAAAGACATCAGCCCGGTGGAAGTAAAGACGTAGTCTGGAAATGACGTTGACAAGTCCCGTGCCCGTACCTGTACTGTCGTTGTTTTCTGCTGGTCTTTCCAAAGTCAGGATTGTCTGCTTCATCTGTTCGTCGAATCCTGTCCCGTTGTCCGAAATTGTTATTGTTGTTGAAAAAACATCTCCCCGTATGGCAAGCGTAACTTTCCCGCGTTCTCCTTTGAGTCCGTGCTTTATGCAGTTTTCAACTAAGGGCTGCAGCGTCATCCTTGGGAGTTTTGCATTGAAATCACCTTCGGGGATATCTTTAATGAATGTTAATCTGTCCCCGAAGCGGACTTTCATAATGTACACAAAATTGTCCACGAGAGAAAGTTCCTCCCGTACAGTGGAAGCCTGTCCTTTTTCCTGTATGTTGTATCTGAAGAAATCAGCCACCTGTTCCATGAAATAGCAGGTTTTGTCTGCACCTTCCATCATGGCTAGTTGGGCGCCAGTGTTGAGTGTGTTGAACAGAAAATGAGGGTTTATTTGGTTTTGCAAAGCGCGTAGTTGGGCTCCGGCGTACAGTTCGCGCATTTCAAGTTCCTTTTCCTTGAGTTCGTTTTCCTGCGCGGCTTTTTCCCATATCTTGTCGATATACGATTGAATGCTGACAATCATTCTGTCGAACGCTCGGCAGATTGTTCCCACTTCGTCTTGTGCCTGGCTGTTGAAAAGCGGCACATCGAAATCCATACTTGCAATCCTCATAGCAACATTTGAGATGTCGGAAAGCGGCATTGTGATTGCTGTGATGGACAGATAGATCACCATAAAGACGAGCAGAAAAAAGCAAATCAGTACAATCGCGCTTACATGGGCAAGCGTTTCAAAATTTTTTCTGTTTTCATTGTAGATGGCTGCGTTACGCTCCAAAAGCAACGTGTTCAGCTCTTCTATTTCTGTTTGAAGCATGGCGTAACACTGGAGACTTCGCTCGTAATGAGTTTTCGCAGCTTCTTTATTGTTCGCCCGTTGCGCTGTAACAGCATCTCGGCTGAGCGAAAAGAACGATATCGCCATCTCAAATGTCGTGTGTTCTTTGCTTCTCACACTGTCTGTGGAAGGTGGGATATAAAAAGCGCTTGCAGCGTCTTCACTCAAAGATTCCCAGTGATAGTAGGCATCTATGCTTTCAAACGTGCGGTATTTCATGTAGTCCTCCATGGCTTTTTCCGTCTCGGAGAGTTTTGTGGAAAAATCCGTCAGGGCTGCATTCGTTTCGTAGGAACCGCCCAGTCTGTCCAGAAAAGCCTGACTGTGGGACATGGTAACAAAGACAAAAACTGCCATGGCAATGAAAGCGATAACGACGGCAAACATAATCTGCCATCGGAGGCTGTGCTTTATGTATCCGCTGTATGTCACAATTGCCCCCCGTCTGTGTTTTCCTCTGCTTTCCGTACTTTCACGTCGGCGGTTATATAGTTGTTTGCATATCCGAATTTGATGTATTCGAAGAGCTCACTGATTGCGGCTTTGCCCATGCTTTCGGCGTCGATGGAAAGCAGTTCTGTTATAATGCCGTATTCCAGATATTTTTCTACGACATTACCTTCTCCGAACCCTATAATGCCGATGTAGCCTGTTTTTCCGGCATCGTTGACAAGCTGTGCAGTGCGGATTGTGTCATCGGTGGAAAGGCAGATAATAACATCGATATCGTTGTAGCGGACGATATTGTCCATTCTTCCATTGCGGATCGTTATGTCGGTGGAAGATGGGAGGTCAATCACTGTTGTGTGAATTTCCTCATAGCCTGAAAGGTATTGTGTCAGACCGGACATCAACGTAGAGTAGTTAGGTGTGTTTGACGTTGTTGTGTTGATTACTATGATGGAACCGTCGCCTGAAAGGTATTCTGCGCTTTCCATTGCAATTTTCCGTCCTAGCTCCGAGTAATTCGTGCCAATGTGTGACACCTGCGGAATTTCCGGCAGATATTGCGAAAGGGTTATGAGCGGTATGCGGTTTTTGTTTCTATCCAGAGGGACCTGTATGGAATGATTTGTTTCTCCAATGTACGCCACGACTCCGTCAGCATTTGTGAATGAAGCGTAGTCGAGCAAGGACTGGAGAGACGTGGAATCTGCGTTTGATGACGGGATGTTCAGTTCTACCGCGCAGTCGTAATCTATTCCCTTTTCAGCAGCACCCTTGTAAATATTCTTTAAGAATGCTTCATTTTCACAGCCAACGATAATGACTCGGTATTCCCTGTCTTCGTTTTCTTCGTTTTCTTCGTCGAATGCACCGTTGAGCTGAGGAACAAAAAAACCTATATATGCAGAAAACAGTATGACTGCTATGACGGTAAGAGTAAGGACAATGCCTGCTGTTTTAATCAATGTGACTTTTTTGCATTTCATTTTACTCTAGTATAACACAATTTTTTAAATTTCACCACTGCAAGTTCTTCCGCCCCATTCGTGGGAGAGGTTCCGCTCCCGCTCCAGAGTTTTGTCAAAATCTGCCTCTGGTTCACAATTTTCTTCTATTGCTAATGCTGTTCTGTGTAGCCGTTTTAAACATTCGCTTTTGTCATTGTATCCGAGCTTTGATTTTTCGATGGAATCACCTAAGATTCTTATGGATTCGTCGTATATATGGCAGGGCACAGGGAACGGATGTCCGTCTTTACCTCCGTGCGCAAAGCTGAATCTCGCGGGGTCTGTAAAACGACTGGGCGTCCCGTAGATGACTTCGCTCACGAGGGTAAGCGATTGCAGCGTGCGGGAGCCGAGTCCGGGAGTGAGCAGTAAGCTTTCAAAATCTTGGGGGTTGCTTTCGTAAGCAGTGACCAGAACACCACCGAGCCGTTTGAGGTCCACATCTTCTTTTCTGACATCGTGATGGGCAGGCATGACGATGTTGCGCCCTGTTTCTATGATTATGTTGTCTTCTGGGCTGGGCTGTGATTCGGTGTCAAATAGCTCTAATTGCGGGGCAGGGGGTGAAATGACTTTTTTTATTTCATTCATCACCCGCACCGGCGATTCTGTGGCAAGCGAAAGAATTGCCTCCCTCGTTTTTGATGCCGTACTGTCAGTGAGGTTCAGTATGAGCCCTTTGTTTTCTCCTGTTATGCCGGTGTGCGGGGCATCGACAAAGGTTTTGATGGATTCTGAACACCAGTGATAACGGCGGGCGGTCTTTGTCTGTGCGTTCATTCCCTGCTGGACAACTGCCCAGTCGCCTTCGGCTGATAAAATAAAGTTGTGTTGGTATAACTGGAAGCCGTCCTGTACAGCTGTGTTATCTACTTTTGCACAGAGTTTGCTTGTACGCACTAATGCCTCACCATCCATGCCTGTCTTTTCTCCCAGATAGAGGAGTTGGTCAGGAGTTTGCCGTGAATAGATTCCCCTTCCACCGCATATGCAAAGACCGAATGCACGTGCACGTGCATTTATACCTCGTTTGAGTGCATACATGACGCTTGTCGTAATGCCGCTTGAATGCCAATCCATGCCAAGCACTGCACCGAGGCTTTGGAACCATAGCGGGTCGCTTAAACGGCGGAGCACTTCTTTTTTGCCGTATTGAATTAAAAGAGATTCTATAATCAAGGTGCCGAGCTGCATCATTCTGTCTGCAAGCCAACGCGGCACGGTTCCGTGGTGCAGAGGAAGGTCTGCATATCCTGTTCGTTTCGGCATGTTAATTCCTTCACACAAAAAAAGACCTTCCGTCAACTATCGGAAGGTCTTTGAAAGGATCAGCCAACTACCCGACTTGAACGGGTCACCTGCTCTTTACGAGGGAGCTGCTCTACCAGATGAGCTAAGTTGGCAAACAGTAGTCAAATACTAGCAGAAAAGAACACTCTCGTCAAGCGACTAAGGTCGTTCCTTTCAATTTGCTCTGAAATTACAGGAAAAATTAAAGACTATACTTGCGGTTTTGTATATAGTATAAGCAATCTTTATATATACAAGCCTTAAGACGTACAGGAGGTATCATGAGCAATGGTAAGAAGATAACGGCAGCCGTTTGTGCCGCATTTGCAGCTGTAATAACGATAGTCGGTTGTACGGCAAGCCAGAAACGGGAATTCAAGACAACGATGAGCGAATACACAGGAGGCCTGAAACGTCGCGCCACGCTTTATTCAAGCACTGGAGAAATCATCGCTACCTACGAAGGCAAAATCGATATAACGTCGAACTCCGAAAACGGGGCTGTGTTCTTTGATTTGAACGGTAAACGAGTCTGGATAAAAGGCGGAATCCTCGTTGTGGAAGAACTGTAGCCTTGTACTCACTTTTAGGAGCGATAATTGAGATGAAACGATTAATTGCAGCAACTCTATTCGGAATTATCTTATGCCTTACAGGATGTTCAAAACGATCATCTTCTGCCACCCAGACTGAGGTTCAGCCTTCTTTCGTGGACTCTGCCGCACAGACCTCTGTTGAGCAAAAGGTGACGGAACCTGTACCGATGGAGCCTGTTCCTTCATTTCTTGCGGGGCGCGGGACGGTGTCAATCGCCGCCGGTTTTTCTGAATCAGAAAGATTTTTTAATTTTCACCCGCTTGCAGATCAGTCTTATACTATAGAACAATTGATTGATACGCTCAAAAAGGATATAGAAAGAGACTCCGAATGTCAAATATCGTACAGTCATGCCTCTTTGCAGGTGCCGGGGAGAAACGCTCATGCTGTAAAACTGTCCTTTGTCTGCGTGGCTGACGAATATACGCAGTTTTTGATACTGACAGAAGACAGTGGATTGCTACATATTCATTTTGCGATTGACGGTTGGTCCCGTCGGTATTCTTCCATAAGCCGTAACGGAGTTGTCTTTGACGCTGGTTCCAACGGGGCTGCCTCTCACTCTGCGCAAACCTTTGTGCCGGACTCTGATTTTACCTATCACTTGCTTGTTCAGACAAATGAAGTCAGCAGAGGATTCGAATTTTATGACAAGGACAACGAACCTTCCATTGCAATTAATGCGGTCATGAATGATGTGTATGAAAAAGGAAATGTTGATCCGGAAAAAATCTATTTTGTGCAAACGTTTCTTGATGACAAAACGTACTACTACTATGACGGATACGGCGGTGTTCCCGAGGAAACATCCGATGTCATAAAAAAGATAGCCGCTGACTATCTCTTTACTTTTGACTCCCCGCAGATAGTGAAAGATGCCGTACTGAAGAAAGCCGGTGTCTATAGCGCACAGGATATCTATACCAAAGACGAACCGCTGGACTGGAGCGAATAAAAAAGCCAAGTGGAGAGCCGGGCAGACATCTTTTAAAAATCTGCTGAAATGTAGTTGTTTTTCTATAAGAAAATGAAGTTCTTGCTCTCTGTCATGACTTGTTTCAGGATATCGATATTTTTCAGTGCATCTGAGGTCTCAAGTGAGTGGTTTGCTCCATCAATCGTTGTGAGCTGAACTGCTGCTTTTTTGCAGAGCTCTGTGAGCTGTTCCTGTGAAACCCACGGGTCGGAAGTCCCGCTGAACGCAATTGCATTTTTCGGTGTATTGTCGAAACTCTCTTCAAGCGGTGTGTATAATATATGGCGGCATTCAAGAGTGTGCCGTTGGGCATAGGAAACCGCAACTGCTGTACCTATGCTTTTCGAGACAAAGAGAATGTCGTCATACGCAGCCCACTGGACATTGCACAGCGCTGCTTCCGTCTGTTGTAGCAAGATGTCAACTGCTTCCCGTATCTTTGCGCTGTTTCCTCTCAGGTTTTGTGCCTGAAATGAATATGCTACATTGATATATTTTTCGTATCCGGCTTCAAGCGCCAGCTTCCGGGCATTATAGAGCAACGGCTTGTCATAGTGGTAGCCAATCCCCGGAAAAAATACGGCAAACTTGTTCATATTCACCTCTCTGCTATTCAATCAAGTCTGCCTGTATTATCTGCTTACACGGCTTGTTTTGCAAGTATAGACTGCCTTGAAATAATCCGTTGATATGGTACAATCATATCGGTGGCTGTATGTTGAATATTAATAATAATACCTCGAATGTAAAACGTGAAATCCTTGTGCGGATAGCTCGGCTTCAGTTTGAAGGAAAACTAGAAGACGGCGTCCACTTTATACCTCGCGAAATGGCTCCGCGCAATAGTGTGCCTATGCACTGCTGTATCTATCATGATCGAGAAATACTGAGAATGCGGGTACTTGCCCGTATGGGGTGGTCAATCGAAGATATCGATGAAGAACGCACACTCGGCTCTTATGCAAAGGAGGCACTTTCCCGCGAAAAACCTACGTGGCCTATGCTCACTGTTCTTCACGAAGCCTGTAATGCCTGTGTCCGTTCTCACTACATGGTGACGAACGCCTGCCAGGGGTGTTTTGCACGCCCCTGCATGATGAACTGCCCCAAAAAGGCAATCACGGTCGAACGGCATGCCCATATAGATGAAAAAGCGTGCATCAACTGTGGGCTATGTATGCAGAACTGCCCATACCATGCAATTATCAAAATACCCGTTCCTTGTGAAGAAGCCTGTCCTGTTGGAGCAATCTCTAAAGATGAGGACGGTCGCGAAAAAATAGATTACGACAAGTGTATCTTCTGCGGCAACTGCATGAGGGAATGTCCCTTTGGCGCGATGATGGACAAAAGTCAGCTGGTGGATGTCATCGATAAAATCATGAAAAAAGATAGAAAGGTTGTGGCTATGTATGCGCCTGCAATTTCCGCTCAATTCAAGATACATCCCGGACAGCTGGAAGCTGCCCTTCTTGCAGCAGGTTTTGACCGCGTGTGGGAAGTCGCTGTCGGCGCAGATATCTGTGCGGACAACGAAGCCCGTGAGTTTGAAGAACGCATGGAACGTGGGGATAAAATGATGACAACTTCCTGTTGCTCGGCGTATGTGCGTGCAGTCCATGTCCATGTACCGGATTTGAATCCATGTGTCTCTGAAACGAGAAGCCCCATGCACTATACTGCGGAGATTGCAAAAAAAGCTGATCCTGATTGTATTACGGTTTTCGTCGGCCCCTGTCTTGCAAAGCGACGCGAGGCTTTTGATGACGACATGGTGGACTATGTTCTTTCCGCTGAGGAAATTTCCGCGCTGTTTGAAGCAAAGAATATCGATGTTGCAACGATGGAAGCGGTTCCCGGTTCTATCATCCCGACATCAAGCGGCAGAAACTTTGCAAAATCAGGAGGTGTTGCAGAAGCTGTTCGGCTCAGGCTAAAAGATGATACAATACTCCGTCTTGCAAAAATCAATGGATTGAGCAAGGGCGGCATGAAGATGCTCAAAGCGTACGGTATGATAAACAGCGGGAAAATACCGACGCCGAAAGATTGCCCGAATCTGATTGAAGTCATGGCATGCGAGGGGGGGTGTATTGCAGGTCCATCGGTTATTACCAATGTTAAACCTGCCGAGCTGCAGCTGGAAAAATATGTAAAGGGCGGAGCTCAGGATACTATATAAAGTCTGTGCAGTGCGTGCAGAAATAATTGGTAATTTTATGAAAAAAATAGGGAATGTTTGTTTCCCGAGAGGATGATTATGTTTGATGCCTTGATTCTGGATGTTGACGGAACTATCTGGAATACGACACCGATTGTTGCAAATGCTTGGAACGAAGCGATTGCTTTGTCAGGACTTCCTGCAAAGACGGTCAATGCTGACATGCTCAAAAAAGAATTTGGCAAAACGATGGATGTCATTGCCGATGACTTGTGGCCAGAACTGGATGCTTCGCAAAAGGAGAAATTGATGTCCTTGTGCTGTACGCAGGAGCAGCAAGCGCTGCTACAAAATACGCAGGATATAACTTTTGCAGGTGTCGTGGATACTATCAAAAGTCTGAGCCGACAGATTGGAGTTTTCATTGTCAGCAATTGTCAGGAGGGGTATATTGAACTCTCTATGGAAAAAACGGGGCTTACGTCTTGTATTACAGACTATGAATGCTTCGGCAGAACGGGTAAGGGAAAAGCAGACAATTTGAGACTTCTTATCGATAGAAATAAAATAAAATGCCCTGTATATGTCGGAGATACACAGGGGGATGCTGATGCGTGCGCTCAGGCGGGGGTTCCATTTGTCTGGGCGGAGTATGGCTTTGGAACTACTGAATCCTGCTATGCAAAAATAAACGCTTTTTCTGAATTGGAAAAAATACTGAAGGAACACTGATGTTGTACATTTTTGATGTTGGTGGCGTGGTCACGACGACCAGCCACGCGGAAGAAAAAATCTGTGACATACTCAATATGTCGTGTGACAAGTTTATGTCTCTGTGCAGAGGCGACATGTCGTATTCTGAAGAGACCGGTAATTTGCTCCGTTTGTATTCTGACGGGGCTATTGATACTAAGGTTTTTTGGCACCGTTTCAATGAGCGGTCTGGACTCTGTGTCAAAACCGACTGGTGGCACTGGTGTTTTCACCCCGTTCGCGACGAAGGAACGTATGATATAATCCGTTTGCTCAAAAAGAACGGTAACCGGGTTGTCTGTGGAACTAATACTGTTGACTCACATTACCGAAATCACATTGAGCGCGGGGACTATGAAGTGTTTGACCAGACGTACGCTTCATGCCTGATGGGGGTATCAAAGCCGGATGCTGATTTCTGGAACATAATCCTCGCTGCCGAACAGACACAGCCGGGAAATGCTGTGTTTATCGATGACAGAAAAGACAACTGTGATGC
>CADBRT010000058.1 GCA_902797055.1 uncultured Spirochaetaceae bacterium
CGTCTTGTGACGCTTGGGCAAAATCTTTGCCGCATTCACAATCCAGTCTTCAAGCCGTCTGAGGGCAATGCTTTTGTTCAACTCCTGGGTCCGCTCATCTTCAACAGAGATGCAGATTTCACCGTCAGCGTTAATCTTGCCGGACAGTTTTTGCACCGCCTGCACCCGTTCCGCTTCGGAAAGCCCCTCAATGTCCTTTACAGCAAGGATGCCTCTCACTTTTGTGTTCACTTTGTTTACATTCTGGCCGCCTTTTCCACCGCTCCGGCAAAACGTAAAACGGGTACTGGAAATAACAGACTGATGAATGAGATTCGTATCCATACGACTATATAGTACAACGGAACCTGAACGGCTTCAAGGAGCCAGCCTTGTCAGGTCCAAAAAGATGGCTTATAATTAAGCCATGAGAATCCCACCGTCATTAAAACCGGGCGCCACAATCGGCATAACTGCTCCTTCCTTCGGAGCAACAATCGAACCTTACAAAACGCGTTTTGCAGAAGCTATCAGGCTCTTTAGAAGCAGAGGCTATAAAGTCATTATTGGCGAGACATGCAGTAAAAGCGACGGGCTGGGAATCAGCACAAAACCCAGTGTCGCAGCAAAAGAACTTCAGGACTTCTACCTGAATCCGGACATACAGGCCATAATCTCCTGCGGCGGCGGCGAACTGATGTGCGAAACCGTTGGCTGTCTGAACTTTGAGGCGATCAGACAAGCTCCGCCAAAATGGTTCATGGGATACTCCGACAACACCAATTTCATTCATCCGCTTGTCACGCTCTGTGATACAGCGGCAATATACGGTCCTACCATCACTGGTTTCGGAAAGCCGTGGGAACAACCGGAAACCGCTGCGGTCGCGCTCCTTGAAGGAACCTCATCCACTGTACACGGCTATCCTCTTTTCCAACTGCCGGAAGCAGGAACTGAAGCAAAGGAAGCAAATCCACTCTCGCGCTATATTCTGACGGAAAAGAAAAAACTCAGAACATACCTTCCTGACAGCAACGGTTTACGTCCAGCAAAAAAAACGGAGCGCATTCGTCTTGAAGGACTGCTGCTCGGGGGCTGCCTTGACGTGCTGAACAATCTGGCGGGTACGAAACTGGACAACCAAAAGACTTTCAATTCTCACTCTGGTGATATCATCTGGGTGCTGGAAGCATGCGATTACAACCCCATGGACATACGCAGAGCCCTGTGGCATCTGGATTCATGCGGCTGGTTTGAAAGCGCAAAGGGGTTTGTCATCGGAAGACCGCTGGCAGCCTGGCAACAGGAGATGATGGGCGTAGACCAGTACAATGCAGTAACCGATATTCTGGGCCGCCACAACATACCGATTGTCATGGATGCAGACGTTGGACACATCAGCCCCGCCATGCCCCTCGTCATGGGGAGCAAAGCTTCTGTACGCGTCAAAGGAAACAGCATAGAAGTAACTATGGACGTGAGCAGCACCGTCAAACAGTGACAGAAACGCGCTCAGGCTTTTATCAGGCGCGGTATAAACGGTGATGTCTTCGACAGCAACAGAGGATTCAGCCATGTGAGCAAAATAATTGTCTTGAGCAGAAAACGGCGAACTGGATGTCTGTTGAACTTATGCTCGAATATACAGGCTGAAAGCTGCGTGTGTATTTTGGAAAGACTCCGGTAAAAATCCAAGACGGAAGAAGTTTTTCCGGACTGCCCTTTAAGATGAATAATCTCCGGCCCGTCGATTATAAAATTCCTGCGCCCTGACAGCGAAAGCGTCTTCTGTAAATCAGTGTCCTCATAGTATAGGAAGTACCGCTCGTCAAACATAGCATAGGAATCATTTCGCAAGAACATATCAGCACCGGTCACATAGTCCACCGCACCGCATACACGTTTCTGTGCCGGCGGCTCGCTTCCAAAATGTCCGTTGCGCAGAACAGGGATAGAACATTTTACGCTTCTCAACAAATCGTGGAAGTTGTTTTTTATCTCCCTGCCGACAGAAGGGAATGCCCCGCAGGAATGGATAGTGTTTCCGTTTGCATCAGTAAGATTACAGCCAATGACTCCGGCATTCTCCGTTTCACCGTTGGTCTCAAACCAGTCAAAAAACAGTTTTACCGCATTGTTCACAACGGCAGTGTCCGAATTCAAGTACAGGATGTACTTTCCCTCCGCCCGCTCCAAGGCTCGGTTGTTGGCAGCCCCGAAGCCGAGATTGCGGTTGTTGGCAATCCAAATGACGGACGGAAACCGTGACGAAACAGCCTCAAACGAACCGTCTGTGGAACCGTTGTCCGAAACAATAACTTCCCACTCCACGCCTTCTGTCTTCTCAAAAAGACTGGCAATGCAGTCCAGCAAGAGATTCTTTGTATTATAGTTTACAATAATGACGGAAACATCCATTTTGAAACTCTACCATATCCATCCGTTTTTTTCCACTGCGTCCACAGTAATAAGAAAAACCTATTGACAAAGTGGGATTTATAACTTCATAATAAACCTAGTAATCAAGTAGGCAATACTGCCGATAAACATATTATCGGGTATCTCAAAAACCTATATCTTCGGGTTCTATATTGTGGAGTTTTTTATGAAATTCAAGCACGCGACGTTTTCCGTTCTGCTTTTACTACTTGTTTTTCTTCGTCCTGCGGTTGCGCAAAGCGGAACCGACATTCAGGACATACTGTTCCGGGGGGAACTCAGAGTTGCAATCACCGCAGGAGACCAGCCCCCGTTCTACTTCACCGATAAAAACGGAAGTCTTGCAGGATATGACATAGATCTGGCGACAGATATGGCAGAGGAACTCGGAGTCCGCCTCGTCATAACGCGGGAGGCGCCATCTTTCAATGATCTCGTCACAATAGTAGCCTCCGGCAAAGCAGATATTGCCGTCTCAAAACTCAGCAAAACATTGACACGTTCCAGAACAATCAAATTTTCAACACCATACATGACTTTCAAGCAGGGGCTTCTGTTCAACCGCCTTCAGCTTGCAAAACATGCCAGTGAAGGGGAAGTCCATACGTATGTAAGAAACTACACAGGAACCCTCGGTGTAATAGCAAAATCATCCTATGCAAATTATGCAAGGGAAAACTTTCCGAAAGCAACAATAAAGGAATATCCGACTTGGGACGCTGCTGTACAGGCACTAAAGGACGGAGAAGTACTCTCGGTCTACCGCGATGAACTTGAAATAAAAAAGATTTTAAACTCCATTCCGCACAGTTCACTTCTTTTCAAACAGATATATTTCACAGACCTGACCGACCCCATCGCCATTGCCGTCAAAAGCGAAAACACACAGCTTTTGTATTGGGTGAATGTATTCCTTGAAACCCATCCGGTCATGACAGCAGATGAGATTCTTGCGAAATATGCAAACAAATAGGAGCTGTGCATTATGATTACAAAAATCCTCAAAAATCCCGTAACAATTCTGGCTTCCGTAGCATTAGGCATCATCTTCGGTTTTTATGAAAAAGAAATAGCACTGTCATGGGGTGTGATTGGAGATGTTTACCTAAACCTTTTCCAGATGACGGTCATTCCCATTCTCGTTACATCCATCGTGGCAAGCCTTGCCCTGCTGATGAAAGATAAGAATGCGAGGGATCATATAGCGAAAATCCTGTTTGTTTTTCTTCTCATGCTCGCGGCAACAGCTGTTTTCGGCACCGTCGCAGGAACCATTGCACAGCCGGGCAAAAATTTGGGAACAGAAACAACCGCCGTACTCGACAAAATAATCAAATCATCATCCGATACCTCAAAAGATGAGATGGCGCTCTATGCCACCGCGGCCGAGTCAGAGGTAAAAAAATCACCTCTGCTAGACTTCTTCATCAACATAGTCCCCTCGAATATCTTCATGTCGTTCAGCAACGGCTCAATCCTGCAACTGGTGTTCTTCAGCATCATATTCGGAGTCGCCATAGGCTTTTTGAATGAAACATCTTCTTCCAGGCTCATAAACAGCGTAATCTCGCTCAAAGATTCGTTCCAAAAACTCATCAGTTGGACCATGTACGGACTTCCTATCGGTCTGGTATTTTTGATGGGAAAGCAGATAGCACAGGTCGGTGTTGAGATTCTTCTGGCAATGGTAAAATTCATTGTCATTTTCTATGTGGCAGGTCTCATTGTTATGATTGCCTGCACCGTTATCATTTGGATTAAATCAGGCATAAAAAATCCCGTGGAAGTACTGAAGAAAGTAATGGATCCAATAATCATCTGTTTTGCAACCAGAAACAGTTTTGCATCACTGCCGTCTTCAATCAACTCCCTGAAAAGCCTTCTTTTCAGCGAAACTATGGTTGACCTTGTCTTTCCACTGGGACTTACTGTACTGCGCTTCGGAAACATCATGTACTTTGCGCTCGCCTCCTGCTTCGTTGCACAGATATACGACGCCTCACTGTCAGTGCCGTCCATCATGCTCGTCGTAGTCGGCGCACTCCTTGCAGGAACAGCAACCGCTGGAGCGTCAGGACTCCTGACGCTGCCAATGATTTCACTGATTCTCGATCCGCTGGGGCTGCCGGTTGAGTCCATACTCGTCGTCTTTATGGCAATAGACTCCTTGATCGACCCTATGAGAACCCTCCTCATCGTCTATGTCAACATAGCAACAACAGCACTTATTGCCCCAAAAGAAACTGCAGAAGAACGGCAGGCTGCATTACAGTCACGCACAATTTCACTGGAACGGAAAACAGCAGAAATGCCGCAGATTGCCGTACCCGATATTGCTTCCCAAAAGAATCAGACGAAAGCCACCCCTGCACGGACATTTCCAACGCAGAAGGTCCGAACACACCCCAGCGGCATAAAAATTAAAATACGTGATGCCCTCATCCTCATAAATACACTGCTGCTCGTCATAACAGCGGCAGTTATCATGCGCATCAATTCCCATGGTACCCATGACTCGGTATATTCTGTTTCGACCAATCTGGTAACAGAAATCCTCAAGTCAGTTGATACAAAACTTCAAGCGTACTATACGCCGGCAGACCAGGAAATCCACAGCATAGTGTTCCACTACTGGAATGAAGACACATTCCACTTTAAAAATGATGAGGAAGCAGCCCTCGACTATTTCATGGAACTTTTGAAAACCCATAAGGAATTTGCAATGGTCTATTTCGGCGACACAAAGGGTAATCTGATAATGGGCCGCCGAATGCCCGACGGAAGCCTGACCCGCCGCTACATCACAAGGACACAGGATTCCGTCATTACGAAATACATACACGAAAACAAAGCGTACAGCGCCAATTTTCCGAACACCGAGGAAAGCATAGAAAACGGATACGATCCCCGGACGAGAGGCTGGTACAAAAAGGCTGCTGAAAAAAAGAAGACGGTATGGACGAATGTCTACATCTTTGCCACTGACAATATGCCGGGATTCTCCTGTGCATCCCCTATTTACGATGACGACGGGAATCTCATGGGAGTCGCCTGCATAGACATCGGCATAAGGGATTTGTCCTTGTATCTCGGTAATATTAAAACGACACAGAATTCACATCTGTTCATCTACGACCAAGACAACCAGATTATTGCAAAACCTCTAAAACCAGAAGACCCCATCGATATTCTTCTCAGCGTCTATCCGTCAGCAGACGGAACCAACACCTACAGCATGAAGAAAGTTACGGACAGAGCAGACCCCATCATAGCCGAAGCCTTTGAACAAAGTCAGGGAAAAATCAATACAGACGGCATCTATTCGTTCAGCCTCGACGGCAAAAACTTCTTCTGCAAGGTAGACTCCATGCCGCTTGACGAAGAACTTACCATGAACGTCGGCATGGTAATCCCGGACGACGACATAATGGGCATTGTCTACAAGAACAACAGGACAGTGCTCATCATCTCCCTGATAGTCATCATCATAGCAATCATCATTTCAATTGTCGTTTCATCGCTGATTTCTACTCCTATGAAAGTACTTTCCAGCGAAATGAATCATATAAAGGAACTGGCTATTGACGATGAAGACGTACAGATAGATTCTGGCATTAAGGAAATAGACAACATGGTCGATTCCTTCCAGGGAATGAAGCAGGGGCTTGTGAACTTCAAGAAATACGTTCCTGCAGACCTTGTGACACAACTCATCAAAACCAGCCAGAATGCAGAAATAGGCGGAAAAAAGCAGACGCTTACCCTCCTGTTCTCTGACATAGAAAACTTTACCGGCATATCAGAAAAGACAAAACCGGAAGAACTCGTCAACAGACTCTATGACTACTTCTCACTCTTTTCACACACAATCGCCGACAACAAGGGAACGATTGACAAATACATTGGAGACTCAATTATGGCATTCTGGGGCGCACCCGTTGAAATGGATGTCAGACAGCACGCAATCCTTGCCTGCCGCTCCGCGCTCATCTGCCAGATGCAGGGCTTCAATCTGTCAAATGCATGGATTCGGGAAGGCAAGCCGAAGTTCCGCACGAGATTCGGTATCCACACCGGAGAAGTCGTTGTAGGAAACATGGGATCGGACGAAAGAATAAATTACACGGTGCTCGGTGACAATGTAAACCTTGCCAGCAGGCTTGAAGGAATCAACAAATACTATGGAACAGAAATAGTCATAAGCTCCGTCACCCATGACTTGGTAAAAGATTCATTTGAATGCCGTCTTTTGGACAAAATAACAGTCAAAGGCAAGACAGAACCGCTTTTCATCTATGAACTGCTCGCAGAAAAAGACAAACTCGACCAGAACATACTCAAAGTATACAAAGCATACGAAAAAGGACTCAAATACTACTTTGCACAAGACTGGGACAACTGCATCAAATATATGTCTGCAGTAGCAAGGCGGTTGAAGGATAAAGCTGCAACTGTAATCAAAGAGCGCGCAGAAACTTTCAAAGTCAATCCGCCGGAAAATTGGGACGGTGTATATGCATTCGATAAAAAATAAACCGACAATCGGAATCGTAGGCGGTATGGGGCCTTATGCCGGAATGGACTTGGAGAGAAAAATTTTCGACAGTGTAGACGCACGGAATGACCAGGACTACCCAGACGTCATGATGATTTCCGTCTCCCGCCTCATTCCCGACAGGACCCATTACATCCTCAACCCAGATACGGAAAACCCTTGCACTGGCATTGAATATGTAATAGAAAAACTCGCCGCAATCGGCGCAACTCATATAGCGATTCCCTGCAATACAGCCCACTCCCCGATAATCATGAATCAAGTAAAACGATACCTTGAAATCAACGGCATCGAAGTAACGCTGATGAACATCGTGGAAGAAACGTATAAATGGGTGAAAAAGCACATCGGAAATAAAAAACTCGTGCTCTACGCAACCCGGGGAACCTATTATTCCGGGGTCTACCGTACATTCTTTTCTCCCGAAGGCAAATACCAGATAGTTGAGCCTGATGACGATGACAAGCATCTTATCTGGGATGCCATCTATAGCCGGGAATACGGCATAAAAGCCTGGTCTAATCCGATAAAAGAACACGCCCTTGAAAATTTCAAAATTGTAACGGAAAAAATGTTCAGCGAAGGCTATGACACCTATATTATGGGCTGCACCGAAATACCACTGGCAATGAGCCAGCTCCACATGCCGATAGTGAAAATTGATCCCACCGAAATCCTTGCACGTGCACTGGTAAAAGCCGTCTGCCCTGAAAAACTCAAGAAATAACGACGGTTCCGCCGGGCCGTACTACTGCGGGGCTGAAAAAAAGATTTGCACAACACCTGTAAAACAGGTTATACTACAATTATGTCAAGTATCTTTTCGTTTTTGTATCTGGTGCTATCCACCTGTACCCTCAATATTGTATCCTGCACTATCGGACCGTCGCTCGCCAGAGTGGCTGTCAAAACCCTTACCAGCATCCTGTTCTTAGGAACGGGAATCATTGCAACAAAAGAAAGCGGAAACAAAGCATCCCCCTATGCAAAACTGATGATTACTGGATTGATTCTGGGACTTGGCGGAGATGTCTTTTTAGGGCTGGACTACATCACCCCGCTCTGCTTCGTCATCGGACTTATACTGTTTGCACTGGGACATGTATTCTATCTGATCGCTTTTTTCAGAATAACAAAGTTCAACTGGTACAACCTAATTCCAACGCTCATCGTCATGCCGGCTTTCTTCTTGCTGAAATCCATACCCGGTCTGCTTGCTTTCAACGGACTTTTCCTGGCTGTCGCTATATACGGATTCATTCTGACATTCATGGTCGGTAAATCCCTGAGTCTTCAGTCATGGGACAAAAATAAATCCCGCTTCGTTAAACTGACTATAACAGGTTCCATCCTGTTTGCAGTTTCAGATATCATCCTGCTTTTCATACTGTTCATGCCGGCTGCAAAATCGCTGGCAAATCCTTTGACTGTCCTGAACCTGTCCACCTATTACATAGGACAGGGACTTCTCGCGCTCAGCCTGAGGGATTCCGGCACTCTGCCCTGCTAAAAGCGGATTTTTAAACACATGCACAAGATAGCAATTATCGACGATGAAGAAAGAGACCGGTTGAACACAGAAACTTTGGTGTGTTCCTGCTGTGCGGAACTGGGCATTGACAGCACGATTCGCTGCTATTCCTCCGGGGAAGAGTATCTTGACTCAAATACGCCGGCTGATATTATCTTCATGGATATCTATATGCAGGGAATGGGGGGAATTCGTACAGCTGAAATGATCAAACAAACAACCCCGAACGCATTCCTTGTGTTTCTGACTTCCAGCCGGGATCACTATCCTGAGGCTTTCAAATGCCATGCGTTTGACTACATCACAAAACCGACCGTAAAGGCAGAAATGCTGGACACGCTCCGCGACATGATAAAAGCGGGGCTGAAAGGTGCGGACAAAACACTCTCAGCAGATGTTGACGGTACCCAAGTGGCACTACTTTTCAATCGCATACGGTACATTCAGCAAGATAAATCCTCTGTTGTCGTACACGAAGACAAGGAATACAGGCTGACGCTCAAGTACAAGGAACTCAGAAAAACATTCAAACAGGATTCACGCTTCATTGAAATCAATAAAGGTGTCATTGTGAACTTGGACTGGGTTACCGACATGAGGGACAATATCTGCATCATGACGAAAGGTGTCCAGCTGGATCTGAACCGCAGCAAAAGACACGAATTGATACATGAATTCATCAGCTGGCAGTTCAAAAAAAGAACGGAGGCAATCGATTGATTCAATTCCTCAAAGGGGTTGCTTTATTCGGCATATATCCTATCGGCGTGTTGATGGTGGTTATCCCGACCATCAAGTTTTCACGCATAAAACATCTGATTGCAGCGGGATTCATTACAAGCGCGATTATCGTAGGAACGTGCGCAGCGCTCTTTGCTGCCGGCATCTGCACAGTTTCCGATGCAGTCGTCATAGCTGTGTTCTTTGTGCTGTACATGATTGCCATCGACTTGTCGTTTCTAAAAAAAATGTATATCTTTTTCTGCATATCGGCGTTTTTTTCTTCAGGAGGCTTTCTGAACGCCATAGTTGCCGCACACTTTGATGCCAGTCTGACACCAAACGATTTTTCACTGCCGGGAATCATAGTCCAGTATGCGGTCTCTTCAATCTTTCCACCATTGATGTACGCATTCAGGAAGAAAATCATGTGGTTCATAGAAACACCGCTCTTTTCAACCGTATGGAAAATTATCTGGGTGGTCCCCCTTTCCATAACGGCAATGAACATCATCATGGTTCCCCGCTCGTACAACATCATGTCCAGCACACCGAGGCTTTTCTTCATTGCAATCATGGTTGAAGTATTTCTTGTCATCTTCTTCAGCATAATGCAGTTCCTCATATTCATGCTCGCAAAGGAGGCATCCGACAACACCTCTTACAAATCGCTGCAGAATGCCTTCAACCTCCAGAAGAAGCATTTTGATGACTTGTGCTACTATGAAGAAGAAAGCGCACGAATGAGACATGATTTCCGCCACGTCATGGCGGTCATAACCACGTACGTGGCAACAGGAAGCTACGACGACCTGGAAAACTTCATGGCTGACTACGGAAACTGTTTTCCCGTACCGGAGCCGCCGCCGCGCCTGTGTGAACACGCAACCGCCGCAGCTCTTTTATCATATTACAAGAATCTGTCGGATAAACTCGGCATTGAATGCAAGTGGAAAACGGACATTCCCTCAGGAATCGCCATCTCAAGCGCCGATTTATCGATTCTTCTAGGAAATCTGCTTGAAAATGCGGTAAATGCATGCAAAGCATTGAGCTCTCAGGACAGATATATCAAGATTAACAGTGAATACACTTCCGCTGGAGTCTTTTACCTTACCATCATCAACTCCTGCCTGAACACAACAAGCCTGTTTAAGGAAGGAATCGGCTTGCGTTCCATTGCAGGAATCGCGGCAAAATACAATGGAGAGACGAAATTTGAGATGACGGACGGCAAATTCGTTGCGAACATCATGTTGCGTCCGCTCGTCATTGCAGGTTAAGTTCAGCGAACGAAAACCCGTTCCACCCGTTGCGTAAGACAGGTCGTAATCTCATAGGATATCGTTCCTGTCAGCCTGGCGATGTCATCGGCTGTCTGCAAAGCCCCGTCTTCCTTCGCCCCAAAAATAACGGCCTTGTCCCATCGATGCACGCCGCTTTCCCTGCCGATTTCAACCATACACTGGTCCATGCAGATTCTCCCCCGCACGGGGAAACACCTGCCGTTTATAGCGACAGAAAATCCATGCTCAGCAAAACGCCGTAACAAACCGTCCCCGTACCCGATCGGCAGCACAGCAATCTCGGTGTCTCTGTCAGCTGTCCACGTCCTGCCGTAGCCGACACTCATTCCCTTCTTAAATTGCCGCACGGCACAGACTTCCGTTTCAAGCGTCATAACGGGCTTCAAAGAGACCGGTAGCCCAGCCTGCTTCAGATACGTTTCATCGATTTCATCCGCATAATAGCCATAGACGATAATCCCGGGGCGGACCATGTCCAAATGCATTTCAGGATTGATAAGCGTCGCTGCAGAATTCGCACAATGACAAATTCCAGGGTCAATACCGGCCTTGCGCACTGAATCAATCGCTTCCGTAAAGCGTGAAAACTGAACCTGTGTGTACAGCCGGTCGGATTTGTCCACACTGTCGCTCACCGCAAAATGCGTCGCCATACCGCCAAGCGTCAGTGATGGTGTGCTGACAATCTCTTTAGCTAATGAGGCAGCTTCTGCCGGATAGCAGCCGATTCTTCCCATGCCGCTGTCAACAGCCAGATGTACCGGGAACGCCGTTTCACCCGCTTTCTGTGCTGCGGCGGCAATCAGCTGGATATATTCACTGTCAAAAACAAAAGGTGTGATATGGAAGGAAACAAGGTCAGAAACTTCTTCCGGAGAACAGAGACTCAGCAACAGAAGCGGAATGGTAATGCCGTTTTTGCGCAGCTCGACTCCCTCTTCCACACTGGCGACGGCGAGCATATCCGCGCCCGATTCCACCGCTGTACGTGCGCACGCTACAGCCCCGTGCCCATAGCCATTTGCTTTTACGGCGATGCACATCTTTGCACCGCCCTGTACCAACGATTGTATGCTTTGTATATTATGTTTCAGATTATCAAGATGAATTATGGCTTTTGTAGCTCTCATGCAACTCATTCTAATCAAAAGCCAAAATTATGCAATCACTCGTATATGGGTATAAAAAACCTGCCGTTTCATTCCGCGGCAGGTCTACAGTCAAAAATATATCAGTATTCGCCTTCTGATGAGCGGAACCGTCCAGCTCGGTCCTCGCGGTTGAAATCGCGTCTTGGACGGCGTTCACTCCTCTGCTTGTCCTCTGCAACATTAACGCGTACACGTCGTCCGTCTATCTCTTTTCCATTCAATTCTGCAATAGCTTTATCCGCCGCAGCGTCATCTGCCATCTCAATAAAACCGAACCCTTTAGACTGCTGCGTAAAACGATCCTTGATAACAACAGCGGAGACAACCTCGCCATACTGAGCAAACCGACCGCTCAATGAGTCTTCCTTTGTAGCATAATTAAGATTGCCTACATAAATTCTCTTGGACATATATAATGTTCCTTTACCGTTTTACGGCATACATAATTTACATCAGCCTGCGGACAGCAGACGGATGCTCACTTCTAAAAGTACAGCAAGTAAAAAAAGCTGTCAATACAGGAAAATTCAATATAAACAAAAATTGTTTTACAAAGTTTTGCATTTATTTAAACTTCTATCTTTTTATTTTCAGAAAACTATTGTATAATGTAGATTATGAACAAAGTAGATTTCTATAATCTCTTGAAAGCAACACCAAAAGCGGAACTGCATCTCCACGAAGAGGCAGTTATCGGAGAAAATACCATCCGTAGACTCTATAAAGAGAATTTGGGCAAAGACATAACGGATGAGGAGCTTTCTACACTTTTTTCATATAATGATTTGCCCGGATTTCTCGACTGCTTTATTGAAGTCCAGAAGCTGTTCGTCAAAACAAGCGATTTGGCTTTAGTTTTTAACGACCTTGGACAGTATATAAAGGACAACAACATCGTCAACTGTGAAACCTTTTTCAGTCCGACATCTCATCTTAAGAAAGGATTTTCTTTTACGGAGATGAGTGACATCCTTACCGAAGGCACCAAAAAACTTGAAGAAAATACCGGTTGCCGCGTAAGAATTTTAGTGGATGTAAGCAGAACGTTCGGGCTTGAAAACGCCATGCACAATCTGGATCTTGTGCTTGCCGCACACAATCCATACATAATAGGAATAGGCTTAGGCGGGGACGAAGAAAAAGGCCCTGCAAAGGACTATGCACCGGTTTTTGAAAAAGCGTGGAAAGCAGGCCTCCACGTTGTCGCACATGCGGGAGAAACGGTCGAATCATATTCCATGAAGGATTCTGTCAAATATCTTCATGCAGAGCGAATCGGACATGGACTTACCGCCGGCTATGATCCGGAATATATGAAAGAGTTGGCACAGACAAGGCTTCCGCTTGAAGTCTGTCCCACGAGCAATACCTTTACCGGCAAGTACGTCAAGAATATCAAAGAGCACCCCATAAAAAAGCTGTACGATGCAGGCATAAATGTCACCGTAAATACGGATGATCCTACATTCTTTAAGGTTTCGCTGATTGACGAATACTGGAATATCTACAGCAATCTCGGCTTTTCAATAGAAGATATCAGAACACTTATACGGAATTCATTCTTTGCTTCATTTGCGACTCCGAAAGAAAAGGAAGCATGGTGCGCAAAGCTTGATACAGTTTGGAACGCTTGGTTTAAAGCACATCCTGACGCGAAAAACTAGATCCGTTTTTAGTTTCTTACCTGTTTTTGACGAAGGTCTGAACAATTTTGCCACTGCTCACCGACTCAAACCTATAGGCTGAGTCTTTTCCTTTCCCTGTCATATATCTTTTATATAAGCGGTGGATTCTATTTTTATCTATTCTATTCAGCATTATCACTTTCAAAGCAAGAATTTTACCGGACATGCTCAAATCATTCATTTTTCCAGCTGTATTCCGCATTAGGTTGAACAGTTTCGCTAACCTTTGAGCGGCTTTCGGGGGAAGTTTCTCCTCAGTCTCAAGCCGGGAACCAATAAAATCATCTACGAGGACCGGACCATGTGCTAAATTTCCGTATGGGGAATCTTCCTTTGTATATTCCTTGATAAAACAGCCGTCCTTGTAAAAACGCACACTGTCAGCGTTTGTATAAATCCATAAATCCCCTAAAGCTTCAGCTGACAAATCTTCCCAGTCGGTACTGCTGGAAACTTCCAGCACATAACCACCCAGAGAAGCCTGCCTTTGACTGCGGTAAAAGGCATACAAGGCATCGGGGTTGTTCTCCAGACAGTCCAACGGAACCGTATCAGCAGGAGCGACAGAGCCGACGTAAACAGAAGGATGATTCGTATAGTCAACTTCTGATGAAGCAGGAAAGACTAACAGTCCGATTTCGTCACAGCGCAATAGAAAATCTTCCGGTAAAACG
>CADBRT010000059.1 GCA_902797055.1 uncultured Spirochaetaceae bacterium
CGGAAAGCGTTCACCGATGCAGCCGGTGCCATATTCGAAGCAGAGCGCACGGCGCTGTACAAAGACGGCTACGGAAATTGCGAAGAAACAGTTTCAAAAGAGGATATCCTGACGTTTATCCGCGAAGCCGAAAGAATCATACGGAAGACCATTGCGGAAAACAAGCGTCCTGACAATCTCTACCACACTTACAATACCCTGCACATCACTGAAAACGGCATGGAGATTGAAAATCTTCAGGAAATGCTTGAAGGTCAGGTTGCGGCGCTTTCCAGCGGAGTGCTTTCCGCACAGGAAGCCTTGAATACGGCGAACGCGCTCGCTGCAAGCAGACTGAGGGAAAAGCGGCAGTCCAGCTATATTCTGTACCCGAACAAAGAGCTGCCGCACTTTCTCGGAAAAAACAACATTCCCGGAGCAAAGGCAGAAAGCCTTTCCCTCTACAGAGATTCAAGCAGACGTGCATTGTTCAGCGAAATTCTTCAAAAAGATATCGAGGGCAACTACCATTTCAATGCAAACCTGCAGAATCCCCGACTCCTTGAAGAGTGTGCGGAATGCCTAAAAAACAAAGGGACACCGCTGACTGACGGAGAGCTAAAGGAACTCAGAACATTGTACGAAGAGACGTTCCACCACCATTCATTCACTGGAAGGTCGGGAACTTTCTATGCATATGAAGGACTCGGAAGCATATACTGGCACATGGTTTCCAAACTGCTGCTTGCGGTGCAGGAAAACGCAGTGCGGGCACAGGCAGAAGGCAGTCCATTTGCGTCAGACCTGTTCAAAAGCTATGAGGACATCAAGGCTGGGCTAGGCTCTCACAAGACGCCGGAGCTGTACGGAGCGTTCCCGTTTGATCCATACTCACACACTCCGAGTGGGAAAGGAGCAAAGCAGCCCGGCATGACGGGGCAGGTCAAAGAAGAAATCTTGACGCGCTGGCAGGAACTCGGTGCTGTCATCGAAAACGGAAAGGCAGCATTCAAGCCGGTCATGCTCAACAAACAGGAATTCTTTACAGAGGGAAAAGAAACTACAACGCTTTCGTTCACCTGGTGCGGGACACCAGTTACCTACAAACTCGGCGGCGAAGCAAAGATAATTGTTGCCTCAAACGGAACAGAAAAAACGATAGCAGGCTCCGTGCTTCCAGAAGCAGAAAGCAAGAGCCTGTTTGAACGGGATGGAAGCATTGAGTCCATCACCGTTCAAGTGAACATTTAAAGCATGCTTGCCATGTATGCTATTGTCTTGGCATCGGTTGCGATGTTCTTGACAATGGCATACTCGTTCGGCTGGTGTGCAAGTTCATCAATGGTAGACCATACTACGCAGGCATACCCTTTGTTGCGCAGGTATGCGCCTACCGTGCCGCCGCCGATACCGACGCAGTGAGCATCTATGCCGTGCGCACCCTTGATAGCTTTTTTAAGATCCACCACGACAGGAGCATCCTCCGGGGTAGGCAGAGAACTTTCCGCCTGCATTTCACTGACTTCAATTTTAACGTCATATTGCTTTTCAACAGCAGCAACCCGCTTTGCCAGTTCAGCGCGCACTTCATCCAAGGTATAGCAGGGATTGATTCTGCAGTCCGCAAAGAACACGTCATCGCCGGGAATAATGTTGACGGTAGAGACATTCGCCTCCTGCATTGTCGGCTGGAAGGTAGAGGTTGAAGGGCAGAAAAGCGCATCTTCCTTATTGAAGCATTTTTCCATATCATTTACGCGCATGGCAAGGTCGCAGGAAGCAAGCATTGCATTACGTCCGAGGTCAGGGCGCGAACCGTGCGCCTGCTTTCCGACAGTATGGAAGCGAAGCCAGAGGATGTTCTTCTCAGCAATCTCGATTGTTTCACCCTTTTCATCTCCGCCGTCGGGAATGAGTATTCTGTCGTTCTTACCAAACAAATCCAAATGGTTCTTCACCAAGAACTGCATTCCGTATACAGAGCCAAACTCCTCATCTGCCATAAACAGCAGTTTTATGGTGTGTTCGGGGATTATATGCTGATTCACAAAGGCAAGCGCTGCAAATACACCGCTTACCAGCCCCTGCTGGTTGTCTTCAACACCGCGACCGTAGATGCGTCCGTCTTTTTCAACAACGGTCCACGGGTCTGTATTCCACAATGAAAGCGCACCGGTGGGGACGACATCAAGGTGGGCGCAGACCCAGATATTGTAGTCATCTTTGACACCAGGAATTGTCGCAATCACATTCGGACGCACACCCGATGACACACGGCTGTC
>CADBRT010000060.1 GCA_902797055.1 uncultured Spirochaetaceae bacterium
AATACTTCGGCTTCTGCTTCAAAGGCAGATGATGATGTAGCAGTGGAGACGAAGGTCGACCGCTGGGACATTCAGTTGGGTGCATATACCAGCAAAGGCAACGCAAAACTGATGGCGCATAAGTTGTTGCAGGCTGGATTCAAGAATGTCGCTTACCAGAAAGTCGGGAACGTCACACGTGTGGTCTTGCGTGATATACCAAGTGATGAACTTGACGAAGTTGCAAGCGAACTGGATAAAGCCGGGTTTACGCAGTATATTGTGCGTGAACGTAAGAACGTAGTGACGAAGGAGTAATCTCCGGGTGTCACGAAAAAGCCCCGTGCAGAGGAACGCACGGGGCTTTTTTTGTTTTGAATTCCCTTGTTTACCTTGAAAACTTGCCTAAAGCGGGTCATACAGGCTATACTTTGCGCATGACTCACTGCACGTGGACGGTACGCAAAAAATCCAGACTGGACTTGTTTTTGAGGGATATGATTCCATCTGTTCTGAACGACGGAACGGATGCGGTTTCAAACAGTAAAATCAGACGGCTTATCATGGCTGGTGTCATAAGCGTAAACGGAAAACAATGCCGTGTTCCCGCTTTTGACCTGCATTCAGGAAGTCTTGTTGAAGCCTTCATTGATGAAGCCAAATTTTTTTATGAAAAAAGGCCTGATGACATAGCGTTTACCCTTGAATCGGAAAACGTGCTGTATGAAGATGACTCTCTCATTGTGGTCAATAAGCCTGCCTTTTTTCCGACAGAAGAGACAATCGTAAAGGGCAGGGGAAACATGCATCAGGCTATCATTGACTATCTGTGGAAGAAAAATCCTTCTTTGCGTAATCCGCCGTATGTGGGCATAATGCACCGTTTGGACAGAGAGACGAGCGGGGTTTTGCTTTTTACTAAAACCCGTGCTGTAAATAAAGCCGTTCACGACGCATTTGAAAGCCGTCTCGTCAGCAAAGAGTACCGTGCAGTTTGTTCTGTTTCAGCTGGAAAGGAACATTCTTTTGTCTTCGGAAAGAAAACATTTACCGTAGAATGTTCAATCGGAAGGGTGAGCCCGTCTTCCCAAGCCTGTAAAATGGGGATTGTCCCTGAACAAAGGGGTGGACAATACTCAAAGACCGTCTTTACCCTTGCCGCGGAACAAGACGGCCTATACTATGTGGATTGTAAACTTTTCACTGGCCGAACACACCAGATACGGGTTCATCTCTCACACTCAGGACTGCCGATTGTCGGTGACAACCTCTACGGTGGGACAAACGGAATACTGGAATTAGGGAACCGGATTATGCTTCATTCGGCAAAACTTTCGATTCCCCACCCGGTGACGGGAGAACTGCTTGAAGTTACAGCCCCCCTGCCACAGGGGTTTGCCCCCGGAATTATTTGAACACTCCGTTGGATACAGGGCTCCACTCTTTGCAGGTTATGGACAGAGATTTAAGCGTTATGCCTGGTTTTGTGTGCTCCAAAGACAGTGCATAGCAGCCGGGCGTCAGATTTATAGACTTGTATGCCCACTGGTATACACCATGTGTTGTGCGGCATTCAAAAGAAGCCGCTGGCTTTGCATCGAAGAAAATATTGGTGACAGACTGTGAAAGATCGTCTCCTTCTTTCATGTACCAACCGTTTATCTTATATGTTGCATTGCTCTTTGCATTCAGATAGACAATTTCTCCCTCTGTCAGGCTGAACTCTTCATCTTCCTGGATAATCCGTGCCCCGGCAGGTGCTTCCTTGAGTGTGCTTTCAATGCATGCAGTTTTTCTAAGCCGCGAGAGCGGCCGTTTTGAAACTGGCGCTACGAGCAGGAATTGTATGACATCCTTTGCAGAGAGCTGGAGTTCACCTCTGGTGAGCAGCTTGTCGTTTTTGAGGGAACTTTCTATGTTGTCCTCAAATACATTTGAGGCTGCTCCGTCATTGTCAACAACCATGTAGACATTGTTTCTGGCACGTATCATAGCGGCGGTATTGCGCAGTGTTGACTCGCCGCCTTTGATGCAGTCATTCATGCAGGCCCACCAGTCGGTCATGACGAGCCCCTTGAAGTTCCATTCTTTGTGAAGAATTGTGTTCACAAGGTCGTAGTTTGAAGCTGTCCAGTGTCCATTGAGCGCATTGTAGCTGGTCATGATGGAGTTTACGACACCTTTTTTGACTACTATTTCAAAGCCTTTAAGGTATATTTCGCGGAGTGCACGTTCAGAGACGATGGAATCTCCGTCACGTCTTCCTGCTTCCTGATTGTTTGTCGCAAAATGCTTGATGGTGCCGTTTGAACCGCCTTCGTGAAGACCATCTATCGCCGCTGCTGCCATGAGACCTGTTACAAGCGGGTCTTCCGAATAGTATTCAAAGTTCCGTCCGCCGAGCGGGTTGCGGTGAATGTTCATTCCTGGGCCCAGCAACGCGTCGATCTGGTTTTCTGCGAGTTCTTTTCCTTCGAATGTGTACAGCTCCCGCACCAGGAAAGTGTTCCACGTGCAGGCGAGCATGGTTCCAATCGGCATGAGGTTTGCTTCTTTTCCGGTATCCATCCGTATGCCGGAAGGTCCGTCTGAACAACCGGCGCAGGGAATGCCGTATTTATCGTGCAGGGCATCGCTTACTCCGCCGTATGCCGCCGCAATGCCTGCGGTTACTTTCTGGCTGAGCATGCCTTCCCCGCGCGCAAGTGTTGCGAGCTCTGAGTCGTTAAGCTGTGCAATGAATTCGTCTATTTTGGAAGGATTTATTTTAAGCGTGTCAAACTTGATACCTTTGTCACCGGTATAGGGAATTTCTTCCGGCAGATTGTTTCCAATCCGGATGGCGTAATCGACGTCATTCGTCTTTACCGGTTCGTATGCTTTTACGTAGGTGCCGTCCGGATTGCGTTTTCCCGGTCTGAGTTTGTCAAATGCCTTCTGAGGGGCACAGCACTGCTCGAGTCTGCTTACAACCAAATCCTCGTCAAGATGGATTGCGTCTTCAGTGTTTCCCTTTATTCTGAGCTGGATGGGTTTTGCATTCATGCAATCCGTTCCGACAAAGACTCTGTAATCTCCTTCTTCAAGAACCCAGCAGGCCTTATTGTCTGTAGCGCGGTTGTCATCATACGAAGCCATGTCCACAACTTCAAAGAACAGCCTCAGGTTCTGACTTTCCCCTGGTGCCAAGAGTTTTGTTTTGGTAAATTTTACAAGGGTCCGATTGCTTTTTCCAAGGTTTCCCTGCGGCGCACTGTAGTATACCTGTATGACCTCTTTTCCTGAGAATGTCTTGCTTGTGTTTCGTACCGAGAGGTCAATCGTCACCGTCGTTTCGCCGCATTCAGCTTTGAGGTTTTCTATGCAGAACGCTGCGTATGACAGTCCGAATCCGAACGGAAAGAGAATCCTGTCAGGAGCAAAGGTTGTGAAGTACCGGTACCCCACGTAAATATCTTCCACGTAGGTAGCTCCTGTTTTATCCCCGAAGTTTCCTGTGGAAGGGTAGTCTTCCAGTTTTTTCGCAATGGTATCGGTGAGTTTTCCAGAAGGAGTTGCTTTTCCTGTCAGCACACGTGCTGTTGCGCGTCCTCCTTCCTGTCCTCCTTCCCAAATGCACAGAATGGCACTGATGTGGCTTTTGTACGGCTCTTCCTCCAGCCAGCTCATATCCATAATGCCAGAGGTGTTGAAAGCAACAATGACGTTTTCAAAGTGGGTGCAGACCGCAGTCAGATTTTCCCGTTCGGTCTGGGTGAGTCTGTAACTTCCCTCTGTATCGCTGTAATCGACGTCTTCTCCTGAGTTTCGCCCGATGATGAAAAGCGCCTTATTTGATAGTGATGCACATTTTTTGACGAGCGCTTCCGTTAGCGGCATTTCTTTTTGGAAGTTCGGCTCTGCGGCCCATTCTCCGTTTCCTGTGTCAAAGGGATTGTTTTTGAGCCAGGCTTTATATGTTGCTGCAAGTTCTTCGTTTACATGCGCAGATGCGCCGTCTTTTGCGAGGTCAAGCAGGGAATCGGTGATGTTCGTCGTATAGGGAACATGGACAGAACCGCCGGAGCCTGTTCCGCTCCGGTAGTAATCGTATTGCATGCGTCCGAAAATGGACACGGTGTCATCTTTTGTAAGCGGCAAGACATTATTGTCATTTTTCAGAAGGACAATGCCTTCTTCTGCTGTTTCACGGATTTTTTCGGCAAATGTCATATATTCCCCCTTTTAAGGATATTTAATGCAGATTAACGGACTTTAAAGAATACACCCAGCATAGCCACTGTTATGAGCAGCTGGATTATAAGGAATTTAAGCAGTACTTGCGTTGGAGACCAGCCATGGTTCTTTCTGAAGTGATCATGCAGCGGAAACCTGATTTTTTCAAGGATTGAAATGTGAAAGAATCGCTTGAGTGCAACTTTGAGCAGTCCCATTCCTCCGTTTATGAAGATGATGGACGAGGTTGCAAGGAACATGAACGGGTTTCCGCTCACCATAACGCAGACACCGATGTAGAAGCCAAGCGCACGTGAACCGGCATCTCCCATGAGGACTGAACTTGGGAACGCATTGTGCCACAGGTATCCCATGAGTATGCCTGCGAGGCAGAACGTCATCAGCCCCCAAGAGGCTCCGTCCGCAATGTGAGGAAGCAGCAGGTAGGCGGATATGTCTACATGACCCAGTATTATGTAAAAGATAGAACCCATCGTAAAAAGGGCGATGAGGACAAGCGATGAACTGAGTCCGTCGACACCATCCGTACAGTTTGTCGTGTTGACTGAAATCCACAGCATGACTGTCGAAATGACGATATACAGCCATTTCGGCAAAAATAGATGCTGTGTTGTGAACGGCAGCCAGAAAAACAGTTTTCCGTCCTGATAATTCTGCGGCAGGTAGTGTGCCAAAAGCAGGGAAGCCGCAAGCGTGATTACAAGGTCAAGCAGTGCCTTGCGGTATTCCCCCCAACCGCCTTTACTCCTGTCGTCAAGAAAACCGGTAAGCATCATGAGCCACGTCTGTATGAGAATTCCGCATTGCAGGGAGTCCAGCGGAATGAACAAAAGGCTCAATACGACAAAAATAGTGATGAACACAACTCCGGCGCCGGTAGGCTTGCCTTTTGAAACTTCTTTTGAAAGGGTGAACTCACGCCCTCTGTCTGTCGGAAGCAGCGGATAAAAGCGTGGCAGGAATTTCCTTGTAATCCAAAATCCCAAGTAAAGAGCAAGCACGATGAGCACTGCGTAGGACTGCAGCAGTCTGGCAGGCCCGAAATAATTCTTCAACAAGCCACCGAGATAGAATATCACTTTATATACATCCTCTATATATTACAGGTGAATTTAGTGTATCAGAAATACTGGTCGGTGACAATCGAGACGGTTCAAAATAGCGCTAGTTTTACGGACAAATTTCGATATTTACATCATGAGTCTATTGAATAAACTTTTACGGTTTGATATGCTAACTCAATTATGAGTACGAGATGTTTCGCAATGCTGAAGCCTGGTGTTCTCAACCGCAGGCTTGTCGGCGAGGTTATTAGCCGCCTTGAAAAGAAAGGGCTTAAGTTGGTGGGGCTCAAACTGATGACCATAACTCCCGAACTGGCTGCAAAACATTATGCAGAGCACAAGGGCAAGCCTTTTTATGACCCTCTGGTAGATTATATTACAAGCGGTCCTGTTGTTGCCATGGTATGGCAGGGAGATGACTGCATTACACTGGTGAGAAAGATGACCGGTTCCACAAGTCCGGCGGAAGCCCATCCTGGCACAATCCGCGGAGATTTCTGTTCACACACACAGCACAATATCATTCATGCCAGCGATTGTGATGAAAGCGCAGAGCGCGAAGTAAACCTTTTCTTTAAGCCTGAAGAGATTATCGATTGGGAAGATCAGGCATCCAAGTGGTTCTAAAATGAATGAAGGCCAGTCTGTTACAGACTGGTCATTTTTTTACCCTGTACAACATATGCAATGGTGCAACAGCAGTGTCGCATTACTGTCACACTGCTGTAGACTTACCTTATTTTACAGCTTCGAATATTATATCCGCCACGAAAATAGCGGCGAGCACCCATGTTACAAACGGAATCTCGCGAGACTTCTTGCCTGCGACTTTTGAGATGACATAGGCAATGACACCCCAGGAGATACCCTTCGCAATTGAATAAGAGAACGGCATGACCATGATAGTGATGAATGCCGGGATACCTTCAGTCGGATCCTTGAAATTGATTGTCGTGATAGACCGCATCATCAGGAAGCCGACGAAGATGAGCGCCGGGGCTGTTGCTGCAGACGGAACCAAAGCGAACAGCGGGCTGAGGAAGAGCGCAAGCAGGAACATAATCGCTGTTACAACGGATGTTAGACCGGTGCGTCCGCCGGCTGCGACACCGGAAGTTGATTCAACGAAGCTTGTTACTGTTGAAGTTCCCAGACATGCACCTGCTACCGTACCGATTGCATCGGAAAGCAATGCCTGCTTTGCATTGATGATGTTGCCTTCTTTGTCTTTGAGGTTCGCCTGTTCTGCGACTCCCATCAGCGTACCGATTGTATCGAACATGTCAGTGAACAGGAATGTAAAGAATACAACGAAGAATTTCAGCGTAAAAACATTGGACCATTCAAACTGAAAGAGGTGAGGTGCCTTTGGAACTGAGAACGGTGCCCAGTTTTCCGGAATTGTTGTCACTCCGAACGGAATGCCGATGACTGTCGTCAGTGCGATGCCGATCAGAATTGAGCCGGGAACATTCATTATGAAAAGGACGATTGTTATGATGAGCCCCAGAACAGCAACCAATGCAGAAGTGTGTGAAAGGTTGAGATTTTCAAATCCGATGAGGGTTCCTGTGTCGGTACCGACAATACCTGCATTTGCAAGACCGATCAGTGTGATGAAAAGACCGATTCCGACTGCGACAGCCTTGCGGAGACTGACAGGGATGGACTTTATGATGGCCTCACGTATGCCGACGAGGGACAGTATGATGAACAGAACGCCTTCAAGAAGGACTGCTGTCAGTGCGAACTGCCAAGTGCAGCCCATGCCGAGGACAACTGTGTACGTAAAAAACGCGTTGAGTCCCAGTCCTGGAGCGAGAGCCACAGGGAGGTTGGCACAGAAAGCCATGACCAGCGTGGCGATGGCAGATGAAATTGCTGTGGCAGTGAAAATTGATTCCCAGTTCATTCCAGAACCTGACAAAATGTTCGGGTTGACTGCAAGAATGTACGACATGGCAAGGAACGTGGTGATTCCGGCGACGATTTCACGGTTGACTGTTGAACCGCGTTCCTTGAGTTTAAAGAACTTTTCCATAAAACAGGTATCCTCCTAAGAAACCTTTTTTGGGATTTATGCAACCAGTATAACAAGAAAAAAATTTTTTTACAATTTCTGTATTTTGTTATTGACAAAAAAATGTGATTTCTGTATATTATAAACATAGTTAACGCGGCAGTCATATAACGGCTATTATCTCAGCCTTCCAAGCTGAAGACGAGGGTTCGACTCCCTTCTGCCGCTCTTAAAAAAGAACCATTCGAATGAATGGTTCTTTTTATTTTAAATTCCGTACACATCATTGTATCCTTTTTGGTTGTTCCTCTCTGATATTTTGTTCCTTCTGGGGTTTCTACAAAAAAAGACCTGACTCCGCTTTCGGAATCAGGTCTTCGTACTGTCTCATAGTGTATTGCGGTCGGCGCATTTCCTCTACATGAATTAAGCGGAAATCATAGCTCCTGCGGCGCCAAAAACTCCCAGACTGGCAAGCATCATTATGATTCCGGCGAGCAGCACTCCGCCTGTTACGGCGAGCACCGTTTCTTTTGCTTTCATGTCAAGGATGCTCGCCGCCAGCGTTCCGGTCCATGCACCGGTTCCCGGCAGCGGGATTCCTACGAACAGGAGAAGGGCGATGAACAGACCGTGTCCAGCCTTTTCCTGAAGTTTTTGTCCGGCCTTTGTTCCTTTTGTCAAAAAGAACGAGCAGATCCCTCCGATCAACTTTTTATCTTGTCCCCACTCAAGGAATCTTCGTGCAAAGAAATAGATGAACGGAACAGGAATCATATTTCCAATTATGCTTACTATATATGAAGGAATAATCGGCAGTCCCCACACCTGAGAGAAAGGAATTGCACCGCGTAATTCAATAAGGGGAACCATAGAAATCAAAAAAACTGCAAGAAACTTTAACATAACAAAAAAGTATATTGAATTTGATTGACAAAAACAACCGCGCTTACTATATTTGTAACAGTAGTTACCGAACAATCGGTAACCTTTATATCTGAGAGGTGGAAATGGCATCTGATACAAAAGAGAAAATACTGGACACCTTACTTTCTTTTTATGATGCTCCGAGGTTTACGACAGTTTCTCTTTCAAAACTTGCCGCTGCGGTCGGTATTTCCAAAGCAGCCTTGTTTAAACACTTTGCGAACAAAGATGACTTGGAGCTTTGCCTTAAGAACCGCATCCTGAATGATTTTTCTGCAGTCGTGAACAGCGCTTTGGACTCGTGGGATGATGAGAATCCGGGAAGAGCCATTGCAATCATTTTGAATGACGTCATAAACCACCGCCGCGATTTCTTCTACCTGCTTTCAACCTGCCGAACATTTACGGAAGATTACTTTGTGCGGGAGCTTCGGTCCAGGGGAACCGTTGTCTTTGATACGATTTATGACAAAGATTTCAACATCATAAATATGCATTCGTATTTTCTGTCCGTCTATGTCAGCACTTGTCTTCTCGTCATGCTTTTTATAGTCTTCAAGGTTGACTCCACCGTACAGAACGGGCAAACGGGCATAGACATCTTTATGGAGGAGGTTTCTGCTTTTTTGAACGACGGCTTAAGCGATAAGAGCGTCATCAACGACCGACTGGCACTAGCTGCAATCGATCAGCACTGCAGGGAGACCGTCGATGCCCTTCCTCCGTCGGGGAAGTTGTTCAAGGCGTTTGCGAATGTTGTTAAAAAGAACGGATACCAAGGAGTCACCGTAGAAAAAATTGCAGAGGAAATGGGGCTTGCGAAAAGCAGTTTGTATTCATACTACAAAAGCAAAGAAGAAATGTTGATATCCATTGTACTGGAAGAAACCGAAAAGCTCGATGCCCTTGTTTTGAGTAATCTGGAGACCGTTTCTTCCGTCGGGGAATTTGTTTACACACTGTTCTCGACCCATACTGCATATTTTGTTGCCCGGCCTGAAATGGCGGAGGTCATCAAAGGGCTTATTTCCACGACACGTGATAAACCATACTGTGATGCGGAAAAGCAGTACGATGAGCAGAAAGACACCGTATTTTTCCGCCGCATAGAGGCTCGGTTCCGTTCGCTTGGAGGCAGTCAGCAAGTGCTGAATAGTCATTCTGTCATGTTGATGGTTATTTTGTATGCACTGCCCGTAATGACATTTTTGCATTGCAGGGAAAATAATTTTTCAAATGAAATTATACAGGCTGCCATGAAGGAAATATATTTCATGGTAGAAACTGGAATGAAGGATTTTAGAGGTGAATTGTGATAAGAAGAACAGCCCCGGCGATTATCGCCCTTTGTTTTATGGCACAGACTGCTATTTTTGCGCAGGATACTGAACATTCGGTAACTTTTACGGTGGACAAAGCCGTCGAATACGCACTGGCGAACAGTCATACACTCAAAAGCGCGGACATCGATTTGGAAATAAAGCAGCGCGCTGCCCAGTATTCTTGGAACGCCCTTGTTCCGACTATCAAAACGAGCGGAACTCTGAGTCGGCAAAACGACATAGACTCCACCATAGAGTCTGCCAATGCTTCTGTGCAGATGGCGAATGCCATTGCCTATCTGACGACGGGAAGGCCTGGTACGACAAAAAAAACAAAAGAGACAGAGAGTATGCACTGGGCAGGCGTCGGAAACGTCGGCATCAGCTGGAATTTCAGCCTTGCATATATTGAACAAATTCAGGCGGCAAAAGCGGACTACGAAACAGGACGCATCAGTCTGGAGCAGAGCCGAAAGGAAACAGAGACAAACGTAAAAAAGCTTTTTTACGGGTTGCTTCTCCAGCAGGAGAACATCAAGCTTCAGAAAGAAAGCCTTGAAATCGCCCGCCGCCGTTCCGTTCAGTCCAGAACTAACTGGGACAACGGTGTGATTCCTGAACTCAGCTACCTGCAGGCATATATCGCCTACGAAAACAAGCGCCCCGAGGTTGCTGATGCCGAGCGCACCTTCAAGCAGCAGCTCGATACCTTTGCATTTATCTTAGGGCTTCCTGTGGGAACGGACATCGCACTGAAAGGTTCAATTGAACCGAACTATGTGGAATTCGATGCCGACCATCTGATTGCTGAATACGGTAATGCAACGCTTGATCTGCAATCCCTCAATGCCACCAAGGCCAATTTGGAACACAACCTCAAGGCCTTGAATCTGTCATCATATACACCGGCGCTTGCCTTGAACTGGTCCTGGCAGCCGATGATTACCGATGCGTTCAACAAGTCGTGGACTGACACCGACAACTGGAACGACGGAGGTTCCTTCAGTGCGACAATCGCCTGGGAACTGACGAATCTGTTTCCGTTTTCAAAGAACAGGCAGCAGGCTCAGGACTTGAAGGACAACATCAGGAAGATTGATGTATCGCTGAACACGCTCAAAGAGAACCAGCGGCTGGAAGTGAAAAAATCCATCGACGCGCTTAAAACCGCCCGCGACCAGATTGATGCCATGGACAGAAACATAAAGCTTGCCCAGCGTTCCTATGACATGGCGGAGACGTCCTATCAGGCTGGAACGACGGAACTTCTGGAGCTCCGGGACACCGAGACCCAGTTGAACCAGGCAAAACTCGGGCTTTTGAACCAAAAATACAATTATATTTCTGCTTTGCTTGACTTGGAGCAGGCTTTGAATATGAGAATTGGAGAAACAAGATGAAAAAGACTTCTATAATACACATGGCTGTGTGTGCATCCATCGCCGTATACGCTGTGGTGTTCGCCACCGGCTGTCAGAAAAAACAGACGGCTGCCGTTCCGGAAACTGCAGAACCCGAAGAAATCGTATATGCAGTAAAAGGATTCAAAGTTAGCCCCGGAAACTTGGATGAATACCTGGAGTTCGGCGGAGATGTCGCACCAGTTTCTTCCGTAGATGTCATACCTGATCAGGCTGGCAAAATATCAAGAATCTTGGTCAACGTAGGCGATAGTGTCCAAAAGGACGAAATCCTTGCCTATGTCGACGCCAGTCGCCCGGGCATGAACTACAAGGCTAGCCCTGTAAAGTCTCCGATTGCAGGCAGAGTCGTTTCGTTTACGCCGACTATTGGTTCCACCGTCTCGCAGAGCATGAGCATTGCAAAAATCAGTTCAACGAATGATTTGGAGATAAAGACGAGTGTTGCTGAACGGTTTATCAGCCGCATAAAAAATGGACAGCAGGCGACCGTTTCGTTCGATGCATACCCGGATGTCAAGTTCTCTGCACAGGTATTTGAAGTCAGCCCTGTCCTCGACACCTCTACGAGGACTATGGCAATCAAACTGCGCATAACGCCTCCCGATTCACGCGTCAAAGTCGGCATGTATGCAAGAATCCGACTGGTGACGGACAGCGTGCAGGACGCCATTGTCGTACCGTCGTCAGCCATCGTATCGCGGGAAGGGGAATCATACGTCTTTATTGTCTCTGGAACTTCAGGCGAGGGGAAGGGGGCTGTCAGACTGCAAAGTGTTACTAAAGGCATAACTGTCGACGACAAAACCGAAATAACCTCCGGTCTCTCTGTCGGCGATATCATAATACATCAGGGACAATCACTTCTCAACGACGGTTCCTCGGTCAATGTGCTTTCCGTTGAAGGAGGAGATGCATGACGATTTCAGAAACAGCCGTCAAAAAGCCAACGACGACCCTTCTTATCTTCCTTGTTCTCATAGCTCTTGGAATTTACTGTACCTTGAAGCTGCCTATGGACATGTTTCCGAACATGGAAATTCCATACATGCTCGTTATGACGAGCTATCCAAACGCAGGCCCTGAGGAAGTTGAACAGAGCGTGACCCGCATCATGGAAAGCAGTCTTTCCGGTTTAAGCGGACTCAAAAGCCTTAAATCCCAGTCATCTGCCGGACAGAGCCTTATCATTCTGGAGCTCGATTACGGTGCAAACCTTGACAGCGCGGCAAATGAAATACGTGATAAAATAGATTTGGTGCGCGCCTATCTGCCGACAAACGCAGAGGCGCCGGTGACAATCAGGGCAGATCCGTCCATGATCCCTATGATGACGCTTGCACTGAAGGGAAAGCGTACTCCTGAGGAACTTCGCGATTATGCGGAGAACATCGTACAGCCGAGGTTGGAACAGATAGATGGTGTCGCGTCCGCTAACATTTCGGGAGGACGCGAAAAATCAATCAACGTCGATATCCCCCGCGACAGACTTGAAGCCTACGGACTTTCTATTTCAACCGTCGCACAGATGATAGGAGCTCAGAACGTTCAGAGTTCCGGCGGAACCATTACCAGCGGTCAGACAAACTATTCCATCAAGACAAACGGAAAGTACACCAGTATTGACGACCTCAAAAACACGGTCATTTCATATAAGGCGGCAGAGTCTAACGGCATGTCAGCCCCTGAAATTCGTACAATCCGGTTGCGCGATGTCGCTGATATCTACGAAGGCTACAAAACAGAGACATCCCTTGCGTACTTGGACGGAGAGCAGTGCGTCATTCTGAACGTGACCAAGCAGAGCGGCAAGAATTCCGTCACAGCTGCAAAAGCAATCCGTTCCGCCTTGGGAGCCATAAAGAAAGAACTTCCGAGCGATGTTGACATTATAGAAACTTCCAATACGACGGATATCATTGAGCAGACCATTGCGGAAGTCGTAAAGTCTGTTGTGCAGGGAGCACTCCTTGCCGTTATCGTTCTGTTCGTCTTCCTTCGCAGCTTCAAAAGCACGATTATCATCGGTCTCGCCATACCTATCTCCGTATTCATCACCTTGTTCCTGATGTACTTCATGGGTATAACGCTCAACATGATTTCTCTCGGCGGTCTCTTGCTTGGCATTGGTATGCTCGTTGATAACTCCATCGTTGTTTTGGAGAACATATTCAGCTACACGCAAAAAGGTTCCAAGCCTACTGTCGCCGCGGTCATGGGTTCCCGTGAGATGATAATGTCCATCACCGCAAGTACGTTGACTTCTGTCTGTATCTTCCTGCCGATGCTGATGTTCAAGAAACAGCTCGGCATAATGGGACAGTTCTTCAACGACCTCGCCTATACCATCATCTTTTCCCTTTTGTGTTCACTGATTGTCGCTATCGCGCTCGTTCCGGTTCTCACCTCAAAGTATTTGAAGATAGAGAATGTCGCAGCGGGACGGCGCAAGGGAATCGGCTACGGAATCAGCAATCTGTTCGATGCTCTCTTCCGCCACCTTGAAAAAGCATACTCCCGCGGTGTTGCTTTTGTCATCCGGTTCAGATACATCTGTATTGCACTCGTATTCCTGCTGCTCATCGGCTCCTTCCTTTCAGTAAAGGTTTTGGGATTCATCTTCATGCCGGAGTCCGCTTCCAGCACTGTCTCTGTGCAGTTTGAACTTCCAAAAGGTACCACCTTGGGTGTGACAGATGCCACTGTACGGGAATTCGAAGCGACCGTTATGCCGGATTTGAAGGGCATAAAATATACATCGATATCCGTCGGAGGTAGCTCCATGCTTTCCTCCGGGGCTGAAACCAATACTGGAACCATAACATTCTCCATTTATCCGGAGGATGAGCGGCAGCCGGACTGGGATTCCGAACAGACGCTCAAGGCAAAACTCCGCAAGTACTTCAACCGGTATCCGGGTACGAAGATTACCTTCCAGAGCAACAACATGAGCATGTCTTCTGGTGGCATCAGCATAGGAGTACGCAGCAACGACTTGGAACTGCTGAGGTCAACTTCTGCGCAGATTGTAAAAGTCCTCAACGACAAAGGCTCCGAATACGTGACGGAAGTCACCAGCGACCAGGAGGAAGGACTTCCTCAGGTTGAAATTTTCGTCGACCGCGACCGCATGTACGAAATGGGACTCAACATCTACAACGTGGGAAGTGAAATCGCTGCCGCAATCAACGGAACTACAGCGAGCCGCTACACAAAGAACGGCGACGACATCGATGTTGTTGTGCGGCTGAGCGAACAGGACAAAAACAAACTCTCCGACCTTGACCAGATATTCGCCATGAATAATTCAGGAGTCCGTGTACCGCTTTCAAGCTTCTCCCACTATGTACAGGACACAGCACCGGTCACCATCAACCGCGAGAACCAGTCGCGAATCATCCACATCACCGTAAAGCCGGTGTCTGGACTTTCTTTGGACGTGGTGCAGGCAGGCGTGCAGAAAATCATAGACGACAATATCCCTAAAAACGAAGCCGTTACGCTTTCGTTTAGCGGTGACTATGAAGACATGGTGGAAGCAGTCGTAAACTTCGGCGCCATAATCATTATGGCGGCAGTGCTGGTATTCGTCGTCATGGCAAGTCAGTTCGAGTCCTTTCTTGACCCGTTTATCATCCTTGCCACCATACCGCTTTCACTTATCGGTGTCATTGCCATCTACTTCCTTGCGGGACAGCAGTTGAGCATTATCACTGTCATGGGAATCCTCGTTCTCGTCGGAACTATTGTAAACAACGGTATCGTTCTTGTTGATTACACGAACCTTTTGCGCAAGCGCGGTTTGGAACTGAGGGAAGCCTGCGTAGAGGCTGCGCGAAGCCGTCTCCGCCCGATTCTCATGTCAACGCTTACAACTGTCATATCGCTCGCTCCTATGGCATTCTTCCCGGGAGAAGGATCTACATCCATGCAGCCAATCAGCTTGACAGTTTTCGGAGGAATGAGCTTCGGTTCTCTGATGACGCTCTTTATCATGCCTGCAATCTACTTCATCGTGAACAACCGCCGCTTGAAGAAAGCGGAACGCAAAAGACAGAAAGCAGAGAAGAAACGGCGGGAACAGGAAGCCCGTGAATCTGTCTTCTCTGACAGTGAAATGCAGAAACCGATTGTAATCAGCAATCAAAAGGAGGCAGCCCATGTCTGAGGAAAAGAAAGATTCAGCGATGCGCGTCAGAATGGAGATAATCTTTTCCCAAGCTTTGGAAGAAGATTTTCTTCAGGCTTTCAAGGAAAACGATATCGGTAAGCATTTTACCAAGTTTGAAACGGTCATGGGTGCAGGTTTCAGCACCCCTCACTTGGGGAATGACGTGTGGCCCCAGTGCAATATGATGTTCATCATCTATTGCTCAAAGGACGAAGCGAAAAAAATTCGTCAGGTGGTTCAGAAATTGCGCAAGCAGTTTATCACCGAAGGAATTGCCTGTTTTATGAGCCAGGCGATAGAACTGTAAGACTAAAGGGGGTGGTTAGCCCCCTTTTTTTTAATCTTTGTGCTGGCTGTCTTTTTTGAAGTAGCTGTCGAATTCCTTGTCGCTTTCGCTGTATTCGTTTGCCTGCCTTACATTGCTCCAGTCGGATGAATCCGAAGGACGGTCCGGCATGATAAGAGCACAGACAAAGTACGCGATGATTCCCGTGCCGGCACTGAAACAGGTCAGCACAATCCACACAAGACGGACGATTGTCGAGTCGATATTGAGAAACTCTGCAATCCCTGAGCAGACTCCGCTGATTTTTCTGTCTGAAGATTTGTACAATCTTTTTGCCATATTCTTCCTCCTATTCGCTTTTGGACGGTGTCATTTTTATGTGTACACACCCTATGCCGCAGTTAACTGAAAAGTGATTCTGTTTTTTTTCTGTGCAGTCAATCGCTCCCACTCCGTCTTTTTTGATGTTGTTGAACCTGACGCTCCCCAGCCCGACTTTCGCAGTGATAGAGTAGTGGTCCGGCTCTCCTTCTAAGTTGAGAGAAATGTTCCCCATGCCGCAGTCTACGTTTACTTGTTCAGCAACGGTTCCTGTGTAGGTGATGTTCCCCATGCCGCAGCGGAATGCTGTTTCTCCGCTGTGAATATTGTTCAGCACCAGATTTCCTGCTCCGACATCAATGTAGCTTCTCGATGTTGTTATGCGCAGGTTCTTCATTCTGAAGTCTCCTGCTCCCACGTGAATCCTGACAAGATCGAACTTGGTACCATCCGGAATCTTTATGAGGATGCGCGGATGGGCGGTGACCGAACTTTCGTGGCTGTGGTGGCTCCATATACTGAAATTCCTGAATTTCGGCAGGTGGCTGATGTTTTCTATGGTGAGTGTGCCGAACGGGGACACGGAGCATACAACTTCGCCGATGTCCAGACCGCGGTAATCCACAGAAAACTTCTCCCCCTGGGTGAGCACAATTTCAGCCGCTCCAAGCGATATGTCCAGACTGCGGATTTCCGTATCGTCGAACTGACCGTACGAGCCGTTCTGGCTTTTATTTTTCTGTGGCTTACGGACTTCCGGAACACTGGCGAATTTTTCGATTATCGATGCGGCGAGTTCTTTCGGTGAGCCGAATTCCTGCATCACCTGTTCATCGTTCTCTGCATCTTCAAAATATCCGCGGTAGAATTCCAGCGCATCCTCCTGTTCTTCTACAGGAAGATTGCGGAGTTCGTACTTAAGGTCATTAAGATATTCATTGCGAGTCATTCACATTCTCCTATTAGTGTTCGCGTGAGAGAACACTTCAATATGCAATTTTTTCAACGGAACTTTGTCATGATAAAAGACCATCGCCCTTGGATGTCTTTTATCATCCCTCCTCTTTTGAATGCATAAGAATTGCATTTATTTTAGTGCAATATGCAACCCATTCAGAACGGTACCGACCAAGTTCCTGCAAACCTTGCGGTGTTATTTTGTAGTACCGCCTGTTCCGTCCGGAAAAAGCCTTGTCATAAGTTTCCAAAAGACCGTTCGTCTGCAGTCTTCGTAAAACCGGATACAAAGCAGTTTCGGATACTTCAAGGACAGTCCGGACTTCCTGCGTAATCTTGTAGCCGTAGGTTCCCTCTTCGTCTTTTGCGACGACCGACAGAACCACCGCATCAAGGAGCGAGGAGCCCGTGTTGAACATCATACGCTACTCCTTCCATGGATTTTCTTAGAATTTAACAATATTGTTTTACTTACTATACTATACAGAGAATAATATTGTTTTGTCAAGTAAATTCTTTATAAATCGTTTTTGTGATATGGTATGAGGGATTTCGAAGCGCAGGTGATTCAGGCTTGGCCTGTTGCACATGGTTTGACTGGCGTACTACTGTACTTTGAAACGCTTTTGACAGGACTATAGGAATGAATACAAAACTGATTTTTTTCGACATTGACGGGACTTTGATAACGGAAGGTCACGACCATTATGCGCCGGAAAGCACGCTGAAAGCGCTGACACTGCTCAGACAGAACGGGCACATCTGCCTCATAAACACCGGCCGTCCGTACGCCGCCCTCGATGCCGTTATACGAAGCATTCCTGTTGACGGCTACGTCTGCGGCTGCGGCACTTATATCCGCATGGGAGATGATATTCTTTTTTCCTATCATTTAGAAAAGGAACTGTGCCGGAAAATTCTGGTTGCACTGGACAGCTGCGGCATTGAGTGGATGCTGGAAAACGATGACGGCATTTACTGCTCTGCAAACGGTTATAAATCCCGCATTGCAAGTTCTATAGAATCGTTTCAAAACAAACTTCCTCAGAGCCTGCGCTTCATAACGCCGGAGGATTACCCGAATGTGCAGTTCGAAAAATTTCTTGTCGTCCTCACACCGGATGCGGATTTCGAAACGTTCCGTTCTCTGTTCCAAAATGATTTGACGTTCATTGACAGGGGGCATGCAGTTTTTGAAATTATTCCGCAGGCTTATTCAAAGGCGACAGGCATGAAATTCATGGAAGCGCATTTCGGCATTGACCATAAAGATACTATTGCGGTGGGGGACAGCACCAATGATGTCGCCATGCTTGAATATGCACACCTCAGCATTCTGATGGGTGGAGCGGAAAAGTCCCTTTTGCAGTATGCGGATTATGTGACGACACCCGTCGCCGAGGACGGTATTTTCAATGCCTTCCGCCACTACCAGATGATATAAATCTATATGATAGGGAAGCTTTTTGCCTATTTGTCACTGTAATGGTCCACAGAACAAAAACCATGGCTATTATTGGAAAAAAAGGGTAAAATCCAAGCGTTTTTTTTATGACTGTAAAAGAGTTTTCTGAAAGGACTGGTGTGCCGCCGAGCAAGATCCGCTTTTATGACAGGGAGAACATAATTCAAAGCGGACGGAAAGAAACGAACAACTACCGCTCATTCTCAGACTCCGATGCACTGAACATCTACAATGCCCAGATGCTCAGAAGTTTTGATTTCGGATTGCAGGATGTGCTTGCCGCACAAAATGAAGACCTGAACCAGATCGGCGCAAGAGTGGAAAGCCGGATTGCAACGCTGGAAGCTTCAATCCGGGAACAAGAAATCCGGCTAGTGCGGCTCAGGGAGATGGAAGCGTATTTCCATACAATCCGCTCCAATGCAGGCAAGGTTTCCGTTTCGGAACTTGAAGAAAGCTACAACATCTGGACAATCAATGCGGAGTCTTCCGAGGCGGAACGGGAAGCCGTAAAAAGCCTTGCGGAAGTCATGCCGTTTTCTTATATCTGCATCAAAATAAGCCTGCAAAGCGTCCTGCAGTCGGTGCGGGAAGAAACAGACAGACTTGACGTTTCTTTAGGGCTGGGAATACTGGAATCCAACAGGAAAAAAATAGGCCTGCGTTTCCCTGCTGGAATAAAAAAGGATGCACGGGTGAACGGTGTCAGCATCATGATTGAATGCGAAGACCCGTTCTGTATTTCCACAACAGACATAGCCCCGCTGCTTGCGTACCAAACTCAAAACGGACATACATTGGAAACTGATATTGTCGGCAGAATCTTCATCAGTTATAAACGAGATAACCGCCTGGTGCATGGCTTGTGTCTCGGTTATTCCATAGACACTGGTTGCTGAAACTTCCTCTTGACCTGTAAGTCGCTGACAGGTTTATGCTTTTAAAAGCAAATAATTTTTAGTTAGAGGATATAGTATGAAAAAGATTGTATCGTTTCTCGGTTGTACAGCGGCAGCGCTCTTGCTCGCTTCCTGTTCAAAAGCAAAATCCGGTACATACACAGGTTCTTCCGTCGGTATGCAGGGAAAGGTTTCTGTGGAACTTACCGTGGAAAAAGGTAAGATTACAAATGTCTCTGTAACGGAATGTCACGAGACCCCGTCCATAGCAGGTGTCGCGTTGGAACGCATTCCGAAACAGATTGTAGAACATCAAACAACATATCTCGATGCCGTCACAGGTGCAACGCTTGCCAGCGGTGCAATCATGCGTGCAGCGGAAAATGCTGCGGTGCAGGCAGGCTTCACAAAAGAGGCTCTGAAGAAAAAAGCGTATAAAGCAAAGCCCGGTAAGGATGAAAACTATACCACTGACGTACTCGTTGTCGGTGGCGGTGGAGCCGGTCTGAGCGCAGCAATTTCTGCAGCTCAGCAGGGAGCAAGAGTCATTCTCATTGAAAAAAGTTCGTTCCTCGGCGGAAATACGATGATGGCAGGCGGTGCATTCAACGCCGTTGATACCGAAGCTCAAACAGAAACTGTTCTGTCTGTTGCTCAGAAACATACGTTGGACTCTTACCTTTCCCTGTCGGAAACGGACCCGAGTCTGCATTTGGACCTCTTCCCTGAGTGGAAATCCGTCCTCATTTCACTGCAGCAGTCCATCCGCGATTTCTATGCTGCAAACGAGGGCAGAACTGCAGGAAAAGACATGAGAGGGTATGATTCCATAGAGCTCCACATGTGGCACATTTACACCGGCGGATTGAGACAGATGAATGACGGCAGATGGATTTCCTCTGACATCAAGCTTGCCCGCACGCTTGCGGAGAATGCCCTCGATTCCTATGACTGGACAGGTTCCTTGGGTGTAAAGACCGATTCCCGGAAGGGGGCGGGCAAAAGCCTCTATACTGTTCTGGGTGCTATGTGGCCGCGGACCCACGCCTATACAAACGGACAGCCTCTGATCGATGCGCTCAGAAATACTGCAGAGGAAGCCGGGGTGAAAATCTATACAGAGACAGCAGGCAAAAAACTTTTGAAAGATGCCGGCGGTAGGATAAACGGCGTTGAAGCGCAGAAATCTGACGGCACAAAAGTGACATTCCATGCAGAAAACGGCGTCGTACTTGCGAGCGGTGGTTACTGCGCAAATCCTGCCATGGTAAAGAAGTACGACGAGTACTGGGGTACTGACCTTACAGACAGAACCCTTACGACGAACGTGGGAACAAATACTGGCGACGGCATTCTGATGGGAATGGAAGTCGGGGCTGATACGATTGATTTGGGCGTTTCTCAGCTTATGCCGTCTTCTTCTCCGGTCAAGGGAACTATGACAGACGGAATTTGGGCGGATGCTTCCGAGCAGCTGTGGATTGACGGAAAGGGAAACCGCTTTGTAAATGAATATGCTGAGCGCGACGTCCTTGCAAAGGCATCGCTGAAGCTCGACAACGGCATTTTCTATATCATCTACGCAGGTTCCGGAATGAAGAACGAAGACGGAAAGTGCCGGGGAACCAAACTTGACGACAGCCTGTTCGGGACAAGCGTGCGGTCAATGGTGGAAAATGGACACGTATTCTACGGTTCAACTCTTGCAGAACTTGCCGAAGCTTCAAATACAAAGGCGGGCGGGGCAGCCCCTGCTTTCTCCGAAGCGGCATTGCGCGCCACAATCGAAAAATACAATGCTTGTGTGGCAAAACAGTCTGACCCAGACTTCGGCAAGGAAGTGCTGGCAGGATACATCGACCTGAACTACATCGAGAGTCATCCCGAAGTCGGCATCGTCATTTCTCCTCGCAAGGCATCTTTGCACCACACTATGGGCGGTCTCGCAATCAACGGCGACTGTCAGGTTTTGGATACAAACGGAAACGCTATACAGGGATTGTGGGCAGCCGGTGAAGTGACTGGCGGCATCCATGCGGGCAACAGACTTGGCGGAAACGCTATCGCCGACATCTTTACTTTCGGGCGCAGAGCCGGAAAGAATGCTGGATTGGCACGATAACAGCACTCGACGCAGAGCGGTGGGGTATTGACCCCTCCGCGCGAATAAAAAGTCCGCCGGAATTCCGACGGACTTTTTCGCATAGCGGGTTA
>CADBRT010000061.1 GCA_902797055.1 uncultured Spirochaetaceae bacterium
ACTTCTGCAATACAGTTGTAAACAGTACCGCCCAGTGCACGACCACGACACCGCCTACTGCACGCCCCGACACTGTCCACTGCATAGTCTTGCACCTGTCCTGCTGCACACTCCTGCACTGTCCACTGCAGATAAAAACAGTGTCCCTTGCATGAGTCTGCACAGTGCGTTTCTTACCCCGACACCGGGCACTGCATGTTCATGCAAGGGACACGTCCACTCTTGGAACTGTCCACTGCAAAAAACTGCACTGCCCTAAAAACAAGAAAAGCCCCCGGCAGAAACCCGTTCCAAGGCTTCTTCCGGGGGCAAAACGCACCTCAAACAAAAATGCTATGCAGTTTCACCGAGTTTTTTACACTCAGCTACGCAGTCATCATCCGGCTCCAAGTGCCCCTTGAGACCTTCCCCGTTGACGACAGTCGCACCGGAACTGGTGATTCTGTCAGCCCAATCACGGAGCCATTGTCCGTCACCCCAGTCATACGAACCGAATATGGCGACTTTCTTTCCTGAAATGGAACCTTCTATTTTTCCATAGAAATCTTCCATTGAATCCTCAAGAACTTCATCACCCATTGCAGGGCTTCCTAAGATGATAACATCACAGGCAAGCACATCATCAGCATTCGCTTCATCTGCCTTTGCAAAAAGAACGTCTGCTCCAGAAGCCTTTACACCTTCCGCCACTGCATTTGCCATTGCCTCGGTGTTTCCTGTTGTCGTACTGTATATTACAGCCTTTTTCATACTTTGATTCCTCCAAGCGATATAGAATAATTTTTGTGAATATGCAGAAAATCCATGCCCTCATCATAACAGCGGGCGAATGTATCCGAACACTTGCGGTAAAGCGCCATCCTGCGGCACGCTTCTTCAACATTTGAATAGACCTGCCACATGCCGGAAAACTTGCTGGACTTTCCCCCGTCCCGTTCAAAGCAGACGACATCTTCAAGCGGATATCCAAGGAACAAACCTATTTCATGAGGGAAATCCCGCTGAGTCTCAATCCTAAAAAATAATTCTGAAAGAACAGCAGAAAGCCCTTTTGAGACCGGATATCCTTTCGCAGCAAGGTAGGCAACCTGAGCTGCCCCGCCGACTGTCTCATACATAATGCGTTCATCATAGACAAAGAAAAGTTTCAACAAAGGAGAACGGTCGATTACCGCCATTTTTTTTCCAACAGAAGCAAGAAGCTGCATCCATAATAAAATGTGTTCAGCGGAAGCAAAATTCGGTTTTGCGGAGAAAAGACTTGCACTTTTTACTCCACACAAGGCAGGGGCACCGTAATACAGGACCATTTTATCAAAGCTCATCTTATAACCGCCTTGTGGAAAGAAAAAGCGAAGGTATGGCGAATATTTTTTGTGGCTGTGTAAGGAGAATACCAGACATACCTTCGCTTTATATTCGAACTCAATTGCAATCTTTGTTAGTAATATCTAACCTTGATCACATTGTTAACATACACTAACTAATGTATCTTGTCAATACGTTTTATGAATTTTTATACAAAAAATCCGCCAGCCCCTTCCTCTTTAGCTGCGGACATCAATATCATTCGGAAAGTGATTGTCCGCTTTCTTCTTCAATTCCGAGTAATTCTTGTAGATTTTCTCTTTCAGAACAGTGGAACTTTCCCCCGCACCGTACGGAAAATAGACGACGGTAACGCCTTGTTCCCGCAGATAATCATACTTGCCGGCCCAGTCATCACCGACGACAAACACGTCGAAGTTCAGCTTGCTCACTTTGTCGTGGTGGTCAAGCGAATTCTGGGGAACGACGATGTCCGGATACTTCAAGGCTTTGACAAGCGCAATCCGCTCGTCAAACGGGACTATCGGAGTAGATTTGTAGGTGGCAACCAATTCATCGGTGTTTACGCCGACAATCAGAATATCCCCCAACGAGCGGGCATATTCAATCATCTTTATGTGGTTGACATGGAGTAAATCAAATGTCCCCGATGTATAGACGACGGTTTTTCCTGCTATCATTTTGCAAGCTCCTCAAGAGTCAGCGACAGGGCGGCAACCAGACGGTCAACCTGGTCGGTAGAGATGACCCCGATGTGTCCCACGCGGAATACCTTGTGTTCCAAGTCCCCTCCGTTCGGGCAGACGAAAATATGGTGCTTATCCTTCATCGTCATAAAAATCGCTTTAGCATCCGCCCCGTTCCGGACAGCAAGCGCCGTAACGCCGTTTGCAGGTGTTTCCGGGAAGATATCAAATGGAAGCTGTTCTATGCTTTTACGGAAATACAGCGCACGCTCCCGTACTTCCCGTACCGCAGCGTGCGCCCCGCCAGCTTTAAGCAATGCGGTCATGCGTGCGTTCATTTGGATCAAGGTACCGACTGCGGGAGTAAACGGTGTCTGCCCCCGCTCCATGTTCTTCAGATAGACTTTTACATCGAGGTAAAGGCTGCCGGCATCATGTGCCTCTGCCCGTGCAACACCTTCCCCGTTCAAAGCAATGGCAGAAATGCCCGGCGGCAGCGCTATGGCTTTCTGAGAACCGACAATGACAGCGCCAGCACCCCATTGCTTCATATCTGCTGCATCAGCCAGGAACGAACTGATACAATCGACTGTCAGGAACAGTTTGTTTCGCAAACAAAAGTCTCCGACCAGATTCATGTCGTACAGAACACCGGTAGAAGTTTCATCGTGCTGAAGGAGAAAGCCAGTATACCCCTTACCCTCATACGGGTCCAACATTTCACGAGTCAAAGTTTTTCCCGGCTCCAGAACAATCTGAGTATTGGGGATGCCATGCAAGGAGAGCAGCTGGGCAAAACGGGCACCGAAACTGCCGCCGTTTACGACGAGCACCTTGTCTTCTTTACCGTACAGGCTGGCGACAGCCGCTTCCATTGAAGCAGTTCCCGAGCCTGTAATAAACACCGCACGTGAGCCTTCGTCAGCATTGAGCAGCTGCAAAAGCATCGCTTCATTGCGGAACATCAAGTCTGAAAATTCGGGAGTCCTGAAGTACGGCAACGGTTCTGCGCCGAGTGAGAGAATCTGAGGGTCCATCATGACTGGTCCCACTGTGAAATTTAAATATGATGAACCTAACGTATCTTCCATACAATATCCTTTTTCTGAATTTGTTCTATTTACGAAACTTTTTGCTCCGCAACCTTTTTGCCGATGAGATAATCAACGGTTGCGACGGCGGCATTGCCACGGTTCTGCCAACACTCATCCCTGACGCTGTCCCGGCCAGCCTGGAAGGCATCAGAGGCAAGGGTATTGTCGATTATCTCCTTTAACGAACCGAATGATTCTTCCTGCAACGGCACGCCGAGTTTGGTCAAGACATCGAATCTCCAAAGTTTACCGTCGAACCACGCTGCATCGTAAGGAGATGCATCATAACTCGTGTCCGCATAGATGACAGGCCGATCAAAAATCAGCGTATAGTCGAATATAATGCCGGAAAAGTCCGTAATCATAATATCGGACTCGCTCATAACCGTAAAGTTGTCGTTGTCGAAATTCCAGTGCAATTGTCCGCTTTCGGGATACTGAGCCATAAGGGAATCAAGCAGAGGCTTTTCGGAAACAAGTGTCTGGGGATGCGGACGCACAACGACCGTATATCCGGTGGCTAAAAGCGCTTCTATAATCCTGCCACCGAAGCGACTGAGTATGGCACTTGCCCCCCAAGAGGGAGCGAGCAGAATTTTCTTCATACCGCTCTGCGAGGAGTGCGCCAGTTTTTCTGCCGCAGAAGCCATTGAATCCATATAGGTACAGCCGACTGTAACCAGTTCCTTTGCTGGAATGCAGCGCATTTTCTCAAGCTGCCGTATATAGGTTCCTTGAAAATCACCGGTTAAAAGAACCGAATCATAAAAATCAAGCCCGAACATGCGGTATCCCAGCGCTTCGTCAACGCTGTGCATGATATGCACATAGCAGTCAACGGTGCGGCTCCGCTTCCACTGATACACATCAAGCCCCGGCGTGGTGGAAAGCACAACACCGGCATTCATCATATTCAGACGGGCAAACGCTTTGTTGCCTTCGCCGATAAAAAGACATTTGACATATTCATAGTGTTCGTTCAAGGCTTCATCATCGGGAGACGCGGTCCAATACTGAATTGCTATTCCTCTGCGCTCAAATTCGTCGCATACCGGCTTGAACACATTCCAGTACCGCTTATGGTCGCTGAAGATTACATAGGGGATTTTTTCCTGACTTATCCGCTCTGTCCGCCCGCCGGAAACAGAAAATTTCAACTTCATAAATAATTTTCTGGCAAAAAAAACAAGGGTGGAAACAACCCCGATCAAAACAGAAAAGAGCATGCTCCCTGTTCCGGGGTCAATATACAAAAAAGACATGAAAAAAGTATCCTGTTATTGTCAGATTATGTCAAGGCATGCGGTGCAGCCGGCCAGAAAACAAAAAAGGTGCCAGGGGCGAACCTGACACCTTTTCATAGACACACCGGAATATCCGAAAGCTGCCATCGGCAAGCCCGCGGAGATAATCCGGAACAGAATCTATTTGATTACCTTGAGCGACTGATGGTCGATTGTCAACGCAACGACAATCAAGAAGATAATTCCTTTTACGAGCTGCTGAGTGGCAGACACAGGGAATACCATCGGCAAACTCTTTTCAAGGACACAGTACGTAAGCGTTCCGATTATAATGTTCGAGAACCGCGCACGCGCTCCGCCGGAAATAGGCATGCCACCCAGAACCAAGGCGATGAGAATCTGAGTCTCCAGCTGGCGTCCTGCCGTTCCTGTAATGGAACCGACGCGGACAACGTTGATGAACGATGCAAATCCTGTGATAGCACCGGAAGCAACATACACCATGAACTTGGTAAAGTCAGGGCGGCTTCCTGAGAAGCGGGCGGCAGTTTCACCGGCACCGATTGCGCGGAGGTCAAAACCGACACGGGTGAAGTGCCAGATAAGGAACGCCACGACAAGGACAATCAGCATAAGCGTCATCTTGAAGCCGGTTCTGTCAAGGTCGAGCACCTGCAGACTGGCAGGAACAGGTCCTTTTGTCGTTATGTATTTACACAGACCACGGAAGAAGTACTGTGAACACATGGTGACGATAAAGGATGCTATCTTGAACTTTACATGGAAGAAGCCGTTGAACGCACCCATTGCTGCGCCCGCCGCCACTGAAGAAAGAACGGCAAGCGGAATGTTGTACTGGGACACCCAACAGAATATTATAGAAGAAAGTCCGAGGACTGACCCCTGCGAGAAGTCCAGACCACCGACAGTCATGATAAAGAACACGCCTGTTGACGCAATCATCAGAACAAAAACATTGCTGAGCATGAGGCTCAAATTGCTTGCTGCAATGATTTTTCCGCCCGTCAGGATTGAGAAAATCAACACAATGGCGACAAAGCCCAAAAGCGGTCCGAAGTTTCTGAGAACCGTTTTTATGTTCCAAAGCTGCCCCATATTTGCAGGAACGGCTTTCGTAGTACTAGATTTAGTCATCTTACCATTTCTCCCTTAAATCATCTGAGCTATGAGGTCTTTTTCGCCCAGCGTGCGGCTTCGTTTAAACTCACCGTTGAATTTGCCGTCCTTCATTATGAGAATGCGGTCGCTCATACCCAAAAGCTCAGGAAGCTCTTCGGAAATCATGATGATGGACTTTCCGGCTTTCTTCAGCTCGCTCATCAATGCATAGATGTCAGCTTTGACCTTGACATCGATTCCACGCGTAGGGCTGTCCAGAACCAAAATGTTGGATCCCTTACCTATCCAGCGCGCCAGAACAACCTTCTGCTTGTTTCCACCGGAAAGTTCAGACACGAACTGCTTGACCCCGGTCATCTTAGTGCTCATCTGCTTGGCATACTTTTCTGCAAAGGAATCCAGTCCGTGCAGGTTCAGGAAACCTTTCTTCGCCAAATCACCCAACGACGGCAAAGTGATGTTTTCGCTGATGGAATCCGCTATGACGATTGACTCGTTGTCGCGGTCCTTTGAAGCGTAGGCTATGCTGTGCTTGATTGCACCGGGAATGCTCTTTACCTCATAGCCGTCTGCAAGCGTAACCTTTCCAGTTCTGTCGTAGGAAGCGCCGAATATCGCTTTACCGATTTCGTGCATGCCACATTCAGAAAGTCCCCCGATTCCTAGGATTTCACCTTTATGGAGTTCAAGGTCGATTGCGCTGAACTGACCGGGAACAGAGACATTTGACATCTTCAAAACGACTTCATCAGACACTGGCGTATCATAATCTGTGCGGTAGTAGCGGTCGTCGAGTTCGCGTCCGACCATCTCACGCTTAAGGTCATCAGCTGTTATGTCCTTAGTTATCAACGTGTTGACAAGGACACCGTCGCGAAGGACGGAAACCCTGTCGGTGTGTGACAAGACTTCATCCATGTCGTGGGAAATGAAGATGACGGTGCTTCCCATCTTGCGGGTGCGGTTCATCACCTTGAACAGTTCTTCGCGTCCGTCATGGCTCAAAGCCGTTGTCGTTTCATCAACGACTAGAATTTTCGGCTTAAAGTAGGTTGCCTTTACAATCTCTACGAGCTTGCGTTCCTCAAAACTGTAGTGGTCAATCATCATGGAAGCTTTAATGCCGGTAAATCCATAGCTGTCCAAAAGCTCCTGCGCCTTTTTGTTCATTGCGGCAGAATCTTTGACAGGGCCGTGCATAAAGTCATCCTCTTCACCCAAAAAGATGTTCTCGGCGACGGTAAGCCCCGGCAGGGTTCCGATTTCCTGTACGATTATGGAAACCCCGCTCCGGTTTGCATCTACCTGGTTTTTGACATGAAGTTCTTTTCCGGAGAGAATGAATTTTCCACTTGAAATTGTGTGGATTCCACAAAGCATGGAGCTGAATGTAGACTTTCCGGAACCGTTTTCACCAATCAGTCCGTGTATTTCGCCCGGATAGAAATCCAAGGAAACATCGGAGACAGCGTTTGTAATACCGAAGTTTTTTGAAATATGTTCAGCTTTTAAAAGAATCTCGCTCATACCCTTCCCCTTACTTGACAACGCTGCCTTTGATGCCGCGGTTGGTCAGTGTAACGATTGCAAGCAGGACTGCTCCTGTCACAAAGTCGTTGATTGTTGTCGGAACATTGAGCGCAACAAGTCCGTTGAATATCATCGTGATGATGAACTCTCCGATTACAATGGCGGAAACAGGACAGCCGTACTTCTTAAAGGCTATACCGAAGAATGTACCCATAAGCGGGCGGAAGTTCCTGTCCATGGAAGTCATACCGGTTACAGCAAGCATTCCCTTTCCGTAACTTACGGTGAGCAGCGCCATAATGCCGACAAAGAAGTGCAGCAGGACAAAACCGGTGAACTTATATTTTTCGACATTGATACCCATATTCTTTGCAACAAACTCGTTGCTTCCGATAGCATTGCAGTAGGTTCCGATTCTTGTAAAGCGGAGCAGAAAGACCATCAGGAAGAAGGCAAGGAATGCAACGATGTAGTTCCACGGCGCATGGTTGAATGCAAGGATGCTTGCACTGGTCAGTTTGCCGGGGAAACCAGATTTATCGAGCGTGACGACGTAGTTTGCAACGCTTTCCAAAATCAGCATGAGACCGACAGTAACAATCATTGACGGAATTCTCAGCTTTGTATAGAAAAAGCCGTTGAACGCACCAATCAATGCCCCGCAGAGCAGACAGCCACCGATCAATCCGACATAACCGAGATGACGGGACAGAAGGACACCGACAAGGGAGGAAAGGACGATGTTTGCTCCGATAGAGAAATCAAACAGTCCCATGACAACTATGAAATACAGTCCGCAGCCACCGACTGCATATTGAATGCTCGTTTGAAGATAATCACCCATCAAATGCGCTGTACCGAAGTTTTTCGGCGACAAAATCTTGAACAGACACCAGCAGAGCACAGTGAAGACAAGCAGCACAATGATTCCAAAAAATTTGCTTTTCTTAAGTTTAGAAATGGATTCGCTCATAAATTTTTTACCTTGAAAAAAAAGGGGATAGCATTTTTCATGTTATCCCCGTCAAGTAAGTCAAATCAACAATGACTTAAATCAGCAGCCAGCTGTTTAGCGGCGGCTCTTTACGTCCTCGATTGAAAGCTTTGCAGCAGCAGCGGCAAGATCCTTCTGTGACAGCTTTGCCATTGCGCGAAGCTCTTCTGCATTGTATGGAAGATCGTCAACAAAGTACTTTGCATAAGCAGCATAGTCCTCTGAAGAAGCTACATACAGATATGGGAACGGAACATCGTAGAATGAATTGGTGTCAACCTTGTAGTTGCCCTTGATTGCATTGTAGACAAGCATGAAAGCGATGAGCGGGTCACAGTAGTGTCCGCCAGACTCAGCTGCCATTCCACCTGTTGCGAGCTGCTGATCAAGGTCAGCAAGGAAGTCTGTTGAAACGACATCGATTTTGCCCTTCTTTCCCATTGACTCGATAGCTGCGAGAGCACCGACCAATGTGTCTCCACCGCCACCAGCGACGATGAGAGCCTGGATATCAGGATTTGCGTTTATGATAGCTTCTGCTGTTGCTCGTCCTGTATCAGCTGTTGTTCCGCCGTACTGTGGCTCAAGCAAGGTAACCTTGTCGTTTGCATGTGCTTTGTTCCACTCTTCGACACCAGCTTTGTATCCTTCATAGCGGAGCAGGAATGTTGCATCTCCAGCTTCCCATCCTTCAAGAGCAATCTTGCGGTTTCCCTTGTTTGCAAGGATTGTCACAAGCTGCTTTCCGTTTTCAATCTCGTTCTCATGAACAGCACCGACATAGTATGGGGACTGCTGTGCGAGTTTGTACTCGTTCGGGTTGGCATTTTGGCTGATTATACGGAAGAACTGAGCGACATACTTCTTGTTCTTTGTACATGTATTGATGACAGATGTCATCTCTGCTGATGCAGAGTTACAGATGATGATACCATCACATCCTGCAGCACACAATGTTTCTGCCGAAGCTGTTACCTGCTCAGAGATGTGTCCCTGATCAACATACATGACATCGACATCGAGAGCATTTGCGGCAGCATCGATGATACGCTTGCACTGGCTTCCAAGTGTATCTGTTGAACTCCAGATTGAAACACCAATCAAAAGTCTTTTTTCAGCTTTTGAAGCACCAGCGTTGCTGGAAGCAGTTCCAGCAGCACTGTTGTCTTTTTTGTTACATCCCGTTACAAGGCCAGCAACGAGAGCAAGGGATAAAAGTGCGCCCAATACCTTTTTCATTACATTCCTCCATATAATACTTGAACACCAACTAGATGGTTCTTTATTTTTGATACACATCAAGCTGATATGGTAGTTATTATCATGCAAAAAACCTTAAGTGTCAAAGAAAATCTTACGAAAAAAAGTGAATTTCTTATCGAATATTGAAACTTACATCCCCAAATCACCTTTCTGCCAGAATTTTACGTCAATATAGTAAAAAACCTCTGGAAACCGCAGTTTCCAGAGGTGTGCATGAGAAAAACTTCTTTATTAAAGTTGATATCAGATAAA
>CADBRT010000062.1 GCA_902797055.1 uncultured Spirochaetaceae bacterium
GACTGTTCTGCAACGAGGGGTTCGGAAACGGCAGTTTCAACAGTATCGTCAGCCTCTGACTGTTCTGCAACGAGGGGTTCGGAAACGATAGTTTCAACAACAGGCTGATCGGCTTCGGACGGCTCTGCCTCAGCAGACTCCGCAACAAGGGCGCTGTTTTCAACAGCTTCCGGTGCTGTTTCCTCTTCTCCAAAGATTTCGTCCGCGAAATCTTCCAGCGTTTCAAAAGCAGGAAATGAGTCAAAACTGCCAGCCTGAACCTGCTCCACCGCCGGTTCAAGCTCAAGATTCTCTGAAATTGCTTCTGTCGCTACTGCTGCAACAGGAGGATTTGGAACTGCCTTTACAGATACAACAACCTGCTTTTTGAGGGCCTTTTCCTTTGCCTCCGCAATGCGTTTTTTCAGCGCGTCAACATCAGCAAAAGAACTGTCCTCTTCCCGCTCCGCCTGCTGCATTTTGGACATGAGACGTTCGACAAGTTCCTGCTTCGACTTTCTTCCGTCAGGAATCTGCTGAGTTCGTTTGCGTACAGGTCTCCGGATTTTTATTTCCTCAAGATATCCAGAATCCATAAACTCCTATGCCCTGCCTGTGCTGCCGAAACCCTTGTCACCACGCTCTGACTGGGAAAGCGACTGGGTGCGCACCCACTCGCCGCGTGTCACCGGCGCCACAATAATCTGAGCAATTCTGTCGCCGTCGTGTACGGTAAATGGATTTGAGCCTAAATTTATCAGAAGAATCTTCAGCTCCCCGCGATAATCGCTGTCAATCGTGCCGGGAGTATTTAAAACTGTTACGGAATCTTTAAAAGCGAGACCACTTCTCGGGCGAACCTGTATTTCGTAGCCTTCGGGAATTTCAAAAAACAGCCCGGTCGGTATGAGAGCCGTCGCACCTTGCGCTATGACTGCATCCTGAGTCAAATGCGCACAGACATCGGCACCAGCCGCACCTGCTGTCTTATAAACAGGGAGCTTTGCACCTTCTTCCCCTAACACTCTGATTTCTACGGAATTCTGCATGTACATTTCCTTTAAAATAAAAACACGTGACCGTCCTTTACATTTTCGGACAGCCACGTGCCTGTATTTACACCGACGTACAGGGAATCAAACTAGTTTCTCTTTTCCTGTTCTTCCAATGCATCGATGTATGAAAGGTTCAGACGGCCCATCTTGTCAACTTCAAGGAGTTTGACCGGAATAACCTGTCCTTCTTTAAGAACATCACTGACCTTTTCAACACGCTTTCTTGAAAGTTTTGAAATGTGGCACAAGCCTTCTTTTCCCGGCAGAATCTCGACGAAAGCGCCGAAATCCATAATGCGCTTTACCGTTCCGTTGTAGATTGTGCCTGGCTCCGGATCTTCACAGATAGCCTTGACAGCAATCTTCGCCGCATCGGTCGCCTTGCCAGTCTTACCGTAGATTGTAACTGTTCCGTCATCGTCAGTGTTGATTGTAACACCGTACTGAGCGCACAGCGCTTTGACGTTCTTTCCGCCCGGTCCGATAAGTGCACCGATTTTGTCAACCGGAATCTTCAAGCTGTCAATCTTTGGTGCATACGGGCTGATCGGCTGCGGCTTGCTGATGCACTTCTCCATGATGTCGAGAATGTGGTTGCGTCCGCGCTTTGCCTGATCCAAAGCCTTGCGCATGATGTCCATGGAAACACCGGCAATCTTGATATCCATCTGGAAACCAGTGATTCCATCGCGAGTTCCGGCGACCTTGAAGTCCATGTCGCCGAGGTGGTCTTCCTCACCCAAGATGTCGGAAAGGATGGCGTACTTGTTGTACTTGGGACCATCAGTGATAAGTCCCATAGCAATACCGGCAACCATCTTCTTCATCGGAACACCGGCAGCGAGCAGTGAAAGACAGCCGCCGCAGGTTGAAGCCTGAGATGAAGAACCGTTTGACTCCATAATCTCAGAAACAACGCGGATGGTGTACGGGAATTCATCGCGGTTCGGAATCATCGGAGCAAGAGAGCGTCTCGCAAGGTTTCCGTGACCAATCTCGCGGCGTCCGGTTGTGAGTTTTCCAACTTCGCCTACAGAATACGGAGGGAAGTTGTAATGCAGGATGAAGTTTTCGCTGCGGTCGCCTTCAATATCATCATACACCTGTTCGTCCATTGCGGTTCCAAGCGTTGTAATAGCGAGGGACTGGGTTTCTCCACGGGTGAACAATGCGCTTCCGTGCGGACGCGGCAACACGTTGATTTCACAGGTAATCGGGCGGATGTCCTCTGTTCCGCGTCCGTCAATGCGGAGCCCCTTGTCAAGGATGCTCTTGCGGAGCAGGCGGTACTGGATATCATCAAAGAGAGCATTGAACAACTGAAGCTGTACATCATCAGAGAGCTGCTCTGCATACTTTGCGGCAATCTGTTCCTTGACAGCTTTGATAGCCTTTCCGCGAGTCTGTTTTCCTTTCTGGAAGCAGGCTTCCTGCATCAGCGGAGTTGCTTCAGCTTCAATTGCTTCAGCATTTGCAAGTTTGACATCGAGCGGAGCGAGCGGAAGCTTTTCCTTGCCCGCTACCTTCTGGAGCTCTTCCTGCAAAAGACACATCTCACGGATGAAATCCTGAGCCTTTGCAAGCGCACCGAGCATGACGTCCTCTGTCGCCTCATGAGCGCCGCCCTCAACCATGGTGAAGCCGTCTTTTGTTCCGGCAACCACAATCTCAAGCTCAGCCTTGGCAATCTGGTCATAGGTTGGATTCAAGACATATTCGCCGTTGATATAGCAGACGCGGACGCCTGCTACCGGTCCGTTGAACGGAATGTCGCTGATTGATACTGCTGCAGAAGATGCAATGACAGCAAGAATATCAGGAGGATTTACACCATCGGCAGACACACAGGTCGGAACAATCTGAATCTCGCGTCCAAAGGTCGGCTCGAAAAGAGGGCGCATCGGACGGTCGATAAGGCGGCTTACCAGAATCTCTTTATCCTTCGGACGCCCCTCACGCTTTACAAACCCGCCCGGAATCTTTCCAGCCGCATAGAATTTTTCATTGTAGTCAACAGTCACCGGAACAAAGTCCATGCCGACCTTGACTTCACTTGACGCGCACACAGTGGCAATAACCACAGTCCCGCCAATCTGAGCATAGACGCATCCGTTGGCCTGCTTTCCAATCTTGCCGGTCTCAAGGATGAGTTCATCATTGCCGATTTTTCTTGTTACTCTTTGTACCATTGTATCCTTCTCATGTACATTCTTTTTCGGGAAACTGTTTCCCGAAGGATGCCCCGTTTGAACCGCCGGAACACCCCTATAAAACATAAAAGGCAGCTTTTATCGAAGATAACCTTGATACAAGCTGCCCGTAATGCAATACTTACTTGCGGAGTCCCAATTCCTTGATAAGCTGACGATAGCCTTCAAGATTCTTGCGCTGGTAGTACTTCAAAAGCTTTCTGCGCTGTCCGACATCCTTCAAGAGTGCGCGTCCTGCAGTAGCATCCTTTGGGAACTGCTTGCAGTGAGCGGTGAGCTCTTTAATGCGCTCTGTGAGCAACGCAATCTGAACCTTTGTGTTTCCGGTATCTTTGTCATTTGAACCGAATTTTGACACCAATGCTGATGATGTCTCTTTTGTAAGTGCCATATCTGACCTCTAAAAAAATATATTACCAATGGTACAAAGCCGCATTATATATGACAATCAATGCGACAATGCAACATTATGGTCTGGTTATGAATGTGACGGAATCCATCCGTTCCGCTTCTACCGATGTATCCATAAAAACAGACAGACGTTTTTCTTCGATGACCATCCGCGTATCAAAGCGCGAATAACCGCCGTCACCATCTTTCAGTTTTACAACGACATCGTACATGCCGTCGCGGGGAAGCACCTGTGTGCCGACAGTTTCAGCCCGGTACATACCGGATGAATCCCGTGTCCACGACAGCCCCCTCAGACTATATGAAAACGGACGGGAAAGCATACGTGATGCAGAAAGGAATTCACCTTTCCTCACTGCTTCACGAATACGGGAAGAACTGACTCGTTCGCCGTCCAATCTGACATCTTCAAGGGTAGCAACTTCAAATCCCTGTTCAGCGGCATACGATTTTATGCAGTCCATGGTAAAAGAACCTTTGTATCCGCATCTGAAATCTCTTCCCTCTGCAAGGAATTTCACTCCACAGTGCTGAAGCAAAACGCTGAAAAAAGCGTTCCCTTCCATTCTACTTATATCACTGGAAAAGTCAATCACTACAGCAAAAGCCATGCCCATTTCAAAGAAAATTGCAAGCCGCTCATCAAGAGGCATGACAGTCCCCTCTTCTTCGGCCTTGAACGATTCCTTAAAAGTCACGACTCCGGGAACCAAAGAGGCTTTTTCCCGCACCGCTTCCAAAAGTGCCTGATGCCCATGATGAACACCGTCAAAGCCACCGACAGAAAGCGCCGTTCCCTGCGATTTCCACTCGACGGGGAACTCACCGCCGGCAATCTGCTCCCAGGAAAACACCCGCAAAGCGGTCCGCTTCACCTTGGGAACGACAAATCCGTAGGCGAGTTTTGACTTTTCCTTGCGGAGCATGCCTGCAAACGTATTGTCGTCGTAGAACACAGCGATTTCAGTATCATTTTTTTCACGTAAACCCGACGGAGGCATCGCAATCGGAGAAAACATCTTTTCTGCAAGCGACCTCCCGTTCAGAAACGAAGACTCAAACTGCTTGTTCACATATTCGGTCTTAAAGCCACAGGTCCGGGCAAGCGTCGGCGTAAACGAAAGGAAATGATCCCTGATATCCGCCAAGTGCTCCAGAGTATCCGCAGTGCGCTTGTGCTCTTCCATCGCGGAAATCTGCTTTTCAAAGTTAACGGCGTAATCGATTGTGAAATCCGGAAGGGAAACAACCCCCGCAGCATTATCCAGCGAAAACGGACCGACAACAGTCCTCCGCAATGCGGAAAGATGAGCCACTGTCCCCAGCGAAGTCGCCATATCCCGTGCAAGCGCGCGGATATACGTTCCTTTGGAACAGGATATCTCCAGCAGCGCCCATGACATATTTTCATCACCGCCTGCCGGACGGAAATCCAAAAGTTTATTGCTGTAGATAAAAATCTGTCGTTCAGGCAGCGACACTTCGCCGCCGTTTCTGGCAACATTGCTTGCGCGGCTACCGTTTACATGCACCGCAGAAAATACAGGAGGCACCTGCAGCAAAGCGCCGGTAAACACACCGCACGCCTGCTCCACTTCCTCCCGCGCAACAGGTCTGCCGCGTTTAACAACGTTCCCTGTGGGGTCAAGCGTATCGGTCTCAGAACCGAACGCAACAACGGCGAGATAAGTCTTTGAAAAACCAGTTATGTGAGGAACAAGATGGGTAAGCCGACCGCTTAAAATAACAAGCAAGCCGTCGGCAAATGAGTCCAATGTACCAGTGTGACCAACTTTATCAGTATGCAAAGCATTCTTTATGCTCCAGAGCGATGAAAAGCTCGTAAGCCCGGAACGCTTTGCATATAAAACGATACCTGAAGGGCTTTCAGACGTTGTCTTCTTCTTTTTTGCCATCGCCTTCAGTTTCAAGTTCGTTCAGTTTCTGAACCATATCAAAGCCTTCTTTCATAGAGAAGTCGGCTATAAAGGTCATCTTCGGAAATTTGTAAATGCTCAGCTTCTTCGCTATGGATGACTGAATGAAGCCTGCAGCGCTCTGCAGACCTTCGACGCCGCGTCTGACAGCGTTGTCATCCATAAATGAAGAGACATACACTTTGGCAAAGGACAAATCCCTCGTAACTTCCACACGGTCAATCGTAAGGAATTCATTTACGCGGGGATCCTTCACCTCGTGCCGCAGTATCATCGTGGCGATTTCCTGCTTAAGCTGTTCGCCGAGCCGAACCAAGCGGAACTGCCCCATCAGTTATCTCCCTCTGCAGCAGCGGCAGCTTTAGCAGCCTTTCCGGCTTCCTTAGCGGCCTTCTCTGCAAGCTGCTGTTCCTGCTTTTCAGCGAGCGCCTTAGCAGCGGCGGCAGCCTCACGCTGTGCTTCAAGTTTTTCAGCTTCAGCGCGTTCATCAATAAGCGTGTCACCCAGTTTGCGAGCAACCTCAACATATTCAAAGGCTTCAATCTGGTCACCGACCTGAAGATCCTGCCAGTTTTCAACACCGAGACCGCATTCAAATCCAGCCTTGACTTCCTTTGCATCGTCCTTAAAGCGCTTGAGAGAACCGACCTTTCCGGTGTATTTAACAACACCATCGCGGATGACATTGACATAGCTTGATCTCTTGACGAGACCGTCTGTAACGTAACAACCGGCGATGACACCGACTTTCGGCACTTTGAATGTGTTGCGGACTTCAAGCATACCGGTAACCTCTTCCTTGGTATCCGGCTGGAGCATTCCCTCCATAGCCTGCTTGATTTCTTCAACACAAGCGTAAATGATGTTATATTTGCGGATTTCAACCTTTTCCTGATCAGCAAGCGCTTTTGCCTTTGCTGTCGGACGGACGTTGAACCCGATAATAATCGCATTATCATCAGCTGCAGCAAGCATGACATCGCTTTCGTTGATTGCACCCGCGCTTGAGTGAATGACAACAAGCCTGATGTCTTTTGTAGAAAGCTTTTCAAGCGATGTCTTGAGCGCTTCTGCAGAACCCTGCAAATCAGCCTTGATGATAACCTTAAATTCTTTGACTTCGCTCTGCTCGATAGTTGAGTACAGGTTGTCGAGCGTAACCTTTCTGACGGCTTTAGCGTCTTCAAAGCGTTTGAGCTCCTGTCTCTTTGCGGCGAAGGCACGTGCTTCCTTCTCAGATTCAGTGACCTGGAACGGATCGCCTGCATTCGGCATGGACTCAATGCCAAGCACTTCAACAGGTGTTGACGGGCCAGCCTCTTTTATCTTCTGACCGCGGTCATTGAACATAGCGCGTACGCGGCCTGCGTAAATACCTGCAACGAACGGATCGCCGGTGCGCAAAGTACCGCGCTGAACGATTACAGAAGCGACGACACCGCGTCCCTGATCGATGCGGGACTCAATGACCTTACCTTCGGCACGACAGTCATACTGAGCCTTCAGCTCAAGGATTTCGGCCTGCAAAAGAATAGCGTCTAGCAAATCATCGATTCCCTCGTGCTTGAGAGCAGAAATCTTGACATACTGTGTATCACCACCCCACTCTTCCGGTGTAAGCCCCTGTTCTGAAAGCTGGGTCATAACCCTGTCAGGATTTGCATCAGGCTTATCTATCTTGTTGACTGCAACAATAATCGGAACCTTTGCGTCCTTTGCATGGTGGATAGCTTCCAACGTCTGAGGCATCACACCGTCGTCAGCAGCAACAACCAGGACAACGATATCAGTGATTTGAGCACCGCGTGCGCGCATCATAGTAAAGGCTTCGTGTCCAGGAGTATCAACGAATGATATGACACCCTTCGGTGTGGTCACCTGGTAGGCACCGATCTTCTGAGTAATTCCGCCAGCTTCACCTTCTGCAACGTGTGAGTTGCGGATTGCATCGAGTGTCTTTGTCTTACCGTGGTCAACGTGTCCCATAACAGTAACAATAGGAGGACGGGTGCGGACGTTGACTTCATCGCCTTTTTCGCTTTCAATAACAGTCTCATCATACAAGCTGACGAGATGGACTTTGCAGTTATACTCTTCCGCAAGAATCGTAGCCGTATCGCTGTCGATCGACTGGTTGATCGTCACCATCATGCCCAATGACATGAGTTTGGAGATAATCTCACCGGCCTTCAGGTTCATCTTTCTTGCGAGATCAGAGACAGTGATAGTCTCCATGATGTCAATCTGCTCCGGAACAACGCTGGCAGGAGTATCCTGATGCTTTTTGTTCTGGTAGAGCTCGTCCTCATCGAACGCCTCTTCCCGGTCCTTATGAGTATAGACCTGCTTCTTCCCCTTGAACTGCTTCTTTGCGGGACCCTTGTTGTTCTGCATGGCGCCCGGACCAGCGAATCCTGTGTTGCTGGGTCTCTGGACACCGAATCCGCCCGGTCTGTTGCCCTGCGGATTGTTGCCGTTGTATCCAGGTCTGTTATTGAAGCCGGGGCGGTTATTGTTGTATCCGCCGGTGCGGTTCTGCCCGTTGTATCCGGTACCATTGTTATTATTATATCCGCTGCGGTTGTTGTTGTATCCGCCGGTGCGGTTCTGACCGTTGTATCCGGTACCATTGTTATTATTATATCCGCCACGGTTGTTGTTGTATCCGCCGGTGCGGTTCTGATAGCCTTCCCGTGCCTGAGCGCCAGTAAAGCCGCCGTTTCCGTTGTTGTTTCCACCGCGTCTGTTGTTATAATAACCGCCGCGTCCGCGACCGGAACCGCTCAAGTTTCCAGCCTTGACATTCGGTCGCACAGTGTTGAGCACAAAAGTGCCGTCCCTGTTTTCCACGCGCAAGCTTCCGGTCGGAGCGGGCTTCCGTTCAGGGGATGCAGGTGATTCCTGAAGCTTTGCCTGTTCAGCAGCAGGCTGTTTTTGAGCATTTTCCTGTCCAGCGGGCTCACGCTTTACTGTTTCCTGCTGAGAACCAGATGCCTTGCTTTCCTGTCCGGTTGTAGCCTTTACATTTGGCTCCTGAACAGCAGACTTCTCTTCTTCTGTTGATACAGCGGATGAATCAGATGCCTTCTTAACAACAACACGAACGGTCTTGTCTTTTGGGGCATTTGCAGCATTCGGCTTCCGCTTTATGACAACAACCTTCTTCTTGGGCTGTGTGCGAGCTGCTGGATTGTTCTCTTTTTTCTGCAACACATTTCCGGGTTTCTTCTCAGTTTCATCCGCCATATCTTTTTTTTCCCTTATTCCTCTTCAAATTCTAATTCAACTCCGCAATTCGGACAATGGGTCATATCGAGGTCAATCACTGCACCGCATTCCGGGCATCTGTAAACGCCGTCTTCATCGGAAGCTTCCTCTTCTTCAGACTGCTCTTCTTCCTCTTCCTCAAAGACAACATTTTCGCTGATAATTTTATCGATGGCATCAATATCAGCCTGTGAAACGCCTTCAACCTCAAGAGCAGCACCACTCTTTGACGCTTCCATAAACTGTTCGATATCCTCAATACCAGCATTCTTAAGCAACTCTGCAACCCTGCTGTCGACACCCGGAAGTTCCGCAACCGTATTGATGACGTCTGCCTCGGCAACCTCAACAGTCTCTTCCTCCTGAGGAACATTGGAGAACAACTGTTCTGCAGCACTTGTCGCCTTCTTAGTATCCGCATCGCGCAAATCCATGCCCTGGACTTCAGACTCTGTTTTGACATCTATGCTCCAGTCACACAGCCTGTTTGCCAAACGCACGTTCTGTCCCTGCCGTCCGATAGCCAAAGAGAACTGACTGTCAGGAACCACAGCAAGCGCCTCTTTCTTTTCCTCATCCATTATGACAACGCGGCTGACTTCAGCCGGGCTGAGAGCATTCGCAATAAACTTGCGGGGATCCTCGTCATAGCGAAGGACATCCACACGCTCGCCGTCAAGCTCGCGTATGATATTCTGAATGCGTGTTCCCTTCTGGCCGACACAGGCACCCACTGGATCAACATTCAGCTGAGTTGAAGAAACAGCGACCTTTGTACGATATCCTGCTTCCCTTACAATATTGTTAATGACAACGGTTCCTTCTGAAATATCAGGAACTTCAAGCTCCATTGTCTTCTGAACGAATTTCGGATCAGTTCTGCTCACAACGAGCTGTATGCTCGTCGGCATCCTTCGAATTTCAACGATAAGAGCCTTGATTCTATCGCCCTTACCATAGGTCTCATGAGGACTTTGGTTTCTGGAAGGAAGGATTCCTTCCACTTCGCCGCAGTCCAAAAATATATTTCCGTTGTGCTCCCGCTGGTAATAGGCAACGACAATCTGACCTATCTGGCTCTTGTACTCATTGTACAAGGTATCCTTATAATTTTCATTGAACGCCTGATGTGCAGCCTGTCTTCCGACAGTAACGGATGACCGCTCAAAGTTGATGGGGTCAATCTCAACATCAATCGTTTCCCCTTCCTGGCAATCAGGATTTATCTGGCGGGCTTCCTCCAACTCAATCTCCTGAGAAGGATCATACACGCCGTCTACAATAGTCTTACGAGAGACAACCTTTATGTATGAAAGATCATCTTCAAATTCTACAAAACAATTATCGGCACTACCAAACGCTTTCTTGTATGCCGCCTTTATCATATCCTCAACAGTACGCTTGATGGTATCTTCGCTCATGCCCTTTTCATCACGAAGAGCTCTGACCGCCTCTCCGAATTCCCGACGCCGGACTTGCTCCGGTGTCTCTTTAGCAGCTTTTGACGATGACTTGCGAGTGCGGGTTGAACCTGCCATCTCGAACCTCCCTTAGATTAAAAATGTATAAATTTAGCTTTTGCAATGTCACTGTACAAGACGGTCTTGTCACCGCCCTCTGTTTCCAAAGTGACCTTCTCGGTATCTGAAACTTTTATTTTTCCTCTGACCCAATCGCTTATATTTTTATCCCACACGCGGATGTCGCGTCCCGTAAATGTCGCAAACTCCGCGGCATTCCTGATGTTCCGCTCAGTGCCGGGGGAACAAACTTCCATCATTATATCATCTTCATCTTTGCCGAGCAGGGCAAGCAGCTTTGGCTGCAAAGCGTGGTGGGCTTTCGCGCAATCAGACACTCCGATGTCTTTGGACGGATCACCTGATGCAATGACTGCAGAAATCTTTACCATGCCGTTCTGCGGCACAACCTGAAGTTCCACAAGGCGGAACCCTTCCACTTCCATTGCAGCTGCACATTCCTTGAAGTACGGAACAGAATCGTGTGAAATATAATCCAAATACAGACCTCTTTGCGGACTAAAAAAAAGGGAGCCGTTTGCAGGCTCCATTTTTTTAAAGTAAATATATTGTTATCTTTACTTTACAACCAAATACAAACAATGTCAATAGTCCTGCAAGCACTCTTTCACGAAGTTTCCAGTCAGGCATTCGAGAGTCGAGAGACTTGCTTTCAAAGCGAACGGTATTCAAACTCCCCTTTAATGAATTTGAATTGGAGAAAATGTTAATTGTTGAACAAAGTGCTTCACATTTATGACAGGAAATACATTTATCCTTGTTTACACTAGGTTTCAGGAAACCTTCGTTATTAGGGAATTGCTTGCGGAAAAGCAGAGCAGCTTAGACTGCATTTTCATCAAGCAGGAAATCCATGATTCCTATGTTCAAGACTCCGTTTTCGTCGTACCAGCGTTTCTTTATGTCACCGCGGACGATTATTTTGGGGAACGAGTCACCTGTAAGCGAAAAAGGCTTCAACGCCGAGGCTGTCTTTTCTTCGGAAAGAAGCGCAAAGGCCGACTGAATGTAAACCTTTTTCCCGCCTTTGGTAGCGATGGAATCGATTTCCTTGGCCACACGCACGGAATTATTGTTCTCGTTCAGCTCCCTTGAATACACAACACCCACATCGATCGCAAAGCCTCGTATGCAAAGCTCATTGTAGACTATGTTCTCCATAATGTGCGTCATCTCCTGCTGTTTAAAACCGATTCGCGCATTACGCATAGACCTTGATAACCTCGCATGGCTACAAAGCTCCGGAGCTAAGGGCTATCAGACAAAGCTCAACGACGTTATCCGCTGAGCAAGGGAAAATAAGTGTCCTATAATGTAAATGTGGGGCGATAAAAATGAATAGACAATATGAAGCGGGGCCTACAGGTTACGGCCTATGCCGCGGACTCCAGAAAGCAGGTTACGGCTGTGTTGTAATGGCTCCGACCACAATGTCAAATCAGGATGCAAAGAAACGTGTAAAGACAGACAGAATTGACGCAAGATTTATACAGCTAGGTGCATCTTCCCAGTGCAGAAATTGAAGCTCTGAAAGAATACACAAGGGCGCGGGATGTGAAAATTGGATTATGTCCAGGGCAGGATTCCAGCGGCAAGACAAAACAAATGCTGGGATTAACGAAGGCCGGGAACTGTCGGGTCAGGGCATTGCTGTGCGAGTCGGCGAAGACGATAAAAAGGACGAATCCTTATGGAGAAAAATCCAAGAGGATTCTTGAAAGGCAGAAAAATGCTTCACTGGAAGTGATTGCGTATGCGGACAAAGCGACAAGGCGCATCCAGACCAAGATGAAGAAATTCTGCGAACTCCCGCGTATTAGACAGAAAGAACTTTTGGCGGGTCATTGACCTGTCGGTAATAGACTTGAAACCTTGCAACTTCAAATCCTCAATCCACGAACAATATAAGAAAAACCAAGATAGTGATTGCTTAAAAAAGCATCATCAATCCTTATTACATTCGTTAATTTATCATAATGGTTATCAAAGGCAACATTACTTTTTATTACATTAAGTTCTTCAAAGTTATATTTTTTTGATTCTGGTAGGACCATTTGAAATTGCCATTGCATTGCACTTTCATTCTCATCTTCATCTTCTTCCCTATCATTAGGATCAGCAAAGTCAGTTACAACTTCTTTCCTAAAATATTTTACATTTGGAAAATATCCTAAAGCAGCCATTAATATACTTGTTAAAACGCTGTTGCCCGTCAAGAATATAATTCTTGACAGGAGGAACAAATTCATTGTTATTGATAGATTCTATGAAAAAACTTTAAATCATTTTTATTCCAAACAAAACTTCTTTGGTAATCCGGCAGAACTATATCCCGTCCTATCATAAGTTCAATCCAATGATAAATCTTTTCATTTTTCAGTAATACCTTTTGTTCACTGAATATGCTACAACTGACATTACTTCCCTCTTTCAGTTACCTCAATAAAAAATCACATCTATTGCTTTTTCTATTATTTCCAGAATTCTTCAATCTGAATTATATCACGAATTTCTGATATTTTATACTCAACTATCTGTCCATAATCTTAGCTTACGGGTATAATCGAAGTGCCGAAAATACCTCAATTCTTCAGCACCGAAAGTACCCCCGACCAAAGTGTGCCATCCGCCCGCCACGTGAGTCACCATTTCTTCAGCACCGAAAGAGCCCATCTCATTCGCCCCGGGCAGCATGCATGGCTTTTTTCATAGAGTACATGCTTTCATCCGCAACCCGTAAGCCGGCACGAATTTCCAAACCATCCACACCATTGGATTCGTATATGCCGTACGCAGTGCTGAGGGGAAGACCTTCATACCCCGTATCGATTTGAGCCAGAGTTGCGTTCAGATTTTTCAACGTATCCAGAAGCCAAACCTTATCACTTTCCTTTTCAGACCTCAATACATAGACAAATTCATCGCCGCCGGTGCGTGCCATGAAGCCTTTTCCATCAAGTAGTTTTTTCATAGCATCGGCGAAGATAACAATATAACTATCTCCCGCTTCATGCCCGTACCCATCATTGATCTTCTTCAAATGATTGAGATCAAATTGTACTATAATATATGGCTCTTTTGACATATCAATTTTGTCGAAAAATCTTTCCGTCGCCTGGCGGTTGTTAAGGCCTGTCAATTCGTCCGTAAACGCAAGTTTCTCCATGATTGTTGCACGTTCGACAGCGCGTACGGATTGCATTGCGTCAATCACATAATCGTAGAGCAGAGCCAGCACAAAGGTAACTATAGTAAAATACAGAAGATTTGATGTAAAACCGGAACCACTTACAGTGACATTGTAGCGGATCAAACCGGTCAGCATGGCAAGTCCAACTGCAATCGTCGCATACAGAGACATTCTGAAACGGCTCTTTTTCTTTCTGATATCGTCAATTCTGAAAATCAAAACCATAACCACCATGCACACAGAAAAAGCATGCATATACTTTAGGGACGCCCGCATGTTCAGGTTGCAGACATAATACAGCAGATTGGTAACAACGAAGAATATCAGATAGATAAACCACATTATCTTCCAAAATTGGTTTTTGCGGGTATTGAGACTGCCATGGTCATCTTCTATCTGATACGACAGGAAAGCACAGGGAAGTATATAAAAGGAGCAATACTTAATATGCGCTTTCACAGCAAGATTAATCGAAAACAATTCGGTAATGTTCAGCTCACCCATCATCCACACACCGAATGACAGTGAAAAAAGACCGATGCCGGTCAGACGGAACATATCGACAGGGGAAAATATTTTCCGCACAACTCCGGCAAATGCCAAGATTGACATAGAACATCCAAAGATGATCAGGAAAAAACCGAGCGCCATGGGAAAGATTTTGGTCGATGCATAATCCCTGAAAAAAGAGTCGCCGTTCCACAACTCGGGTGCAGCAAGTTTCTTGAACGCGTTGTTTTCACCGACTCTCATGCGTATGCGGACTGTCTTTCCGGCGGCACCGCTCCCCAGTTTGACCGTGCGAAAACCCGAACCGAGAACTTTTCCTTTGTCATAGAGTTCTGTCTCGGCACGCAGGATTTCTTCGCCGTCAAGCGTCACCACTAAATCGTAGTAATGCTCATAGACCACCATAAGCGGGTCGTCAGGAAGTTTTTCCGGCAGTGTCCGTGAAATGACAACGGTGTCGCCCCGTTTCACCGCTTGGAATATGAATTGCTCCAAATCAACAGAAGCGTACTGTTTGTCGTTGAAGGATAGATCCCAACCGCTGCAGAGCTTGTCAGCAACAGTTTCCGTCTTGGAACAGCCATCCAGCAAATATATCGCCCCGATGCTTCCCACGACAGCTAAAAGAGTAGCTATAAAAATCATTACGACTACAAGCGGCGGTAACATTCTGCCTACAGCTGTCCTGGCACTCATCTTCACATTCCCATAAAATCTGAGTTTATTGTACATCAGACGTATGAGAAAGTAAATGGAAGGGGCTGTTTAAAAAGTAATGTCATGCTGAATTTATTTCAGCATCTACGCTACAAATAGTGTGTGAGATTCCGACCCCACAACCGTAGCAGGTGCGTTCGGTTGTGCC
>CADBRT010000063.1 GCA_902797055.1 uncultured Spirochaetaceae bacterium
CCGAGCGCCGCAAGCTGAGGACCGATTCCCATATAGTCCAAACCGGCGGAAATGCTTCTGGTGGGAAGACTCTGGCCGTCTTCATCGAGCAGAAAACAGCTTTTGTACCCCTGCACGATTCCTTCCCTGCTGGCGTCGCCCGTCATACGGCTGGCGTTCTGCCCTATTCCCGGCCCGACCCCGCCGGCTTCAGCTCCAATAAGACGAGGCGAAGGCTGGTCGATGAACGGGCTGAAAAATCCGATGCTGTTGCTTCCGCCGCCGACACAGGCGACCATCGCTCCGATTTTTATGCCTCGTTCCTCGCACTGCTTCTTGACTTCCTTTCCGATGACACTCTGGAATTCGCGAACGATATCGGGGAACGGCGCCGGTCCGAGCGCACTGCCGAGTACATAATGAGTATTTGAAAAATTCGCAGCCCAATCCCGCATGGCTTCATTGACGGCATCCTTCAAGGTACGGCTTCCAGAAGTAACCGCGCGGACTTTTGCGCCGTACAGCTCCATTGCGGCGACATTCGGCTGCTGGCGGCGGACATCGACTTCCCCCATATAGACGATGCATTCAAGACCGAGTTTTGCACAGGCGGCGGCTGTAGCAAGCCCGTGCTGTCCAGCACCGGTTTCCGCAATGATTCTGGTTTTGCCCATCTTCTTCGCCAAAAGGCATTGTCCAATGGCATTGTTTATTTTATGTGCACCAGTGTTGGCAAGTCCTTCCAGCTTGATGTAGATTTTTGCTCCGCCCAGCAGCTCGGTAGCAGTCGGTGCGTAGTACAGCGGCGTTTCCCGACCTATGTAGTCGCGCCGGATGATTTCAAGTTCGCTTAAAAACTCCTGGTCGTGCATGTAGAATTGAAATGCCTGCTCAAGTTCATCAAGCGGTCGTCGCAACACTTCCGCAACATACTTTCCGCCATACGCGTCAAAGAATCCATTGGTTGAATATGCCATCTTGGTGCCTCTTGTTACTTTTATAAGTAACAACATACCGCAAAGATATGCTTTTGTCAACAGAAACAATCTAAAGGTATCAGAAACCTCAATACACAGCAATCAGCTGTTTTACTTCATCCACCATCGCATGGGCAGCGCTTCTCAACGCATCTTCCTTCGCACACTGTATACCGTCCATTTTCGAGTCCCAGGCTTCCACTTCCCAAGGGATATGATTGATTGATGAAAGGATTGCGGCATGCATGCGAAAAGAACAGATTTTTCGACACTTCGCTATCAGACTTTGAAGTTCACTGGTAGTATGCGGACGGGGAGCAACAGAAAACACCGTATGAGGGCAGGCACTGCGGAGTTTTGACACCAGACAACAGCTATAGCGTTGGTCTTCTGGCGTACCGGTACTGAACAACAAAATACTGCGTGCACCAGCCACCCAGTTCATCACCGTCGCCGCAATATAGTTTTTTGCGGCATGCAACGTTCTTAACAAATGGACATCCCCGTAATACGCGACAGTCTGCGGAGAAGCAAGGACAATACCCACATCATATAGTGCGTTATGCACGGGGAGCAGTACCCCCATGCCCTCCCCTGCGAACACACAATCCGCATACACCTTGCAGGGTACAGCGATTCCATACTTGCGGAGCACCCGTTCAGAAGCAGCATCGCGAAGGAACACACCTTTGTTCAACGGATTCTCAAACAGCCGTCGAAAAATACATGCCGTCCGCCGGCTCCAGTTCGGGGACGCCCCGCACCCGACAACCGCATACGGTCTGCCAACTGCAACAAGCACACGATACAGGGATTCCACCGCAGCTGCCATGTATCCATCGTTATCCCGGAACAGCTGACCGCCGCCAATCAAAACAAAATCACAGGAGGAAATCGTCTGCACATAAAAGCGTTTCTTCAAAACGGAGAACCGCAGCGAAGAAATCAGCGGAATACATATATTCCGCACACAAGACGGAATGAATCCCACGATGACGGTGAGTATAAAACGGCTGCAAAGAGAAGTTTTGGAACCGCAGTGACGGCGGGCAAGGATATCACAGAGAACAACCTCGCACTCATCTTCAAGATTCTTTTTCAAAACCGCTGCTATCGCCTGATCCCCGCAGTTCGGGCTAAACGGCAGTCCGAACACTGCAACCTTTTTTCGCATGGAACAACTATACAGGACAATCAGATGAAATGCAAACAAACATTGCACTCGCGCTTTTTATAATGCTATACTGATGCTCATAATGCAAGGAGAATCTCATGGCAAATAATTTCGACTATTATACACCAACAGAAGTTGTGTTTGGCAACCATACAGAAGAACAGGCGGGAGCATTGGTCCGCAAATACGGCGGAACAAAGGTGCTCGTCGTGTACGGCGGAACGTCCGCAAAGAAGTCCGGCGTTTTGGACAGAGTGATCGCTTCTCTTGAGGGGGCAGGATTGGAAGTCTGCTCCATTGGCGGTGTTGTGCCGAACCCCCTGCTGTCAAAAGTGTACGAAGGCCTCAAAGTCGCACGTGAAGCAGGGGTCGACTTTCTGCTGGGAGTGGGCGGAGGTTCCGCCATTGACACCGCAAAGGCGATTGCGTACGGACTTGCAAACGAAGGTGATGTGTGGGACTTCTACGAGCACACACGCAAACCAGTCAGCTGTCTGCCTGTGGGTGCAGTCGTGACTATTGCGGCAGCAGGCTCCGAGATGAGCGACAGCTCCGTCATAACAAACGAGCAGAACGGGGAAAAACGCGGCTGCAATACTGATTTATCGCGACCTAAATTCGCCATCATGAACCCTGAACTGACACTGACAGTCGGCGCATACCAGACAGCCGCTGGCTGCGCGGATATGATGATGCACACGATGGAACGGTATTTCACCAGCAAGGGAAATATGGAAATTACAGACGCGCTTGCAGAGGGACTGCTCAAGACAGTTATGAAGCACGCACTGATTCTGAAAGCAGACCCGCAGAACTATGAGTCACGTGCAGAAGTGCTTTGGGCTTCAAGTCTGGCACACAATGGAATCACCGGATGCGGAAACGGTGGTAACGACTTTGCAACCCACCGGCTGGAACACGAGATGGGCGGCATGTTCAACGTCACCCATGGAGCAGGACTGACAGCCATCTGGGGATCATGGGCACGGTATGTCTGCAAGGACTGCCTGCCGCGCTTCGTCCGTTTCGCAAAAAAAGTTATGGATGTCCAGAACGGAGCAAACGACATGGACACAGCGGAAAAAGGCATTCAGGCTATGGAGGCATTTTACCGCGATATTGGAATGCCGACCTCATTCAAGGAACTGGGGATAGCCCCGACCGACGAACAGATGAAGGAGATGGCGGCACGCTGCCGGGACGCCGTCGGAGGGCATTGCGGAGCCGCAAAAGAGCTGTACGAAGATGATTTCTACCATATATATGTAGCGGCATCACAAAGATAATGGAGTGCGCCGCAATTCCGATTTTTACCTATTTTTTACATATTTTTTATAGAAATGAACAACCAAATATGGTACTGTAGTCTGCTATAAGGGGAATAATTGTGAACTATTTAAATGAATTCATTGACTGGCACGAGGGAGAGACCTACGATGAAATGAGAAAAACGGAAATCAAAGTTCCGAAGGATTTCAACTTTTCCTACGACATAGTTGACCGCTACGCAAAAGAAGCTCCTGAAAAAAGAGCGATGGTGTGGTGCAACGACAAAGGCGAAGAACACGTCTTCACATTCAAACAAATATCTGAGGACTCCCAGCGAACCGCCAACTTTTTAGTAAGCCACGGCATACAAAAAGGCGATGTCGTCATGATTATCATGCGCCGCCGCTATGAATTCTGGTGGCTCATCCTTGCGCTCCACAGAATCGGAGCCATCTGTGTTCCCGCAACAAACCAACTGCTCACCGACGACATTGTCTACCGGTGCAACTCGGCAGAAGTCAAAATGATTGTCTGCCTCGAAGACGAAAAACTTGAGAGCCACATAACAGAAGCATTGCCCCAGTCACCATCAGTCAAGTCGATCGTCACCCTTTCAAGCGGAAAAGAAGGCTGGGTGGATTTCCACAAAGAGCTTCCTTCCTTTTCTGCATGTTTCCCCCGCCCAGAAGGCGAAAAAGCGACTCACAACGATGACCCCATGCTGATGTACTTCACCTCAGGAACCTCCGGATATCCTAAGATGGTTATGCACAACTACACCTACCCGCTCGCCCACATAGTCACTGCGAAATTCTGGCAGTGTGTGGAGGACGACGGACTGCACCTCTCTGTCGCTGAAACAGGATGGGGCAAAGCGGTCTGGGGCAAACTGTACGGGCAGTGGATTTCAGGCAGTGCAGTCTTTGTCTACGACCTGCTCGCCTTTACACCCGACTTGTTTTTCAAGAAGATGGCTCACTACAAAGTGAACACGTTCTGTGCTCCGCCGACTGCGTACCGCTTCCTGATTCGCCAAGACATGAGTAACTACGATTTGTCAAACCTCCACTACTGTGTCACCGCCGGGGAGGCATTGAATTCAGAAGTGTTCAACAAGTTCTACGAAAAAACAGGAATAAAGATGTTCGAAGCGTACGGACAGACGGAAACGACACTCGTTGCAGGCAACTTCCCGGGAATGGAACCAAAGCCCGGCTCCATGGGAAAGCCAGCTCCAGGATACGACGTGGACATTGTGCGCCCTGACGGGAAAAAGTGCACACCGCTTGAAACCGGAAGCCTTGTCATCCGCATTGACCAGAAGAAGCCGTTGGGATTGTTTTCCGGATACTACAAAAACGAAGAGCAGACAAAGAAAGCGCTAAGCGGTGTTACCTACAACACAGGCGACCAGGCGTACTTTGACGATGATGGCTACATATGGTTCGTCGGCAGAAATGACGACATCATCAAAAGCACCGGCTTCCGTATCAGCCCGTTTGAAGTCGAAAGCGTACTCCAGCAGCACCCTTCCGTACTTGAGTGTGCTGTCACCGGCATGCCGGACCCAAGGCGCGGGCAAATCGTCAAAGCAAGCATCATTTTGAACAAGGGCTTTACCGCAGGAAAAGATCTCGAAAAAGAAATAAAGGGCTTTGTTGCAGAGCATCTGGCGCTCTATAAAATCCCACGCGTCATTGAATTCGTAGAGGCATTGCCGAAGACCATAAGCGGAAAAATTCGTCGCGTGGAAATACGTGAACACGACAAAGAGAAACAAGGAGAATAGAGATGGTCGCACAGCGAATTAAAAAACTTAATCCGTATGTCCCCGGTGAACAGCCGACGGACAAGGAATACATAAAACTCAATGCGAATGAAAATCCCTATCCACCGCACGAAAGCGTACGCGAAGCCGTAAAAGCCACACTCGATGCACATCCAGAAAAGATGGGATTGTACCCCGACCCGGATGTAGGCGACTTGCGGCAGGCAATCGCCGACATGCTCAATGCAACCGGCGGTGTCCTTGCAAATGCAAATATAAACGGAGAAACCTGCTCCCCTGACGAAAAGAACAAACTGCCGTTCACCGTCACACCGGATATGATTTTCTGCGGAAACGGCAGCGACGAAGTGCTGAGCCTTGTGTTCTATATGTGCTTCGACTCTTCCATCCCGCTCGTCATGCCTGAGCACTCGTACAGTTTCTATCCCGTTTACTGCGGTTTCTACGGCATTCCGATGAACCGCATTCCTTTGAAGGAAGACTGGACGCTCGCCTATGAAGAAATGACCGATGCCTCGTTTTCAAACAGAGGCTGCATGATTTTCCCCAATCCGAATGCACCGACAGGACTCGCACTGTCCCGTGCAGAAATAGAAAACATGCTTGAAAAGTCAGACCCTGACAGGATTGTCGTCGTCGATGAAGCATATGCAGATTTCGCTGAAGAAAGCTGCATTCCCCTCATCCACAAATTTCCGAACAAACTGATTGTCGTGCGGACGTTCAGCAAAAGCCTTTCCTTTGCAGGTATGAGACTGGGATACACCGTCGCTTCTCCGTTCCTCACTGACATAATCAGAACAGTGAAGAACTCATTCAACCACTTCCCTGTTGATTTCATAGCAAAAACCGCCGGAATCGCTTCATGCAAAGCTGCCTGGTACTCTGCGGAAAACGCAAAGAAAATTGTGGCGGAGCGAGATTCTTTCATCCAGTGGCTGAAAGACAGAAACTGGTTCGTACTGGACAGCAAGACAAATTTTGTTTTCGCAAAGAAAAAGGGACTTTCAGGAAAACACATATACGAACAGGTGAAAAAAGGCGGCATTCTGATACGCCATTTCAACACAAAAGGTATAGAGGACTTTGTCCGCATGACGATCGGTACACATGAGCAGATGGAAGCGCTCAAAAATGTGCTCTCGACCTTGTAAGGAGAAAACGAATGAAATTTCTTGTGATAAGCGACCTTCACGGCGACATTGAAAAACTCGACAAATTGGACAGCCAGTTTAAGGAAGCTGATGCCGTATTGTTCGCCGGTGACTTCGCACGCTTTGAACACCCGGAAACAGGCTTACCGGCGCTTGAAAAACTCTGTGAAAAGCACGACACAATCTTTTCCGTCATCGGAAACTGCGATGAGCCTAATTTTACAGATGAGCTTGAAAAGAAAGACATAAGTGTGGAAGGAAGCCTCGTCACTTATGAAGGACTTTCACTGACAGGTTCGGGAGGCGGTTCTAAATTCACCGGGACAGCCCCGAACGAACGAACCGATGAAGAACTCGCCGGAGACTTGGCGATTGTCCCGTCACAGGACGCAGACGGCGCCCCGCAGAACTGGGACAACCTTATTGTCCTCATGCACAATCCACCGAAGGATACAAAGTGCGACACCATTTCAAACGGAATGCACGTAGGCAGCCCGCTTTTGAGGGAATTCATCGAAAGCCGCCACCCGCTGGCAGTCATAACAGGACACATCCACGAGAGCGCAGGCATTGACACCATCGGCAACACGACTGTCATCAACCCCGGCGCGCTGACGGACGGCTGTTACGGCTGGCTCACCGTCTCCAAGTCCAAGGGGACGTGGAAGGTCGACAGCGCAAGCCTTGAAAAAATAAGCTGAAAGCCAGAGGATAACCAAGTCTCGACAATAAAAATACACCATGTTACAATAGAGCCATGAAGAGAAAACCTTTTATTACCATTTTGACACTCTGCATGGCTCTCGTTTTTTCTGCCTGCGGAGGAGATTCCTCTGATGACAGCAGCTCAACATCATCTCCTTCAAGCTCCACCTCAGAGGAGCTTGCCGTTATCACAGAGATGAACTTCGCGCGCACCA
>CADBRT010000064.1 GCA_902797055.1 uncultured Spirochaetaceae bacterium
AGTCCGTCCCAGACGATTTCTTCCGGAATGTTGCCCTTGCCAGTGAATGTCTTGAATACGTTGCCCTTCGGATCCTTGATGTTGATGGTCCAATCAGTGAGGTTTTCAACGTATTTGACTTCCGGTTTGAGTGTGATTGTGTCGTTTACACCGTCACCGTTCGGAGTCAGATCATCTCCTGCGAATGTAAGGTAGGCTTCTGGCGGCGGCAGTTTTGCGAGTTCCGCTTCATGTGCCCGCTCTGCTGCGAGACGAGCTTCTTCTTCAAGACGTGCTTTTTCAGCAGCGAGTCTGGCTTCTTCTTCTTTGCGCGCCTTTTCAGCAGCTAAGCGAGCCTCTTCTTCAAGACGTGCTTTTTCAGCTGCAAGGCGAGCTTCTTCCTCTTTGCGCGCTTTTTCAGCAGCAAGGCGGGCCTCTTCTTCAAGACGAGCTTTTTCAGCGGCAAGGCGTGCTTCTTCTTCTTTGCGAGCTTTTTCAGCAGCAAGGCGGGCCTCTTCTTCAAGACGAGCTTTTTCAGCGGCAAGGCGAGCTTCTTCCTCTTTGCGCGCTTTTTCAGCAGCTAAGCGAGCCTCTTCTTCAAGACGTGCTTTTTCAGCAGCAAGACGGGCCTCTTCTTCTTTGCGCGCCTTTTCAGCAGCAAGGCGGGCCTCTTCTTCAAGACGAGCTTTTTCAGCGGCAAGGCGTGCTTCTTCTTCTTTGCGAGCTTTTTCTGCATCTCTGCGTGCCTGCTCCGCCTTGTCCGTCTGGATGCTGTCGTTGGCTTTAAGGGTAGCGACTTTTGTGCGTTTCTGGTCTTTTGGAGAAAGACGCGCCACCAGTTCCGCTGTGTACAGCGCCGGCATAGTGACTTTCGCGCCTCTGTTGGAAAGTCCGTCCCAGACGATTTCTTCCGGAATGTTGCCCTTGCCAGTAAAGGTTTTGAAAACCGTTCCACGCGGATCTTTGATAGTGATTGTCCAGTCGCTGAGGTTTTCGACGTATTTGACTTCAGGTTTGAGGATGACTGTGTCGTTCACACCGTCGCCGTTCGGAGTCAAATCATCGCCGACGAATGTAAGATAGGCTTCTGGCGGCGGCAGTTTTGCAAGTTCAGCTTCATGTGCCCTCTCAGCCGCGAGCCGAGCCTCTTCCTCAAGACGAGCCTTTTCGGCAGCGAGACGTGCTTCCTCTTCAAGACGGGCCTTTTCTGCCGCTAAGCGTGCTTCCTCTTCGAGACGGGCCTTTTCGGCAGCGAGGCGTGCTTCTTCTTCAAGCCGGGCTTTTTCGGCAGCTAAGCGCTCTGCTTCCTGACGTGCCCGTTCGGCGGCGAGGCGAGCTTCCTCTTCGAGTCGAGCCTTTTCAGCATCTCTGCGAGCCTGTTCCTTCTTGTCCGTCTGGATGACGACATCAGGAGCTGCGACTGTAGAAATCTTTGTGCGTTTCTGGTCTTTTGTCGAAAGAGTGGCAGAGAGTTCGGCTGTATATTTTTCCGGCATCTTTACTATCTCGCCGCTGTTGGAACGTCCGTCCCATTCGACTCCTTCCGGTACATCGCCTGTGCCCTCGAATTTTCTGAATTCCTTTCCGTCGGGGTCTTTGATGGTGATTTCCCAGTCCTCAACGTTTTCTACATATTTGATTTCAGGTTTGAGCGTGATGGTTTCATCTATGCCGTCTCCGTTCGGAGTCAGATCATCGCCTTCAAGGGTAAGATATGCCTCTGGCGGCGGGAGCCTGGCGAGAGCTTCTTCTCGTGCGCGTTCAGCGGCAAGACGTGCTTCCTCTTCCAGGCGTGCGCGTTCAGCAGCGAGACGAGCCTCTTCTTCCAGGCGTGCGCGTTCAGCGGCGAGCCGTGCCTCTTCTTCTAGACGCGCGCGTTCAGCGGCGAGCCGTGCTTCTTCTTCGAGTCGGGCCTGTTCGGCTGCACGGATGGTTTCTTCATCGCCTTTTCGTATAAGTGAATTCTGGCGGTACTTTTCTATGGCATTGTTCCATGCTTCTTTCAGGTTTTTATATCCTGCGCCAGTAATCGGGCGGTGGATGAGGAATCCTGTACGAATGCCGAATTTGCTGACTGTATCAGGACCCACGGCAAAGTTGATGACCGGAGCGATTTCAAGTTCGAGGTTTTCACCACCCTTGATCTGGGGCATCATGCGGAATCCTGCGCTGAACGACATGGCTGGCATGGCTCCGCTGCCATCTTTGCCGCTGTCGGTATCACCTTTGTAACTGAGGTATCCCAAGGCGAGTTCTGGCTGGAAAGCGAATTTTATCTTGCCAGAGTTCTGCATACCCAGTCGGACCCAGACTCCTGCCAGCGCGTTCGCGTCAGAGTAAGTGTCAGAAGAGCTGTCTTTGGTAACCATGTTCGAGGCTTCAACTCTTCCGCTTATACCGAAAGCCATGCTGTCGGACAGGAAAAGAGGACGCGGCAAGGTGAATTCAACGACACCGCCTCCTCCTCCGTTTAAAATGGAATTGGAACCGTAGTCTCCGGATAGTTTTTCTGCAATTCCGTAGAAACCGACAGATGCACCTTGATATGGTTCGTTCGCTGCAGCAGCTGTTGTCTCCTGCTGGGGAGAAAGGCTGCTTGCAATTACGAAACTCATCAAAGCATACGATACTAATTTTTTTCTCATATAAGCTCTTCCTCTGAAAATATCCTTGTTTTGGCTGAGGGATATCTCAAAACTTCAGCCTGGGGAATGCCCGAGAAGCATCCTTCTTTTTACTATAGCAGTGATTTTCAAGATTTTCAAGAAATTTTTTAGAAACTACGGGAAACTCTCTGAACCTGCGTTTCCTCTCTATCTTTTTTACTTTTTTTTAATTTTATGATATAATGACAACATCTATGAATGCACAAAGAATATCAGTCATAAAAAAATTTGTGGCGTTGTTGACTGTTATGCACATAGCCTTGTGCTCATTTTCACAGTCGACAAGGGGTAATCAGATTCTTAGTTCTGATGACTTTTTTGGTTCTTTTGTAAACCGTTCCTGGACAGCTAGCGACGGTCTGCCTGCCAATACAATCACTTCCATCATGCAGGACAGAAATGACTACATGTATATGGGAACGTATTCAGGTCTGGTCAGGTTTGACGGTATAGACTTTCTGACTATTAACAGCAGTCTTGATTCCAAGTATCGGTTTGTCTCTGCCCGGTCAGTCTTTGAAGACAGCAGGGGGAATATTTGGTGCGGGTCTAACGACGAGGGGGTTGCCTGCCTGAAGCCAGACGGCGTCGTGTCCATGTTTACCATGGATACAGGGCTGCCCAACAATTCAATCCGTTCCATAACGGAAGACCGTGACGGCAATATCTGGATTGGAACCGCCAGCGGTGTTGCCTATATAACGAAAGATGAAGATGTTGTAACTCCCAAGGGGCTTGAAGCGTACAACAACGGCAGCATTATCGTCGTTGATCTGTTTTGCGACACCGCGGGAAGAATCTGGTGTATGACTCCGAAAGGCGGGGAGTTGTTCTGCTATTCGGAAGGAATGTTTTCGAAGTTCTCCGGCATCACAAAAATAAAGGATCCGATTGTGAGCTCTGTGACTCAGGATTCCACCGGTGCGTTTTGGTTCGGTGTTTCCCCTCATTACGCTGTCAAAATCGCAGGTACAGAGGAATCGGTGTATGATGTCGGACACGGCAAACAGAAAGGAACCATCGTCAACTGTATCTATCAGGACAGGAACTCCAATATATGGTTTGCACTGGACAATGGTGTCGCTGTTATGCATGAAGGCCTGCTCTATTTCTATGATTCATCACTGGGACTGACGGACAACAATGTCAATGTCATCATGGAGGACCGTGAGGGAAATATCTGGCTCGGTACTGACCGCGGCGGTATAGAAGAGCTCAGCGTGAGCAAATTCAGGACGATACCTGTTGAAACTGCAATCAATGCGATTGCGGAGGACAAAAAGCGGGGAGTCGTCTGGCTCGGAGGAGATACCGGTCTCTTCTGCTACAATTCGGCGACCATGAGGTTTGAAGAGAATGAGTTCACCGAGTTCTGTGATCACATACGAATCAGACATGTTGCGATTGCCCGCAACGGGGATGTGCTTGTAAGTTCGTATGAAAAGTTTGGACAGATCCGCATGGGTGACAGCGGGATACGGTACTGGACTACCGATGATGGCCTTGCCGGAATGAAAGTCAGGCTTGCAGTTGAGGTTTCCAACGGGGATTTGTATGTCGGTACGACCGCAGGTCTTTCCATAATTGATGCCGGTACCGGCGTTGTTCATTCGTATACAACAAAGGACGGCCTTCCTCATGACTACATCATGTGTATAACGGAAGCGAAGGATGGAAGCGTGTGGTGTGGTACTGACGGCGGAGGAATCTTTGTTCTGGAGGACAGGAAGGTTGTCAAAACGTACAATTCAGAAGACGGTCTTGTCGGAAATGTCATATTCAAGATAAATGAAATAAAACCCGGGGAGATGTGGATGTGCACCGGCACCGGCGTGAGCCGTTTCAAGGACGATGATTTCTTCTCGTTCAATTCCGCAAACGGGCTTGGTACTGACTCAATATTCCAGATAATCCCTGATTATACCGGGTCTGTCTGGATGACCAGCAATAAGGGTGTCAGTTCCGTAAAACTTTCAGAGCTGGAAGATGTTGCAGACGGGAAAAAAGAGTCTGTAACGGCAAAGTTTTTCGGCAGGTCTGATGGTCTTCGTTCAGGCGGTGTGACTTCAACCTCCCTCTCCATGAAGGATGAACTTGGCCGTGTCTGGTTTACGCTCATCGATGGATTCGCCATATATGATCCTGTCAAAGTGACCAATAAGACGGTACCTGTTGTTCGTTTGCAGTATATATCCGTTGACAATGAAGAATTCGCATGGAACGGACAGAGTATCGTAATCCCTCCGTCGGGAAAACGTCTGAGCATAAAATACACAGGGATTACATTTGTTTCCAGCGAGCAGATGCTCTTCCGGTATAAATTGGAAGGTTTTGATACCGATTATTCCCAGTGGTCTACATCCCGAAGTGTTTCGTATACAAACTTGAAGCATGGGTTGTATAAGTTTTCCGTTCAGGCGATGAATGCCGATGACATTCAAAGTGAATTTTCGGAGACGCTGGTCGTTGTCAAACAGCCGTATCTTTGGGAGCTGTGGTGGTTTAGGACGCTGATTGCCTGTTTTGTGGTCGGGCTTGTTGTCCTTGTAATCGCCATGAGATTCCGCCGTATGAAACTGTACCAGATACAGCTCGAGTCCGATGTAAAAAAAGCGACCGCCGAAATCGAAGAGCAGCGGCATAACCTGGAACTCGCAAACATCACCTTGGAATCTCAGAAGGAAAAGCTTGAAGAGGCGAATCAGGAACTTGAGTACCGACATCTGGAACTGGAAAGAAAGCAGGCTGAACTTGCTTCCAGCAATATGGAGCTGGCAAAAGCAAACAAAAAGGCGAACGATCTGCTTTTGAATATACTTCCGAGGGGAATAGCGAGGGAACTTTCGGAAAATCCCGGAAAACTGATTGCGAAGCAGTATCCAAATGTCGCTGTTTTGTTTGCTGATATAGTCGGGTTTACAAAGATGTCGTCAGGGCTGTCTGCTCCTCAGATAATCCGCATCTTGAATACTCTCTTCTATAAATTCGATACTCGGCTTGAATTTGAAGGTGTAGAGAAAATCAAGACTATCGGGGACGCGTATATGGCTGCGTGCGGTCTGACTGAAGACGCCGACAACGGTTGTGCAAAGCAGATGATAGAGCTTGCTCGAGGAATGCTGGAGGATATAAACGCGTTCAACCTGAAATATAACGTGCACCTTAAGATGAGGATCGGCATCAACTGTGGTAAACTCGTCGCCGGCGTTATCGGTAAGACAAAGTTTATCTATGATATTTGGGGCGATGCGGTGAACGTCGCAAGCCGAATGGAAAGCAGCGGGCAGCCTGGCAAAATCCACGTAACAGATGCAGTGTATGAGGCGACGAAAAATGATTTTTCATTCAGCGAACCTGTCGAAATGGAGATAAAAGGAAAAGGCGCTATGAAAACCTATTTCCTCGTATAGATTTTTCCAATTGGAAAAATAGATTTGTTTCTATAGACCAAAACGTAACGGAATGCTAGAATGCGTCCAAATACTGTATCACGGAGGTCGGACAGCATGAAACGTATAGTCACTGTTCAGGATATATCTTGTGTGGGAAAGTGCTCCTTGACGGTGGCGCTTCCTATTATAAGCGCAATGGGCATAGAAACAGGAATTATTCCGACGGCGGTTCTTTCCACTCATACCGCTTTCAAAGGATTTACATTCCACGATTTGACTGATGAAATTCAAAAGATAACAGATCACTGGAAGGCTGAAAAAATAGCGTTTGACGGAATATATACCGGCTATCTCGGTTCTTTCCAGCAGCTTGATTTGATGTCTGCTTTTTTTAAGGAGTTCGGAGGAGCGGGGAAGACGGTATTTGTTGACCCTTGTATGGCTGACAACGGAAAACTGTATCCCGGTTTTACGACGGATTTCGCCGTTGCAATGGCGAAGCTCTGCGGACAGGCGGACATTATCGCTCCGAATATCACAGAAGCCTGTCTCCTTGTCGGTCAGCCGTATCCGGGTGATGAATACGATGAAGCATATATCGCTGATTTGCTCAAGAAACTCGCTGCTCTGGGGGCAAAGAAAGTTATCTTAAAAGGGGTAAATTATCGGAAGGACCGTTGCGGTGTTCTCGCATACGATAGTGATACTGGGGTAACGGAAGAATATTTTCACGAACTGATTCCGGTAAAGTTCCATGGAACCGGGGATATCTTTGCTTCTGTCGCTTTCGGAGCTCTTACGCTAGGAAAGTCCCTTAAGGAAGCAATCCGTTTGGCGGCAGACTTTACCGTTCTTTCTATCAAGAAGACAATGGAGCACGAAAATCACAACTGGTACGGTGTCGATTTCGAGGCTGCGTTCCCAGAACTTCTGAAAAAACTTTCACAATAATACAATAACTTCCTCTTAAAAGCCCGCAAGACAGCCTCGCCGCTTGTTTTTACGGGCTTTATATTGCCCAAAAGCATAAAACCTTATATATTCTATACTGATTAAGAAACCTACTAACACAATAGATAATCAATGCAACTGATTTTAAGGGGAATATACTATGGCTGGAAATCTGCTGGAGATTCAGAATGTAAGCGTTAAAATAGGTGAAGCATCTATTTTGCATGACATTTCTCTGAATATAAAGAAAGGGGAGACACATGTGCTGATGGGACCGAACGGTGCCGGAAAATCCACATTGGGTTATACCCTCATGGGAAATCCAGACTATGCAGTAACTGGCGGACGAATTCTTTTTGACGGACAGAATATCACTGAAGAAAGCGCTGATAAACGCGCTCGTGCAGGACTGTTTCTGAGTTTTCAGGATCCGCTTGAAGTGCCAGGCATTTCTTTGGAATCCTTTATCCGTTCCAGTTTGCAGCAGGTAAGCGGTCAGAAGGTTAAGCTTCTGCAGTTTAAGAAAGACATGGAAGAAGCCATGGATATCCTCAATATGAATCACAGCTATGCCGAACGCGATTTGAATGTCGGCTTCTCTGGAGGAGAAAAAAAGAAATCTGAGATTCTGCAGCTTTTGATGCTCAAACCGAAGCTCGCTATTTTGGATGAAACCGACTCAGGACTTGATGTTGATGCTGTTCGGACTGTGAGCAAGGGCATTGAAGAGTATCAGCGCAAGATGGACGGCGCCCTTCTTATCATTACTCATTCCACAAAGATTTTGGAAAGCTTGCACGTGGATTATACACACGTGATGGTCAAAGGTTCTATCGTATGTACCGGTGACGGCTCCCTGGTTAAGACAATCAATGAAAATGGCTTTGAGGCATTCATTCCGCAGGAAGTGAAAGATGCCCAGCGACGTGAAATGTTAGCTGCTGCTGCTAAGGCTGCCATGGATGCAGTCAAGGCAAATGCTGCCAACGGAGGCTTGAGCTGATGGCAGAAAAAACGCAGGTAGCTGATATTGACCGTTCCATCTACGATTTTAAATATGAAGAGAGCGAGCGGGATTTCTATAAAATCCGCGCTGGACTGGACGAGTCCATTGTCAAACGCATAAGCGATGAAAAAGCGGACCCCGACTGGATGCGTGAGTGGCGGCTCAAATGTCTGCGCCTTTATAATGAGATGAGGGAACCTGACTGGGGACCGGATATCCGCGATTTGGACATTCAGAAGATTGTGACCTACGTTAAGCCGAAGACTGAAATGGCTGCAAAGTGGGAGGATGTTCCCAAAGATATAAAGGACACCTTTGAAAAACTCGGCATTCCTGAAGCGGAACGCCAGAGCCTTGCCGGTGTCGGTGCGCAGTACGACAGTGAGTTGGTGTACCACAATGTCAAAGATGAAGTTTCTGAACAGGGTGTCGTCTATACCGATTTTGAAAGCGCTCTGAAAGGCGACTATGCAGAGATGGTGAAAGAGTACTTCATGCATCTTGTGCCCCCGACTGACCACAAATTTGCTGCCCTTCATGGTGCTCTGTGGAGCGGCGGAAGTTTCGTCTACGTCCCGAAAGGTGTGAAAGTGAAGATTCCTTTGCAGTCGTATTTCCGTCTGAACGCAGCCGGTGCGGGGCAGTTTGAGCATACGCTGATTATTGTTGATGAAGGCGCAGATTTACACTTTATCGAAGGCTGCTCGGCTCCGAAATACAATGTTGCGAACCTTCATGCAGGGTGCGTTGAACTCTATGTAAAAAAAGGCGCGCATCTCCGCTACAGTACGATTGAAAACTGGTCTAAGAATATGTACAACCTCAACACGAAGCGCGCTTTGGTTGAAGCCGGTGCGACCATGGAGTGGGTGAGCGGTTCGTTCGGAAGCCACATTTCGTATCTGTACCCGACTACGGTACTCAAAGGCGAGCATTCCCGATGCGAGTTCACCGGTATAACATTTGCCGGCAAGGGGCAGAACCTTGACACCGGTGCAAAGATGATTCACATAGGACCGTATACATCAAGTGTCATCAATACGAAATCCATCAGTAAATCAGGTGGGATATCGACATACCGCTCTTCAATCGTCGTCAATAAAAGCGCTAAGCATGCAAAGGCAAGTGTTGACTGCCAGAGTCTAATGCTTGACAAGGAGAGCCGTTCTGACACAATCCCTGCCATGAACATCATGACTGATGACTGCGACATTGGACACGAAGCAAAGATTGGCCGCATTTCCAACAAGGCTGTATTCTATCTGATGAGCCGCGGAATCAGCGAAGAAGAAGCAAGAGCTATGATTGTCAGTGGTTTTGCAAATCCTGTCAGCAAAGAGTTGCCGCTTGAGTATGCTGTTGAAATGAACAATTTGATTCGTCTTGAAATGAAAGGAACGCTGTGATGGCAAATATAATTAACACTGATGTAAACCAGTTTCCCAGTCTGACATGGAACCACCTTTCTATAAACCGTACACATCTTGATACTTCTGTTGAGACAGGCATTGCGTTTGAATGCTCGGAACTGTGTGACGGGTTCTGTGCTGAGCAGCAACCTTTTGACCGGATTTCAGATGACGTGTCTGGTCTGGAGACAGGATTGGGAAAAGCCTTTGACGCACAGTTCGATGCAGTGCTTTCTGCTGCTGCGGTACCTGTACAGGTCTTTACTGTCCGCAAAGGTTCTAAAGGGTGCCGCCCTGTTGTTCTTCGGTTTACCGCAAGCGGTGCAACTGCAGCTGTCGCAGATGTTGTTATAAAGGCGGAGAAAGACAGTGACAGTACTTTTATCTTTGATTTTGAAAGTAGTGCGGAAGTCACCGGTTCGTGCGGATACCGCGTACGGGTTTTAGCCGAGGAGAATGCCTCTGTAAAAGTCGTTGCCGTCAATCTGCTCGGTAAAAAACTCTTGCATTTCAGTTCCATCGGAAGTCGGACTGCTGATAATGCTCACGTCGAAGTGATTGAACTGCAGCTCGGCGGCGGAACTGTTTTCTCCGGAGATATGCAGAACCTCTCTGGAGTAAGATCTTCTTTCTCTGGACAGGTCGGCTATATGACAGACGGGGAACGAAGCCTTGACATAAACTATGTTGCAAGGCAGACGGGACGTGAAACCGACAGCCGCATGAATGTCGACGGCGTTGTGATGGACAGCGCGAAGAAAACGTGGCGCGGTACCATTGATTTTGTCCGTGGCTGCGAAGGGGCAAAAGGCGATGAGCAGGAAAATGTTCTTTTGCTCAGCCCTGATGTGGCGAACAAAACACTTCCTGTCATTCTTTGTGATGAAGAAGATGTTGACGGACGTCACGGTGCATCGGTCGGACGTTTGGGGCAGTCCCTTTTGTTCTACATGGAAAGCCGGGGTATCGATGAACAGAGTGCAAAGAAAATGATGGTCAAAGCTAAGATTGCGTCTGTCTGTCGTTTTATTCCGGAGTCATCTCTTGTTGAACGCATAACAGCTTTTGTCGAGGAGGCTTTTGACAGATGAGAACAGTAGATTTCAGAAAAGACTTCCCTTTGTTGAACGGAAGCACAAACGACGGGCTGATTTACTTTGACAACGCTGCAACAACTCAGCGTCCGCGTCAAGTCATTGAGGCGATGAAGCAGTTCTATGAGCAGGACAATGCCAATCCGCTTCGCGGGTTGTATGGCTTGAGCATCCGCGCGACAGAACGGTATGAGTCTGCCCGTCAGGCTGTCGCTGCATTTATCAATGCAAAAGAAGATGCTGAGATTATTTTTACACGTAATGCTTCCGAAAGTTTGAATTTAGTCGCATATACATGGGGGATGGCTTCTATTTCCGCAGGCGATGAAATAGTCGTTACCTGCATGGAACATCACTCCAATCTGTTGCCATGGCAGATGTTGGCTGATTGCAAAGGTGCAAAACTCGTTTTTTTGGAGTGCAACGAAGATTCCGTCATTGAAAAGAGCGAGTGGGAAACAAAGATAACGGCAAAGACAAAACTGGTCGCGTTGACCCAGGTAAGCAATGTTTTAGGCATAACGAATCCAGTAAAAGACATTGCATCGTATGCGCACAAAGTCGGCAACAATGGCAACGGGGCTGTTGTCGTCGTTGATGGTGCTCAGAGTGCTCCTCACATAAAGGTTGATGTGCAGGCACTGGGCGCGGATTTCTTCGCTATGAGCGCACACAAACTGTGCGGCCCAATGGGAATCGGGGCGCTTTACGGCAAACGTTCTCTTCTTGAAAAAATGCCACCGTTCCTGCGTGGCGGTGAGATGATAGAATACGTCACACGGGACTCTGCAACCTACGCTGAACTGCCTCACAAATTTGAAGCCGGTACGGTAAACGCTGCCGGAGCTGTGGGATTTGGGGCTGCCGTGCAGTATATCCAGCAGGTCGGTCTTGAAAATATTGAAAAGAACGATAACTATCTTGCTTCCCTGCTTATTGATGGACTGGCTAATCTACCCCATGTCCATATATTGGGAAACAAAGACCCGTTGCGGCACTGCGGTATTGTGACGTTTTTGATTGATGATGTTCATCCTCACGATATTGCTTCCATTCTGGATACAGAAAAGATTGCAATCCGTGCCGGTCATCACTGTGCCCAGCCGTTGATGCAAAAACTGGGAGTGGGGAGCACTGCACGTGCCAGTGTGTATTTTTACAATACCGAGCAGGAGGTTAAAATTTTCTGTGAAAAAGTGTCCCATGTGCGTGAGTGGATGGGGTTGAAGAACTAGAGGAATGACGATATGGACTTAAAAGCACTGTATGCAGAAATACTGAACGAGCATAATACGAACCCTACACACAAAGGAATGACTGACAACCCGACACTTACGCTTCGTGGGGTAAATCCCAGTTGCGGGGATGATATCTATCTCCAGCTGAAAGTGGATGAAAACGGTGTGATAACCGACGGGTCTTTTAATGGTTCTGGATGTGCTATCAGTCAGGCAAGCGTCGACATGATGCTCGACAATGTCATCGGCAAAAGCAAAGAAGAAGCATTAGGACAAGCCCGCCTTTTCATGGATATGATTCAGGGAAAGGAGACCGATGATGATAAAATCGCTGAGCTGGACGAAGCTGCCAGCCTTAAAAACATCAGCTACATGCCGGCACGTGTAAAATGTGCTGTCCTTGGTTGGCACACCATGCAGGAAATGCTCAGTTCAGGTTCGGAGGACGGTCACGGGACTGCCGAGCACTGTGAGCGGTGATTTTTTCAATTACGAAAATTTATTTCAAATTCGCATAGATTTCATTTGACAAAATAAATATCGTCAGTTAGGATGAGATAAAGAGCATTCTTAAAGGATTGTTACTGTGAATAACGGGCAAAACCTTTTGCGCTTCCCAAAGATAGGGACGCAATGGGTTTTGCCTTTTTTTATGCCCTGATGCTACGACTGCAGCGTGTTCTGTATGAGTGCTGACGTGTAGTCCTTTGTTCAGCTGAACAGATTCTTTGAAAAATACCTGTCACCTCTGTCGGGGAGCACCACCACGAAGTTTCCTTTCTTCCCGGTGCGTGCATAGGTCAGGGCGGCAGAAATTGCAGCTCCGCTTGACGAGCCTGCAATAATTCCTTCTCTTCTCGCAAGAAGCCGTGCACCTTCAAAAGCGTCCGTATCGTTTACTTTTACAACGTCATCGACGAGCGACATATCCATTGTCTTGGGGATAAAATCATTACCGATACCCTCAATATTGTAATCCTTGTGTTCGCCGCCGCCCATTGTGGAACCAATTGGGTCTGCAAGGATTCCCTGTATATCCGGGTTTTGCTCTTTTAGATATTTCATGATTCCCGCATAAGTTCCGCCGCTTCCGGCTCCTGCTACGAGGTAATCGATGTTGCCGTCAAGTGCACTGTAGATTTCTGGCCCAGTGGTCTTGTAGTGAGCCTCGGGATTTGCCGGATTCTCAAACTGTTTGAGGGAAATTGCTCCAGGGATGGAGGCTTTGATTTCCTCTGCCTTTGCCGCAGCTCCGAGCATGCCGTTTTCACGCGGTGTGTTGATAATCTTTGCTCCCAGTGCTTTCATCAGCGTCTGTTTTTCCTGCGAGAACTTTTCCGGTACGACGAAGATGACATCGTAACCTTTGTTCAGCGCAGCGAACGCAATTCCTAAGCCTGTATTTCCGGCGGTACCTTCAACAATCGTTCCGCCTTTTTTGAGCAGCCCAGACCGCTCTGCTGCCTCCACCATGAATTTTCCCGTTCTGTCCTTTACGCTTCCCGACGGATTGTAGAGTTCCAGTTTTGCAAAAATCGATACCCCCTCAGGCGCGTCGATATGGTTTAGTTTTACCATCGGGGTGTTGCCAATCAAGTCATGCATTGTATTGTAGTAGTTCATCTTTGTCCCCTTTCTTAGCGGGCTGCTTCAATGGCGTTGTCGATATCTGCTATGATATCGTCTGCACTTTCTATGCCGACAGAGAGCCTGATGAGACCGTCGGTTATGCCGACTTTCTTTCTGATGTCGGCAGGAATTGACGCATGTGTCATTGTCGCCGGATGGCAGACGAGGCTTTCCACTCCGCCGAGACTTTCTGCCAGTGCAACCAGTTTGAGCGATGAGAAGAATGTCTTGATATTGTAAGTTTCCTTCAGCTCAAAGGATATCATTGCACCGCCGTTTTTAGCCTGCTTTTTGTTGATCTCATACCCTGTATCAGTTTTAAGTCCTGGATAATAGACCGTTTTGACGGCAGGATGACTCTGTAAATGCGCTGCGATTTTTTCCGCGTTTGCCACATGCCTGTCCAACCTCACGCTGAGCGTTTTTATGCCACGTATCAGTAGGAATGAATCGAACGGTCCCAGCACTCCTCCTGTTGCATTTTGGATAAATGCAATCCGTTCTGCAAGGCTGTCATCGTGGACAACCGCCAATCCTGCAACAACATCGCTGTGTCCTCCAAGGTATTTTGTCGCACTGTGCACGACTATGTCGATTCCGTGTTCAATCGGCCGCTGCAGGTACGGTGTCATAAAGGTGTTGTCTACGATTGAAAGAATGCCGTGCCGCTTGGCAAGATCCGCGATTCCTCCTAAATCTGTTATGGTGAGCAGCGGGTTTGCCGGTGTTTCAATCCAAATAGCTTTCACTTCCGGTGTTATTTTTTCCTCGAGGGTGGCAAGGTTTGTCGTATCTTCGATGGAGTATGTTATTCCGAAATTTTTGAAGATTTTATCGAGAACGCGGAATGTTCCACCATACACATTGCTTGAGATTATGATTTTGTCGCCGGTTTTAAACAGGCTCAAAACCGCAGTGCTTGCTGCCATGCCCGAACCGAAAGCAAAGCCGTGTGTGCCTCCTTCAAGTTCTGCAATCAATGCTTCCAAAGCGGCTCTCGTAGGGTTTCCTGTGCGTGAGTACTCCCAGCCTTTGTTCTGGCCAAGCCCCTGCTGTTCATAGGTCGAAGTTTGATAAATCGGTACGTTGACGGCACCTGTCAAGCTGTCCCCATAGATGCCACCGTGAATCAACGCTGATTCAATGTCTTTGTAATTTGCTGCTGTTTTCATGTGTATACCTCGTCTCTTAAAAATTTTTCGCTGTGATAAAATGAACGTTTTCAAACGCTCTCTGTCCGTCGCTCCGCCCTTTGAAAAAAGCCTTCTGTATATCGACCGGAGTAAAGTGTGATTCTGGGGTGAATTTATGCCGTTTCAGCATAGCTTCTATGTCAGATACCTTGTATGTCCCCGTCATTTTTTCCGACAAGCGTTCTGTAATCTGTGCCAGTACGGAAACTCTGTCTGTGAGCGGTCGCTTGTGCGTTGTTTCATCCGGGAAATCAAGACACACCATAGTCTGTGCTTTGCACAGGCTTCCGATTTTGTTAATCGTACTTTCCAATACAGGAAGCGTCAGATAATATGATACTCCCGGAATCGAAAAGAATGTCGGAAGTTCCGGCTTGAATCCGTTTGCAAGTAATTTTTCATTCATATCATCTTTTGAGAAATCCACCGGAACAAAGTGAAGTTTCCTGCTGTTCCATTCAAGTTCCTGTATCCGTTCTTTTTTGAACGCCTGTGTCGAAGGATGGTCTATTTCGAACACCGTGATATTATCATTCTCGTTCCTGAAACCGAAAGTGTCGAGCCCCGCTCCGCAGATTACGTATTGGATATGTTCAAATTTTTTCGCAAAGCTTTGCAGTTCCCGTTCAAAAAAGGCGATGCGGGACAGTGGTATCGGTTCGATGTATTCAACCAGTTCATGGACAATCGATGCAGAGCAGAGCGTTTCATTCCTGCCGAATGTTTCTTTCTGGAATTTGTTTTGAATAAGCAGACCGGTTTTTTCATACAGGTCTTTGCCCATCAGGTCAAAGGAAAGATAATCGTCAAATATTTTTTCCCTTGAAAAGCTTGAGTGATATGCCCTTGCAAAAGAGCAAAGATTCGCCGTAATACTTGTTGTGTGGCTTCGCACGAATGTTCCTCCTGAACATAAAAAAATCCCGGCTGCTTACGCACTTTCATGGACGCAACGCAGCCGGGATTCTTTCTATTAATATGCTTCCTGCTGCTGTCCTACGGGCAACAACAGAGACAAGAGAAATCGAATGCTTTATAAAACGCAACTGCCATCATGTTATTTTCCTATTAAGGTTATAGGTTATATATATAACGAATTACCCATTATGTCAATAGGTTTTGCAGGATACTGTGTTTTTGTATGAAGTATTAGGGGAATCCTTGCTGGCCAGTGCTGTTTTAAGACTTTGCACATATTGTGAATTGGCCTTGTTTTCTATATAATTGTATGCATTATGTTAAATAAAATGCGAAACATAGGCATCATGGCGCATATCGATGCTGGAAAGACAACTACAACAGAAAGAATCCTCTATTATTCAGGAAAAATACATAAAATTGGCGAGATTGACGATGGGGCTGCCACCATGGACTTTATGCAGCAGGAGCAGGAGCGCGGCATAACAATCGCTTCGGCTGCCATTACAACAGAATGGAAGGGACACCAGATAAACATAATCGACACCCCTGGCCACGTTGATTTTACAGCGGAAGTTGAACGTTCCCTGCGCGTGCTTGACGGAGCAATCGCCGTCATCTGTGCGGTAGGACATGTCCAGCCGCAGACTGAGACCGTCTGGAGACAGGCAGATGAATTCAAAGTCCCCAGAATCTGCTTTGTCAACAAAATGGACCGCATTGGCGCGGACTTCTTTGCCGCAATGAACGATGTCCACGAGAAATTCTCCTGCGAGACCGTTGCTCTTGAAATTCCGTGCGGGCAGGGCGGTGACTTCAACGGAGTCATAGATCTCGTACACCAAAAGGAAATACACTGGGATGAATCCACCGAAGGTGAGAAATTCACCGTCAGCGAAATAAGCGATGCATACAAAGAGCAGGCTGCCGAATGGCGCGAAAAACTCATCGATACGGTGGCGTCGAACGATGACGAACTCGGTGAGCTCTACCTCGAGGGACAGGAGATTTCAAACGAGCAGCTTGTCGCCGCTCTCAGACGCGAGACAGTCAACCGTGCCGTAGTTCCGTTTCTCTGCGGTTCCAGCCGTCACAATCAGGGCATCCAGCCGCTTATGGACGCAATCATCGACTTGCTGCCAGCTCCTGATGAAGTTCCCGCTGCCGAAGGGGTGCACGAAAAGAAGCGCGGTGAGTCAGAGAAGATTTCCGTCGCATGCGACCCGAATGCGAAGGTCCCCGTCGGACTCGTGTTCAAGATTCAGTACGACCAGAACGCCGGCATTCTCTGCTTTGTCCGCATGTACGCAGGAAAGATAACCACCGGTTCACAGGTGTACAATGTCTCCAAGAAAAAGCGTGAGCGGATCAACCGCATACTCCGCGTCAATGCCAACCACATGGAGCAGATTGACAGCGTCAGCGCCGGTGACATCGCTGTATTCGTCGGGTTGAAACTTGCTCAGACGGGGGATTCACTGGGCAGCGAGGGCATGCCGGTTCTTTTGGAAAGCGTCCGCTTCCCAGAGCCTGTTATCTCAATCGCCATAGAGCCGGAGACCATGAGCGACCGTCAGAAACTCTTGGATACGCTGGCAATACTCAGCCGCGAAGACCCGACCTTCACCTACCGCGATGATGAAGAGACCGGACAGCTTGTCATAAGCGGCATGGGAGAACTGCACCTTGATGTCCTTGTCACGAGAATCCGCGACGACTTCAAAGTTCAGTGTCGCGTTGGAGCACCGCAGGTTACCTACAGAGAGGCTGTCACTGCAGCTGCGGACTACAAAGAGACCTACAGCCGCACTATCGCAGGAAAAGAAAACACGGCTGGTCTTTCCATTCATGTCGAACCGCGCGAAACCGGTTCCGGCAACACCTACGAATGCACTGTCCGTCGTGCTGAAATCCCGGATGAAATCTTCGATTCAATCAAACAGAGCATTGAAAACAGCTTCATGTCAGGCATACAGATGGGCTATCCTTGTACGGATACCGCGGTCACTGTCACCGACATCGATTACAACGAACTGACTTCGACGACCTTTGCGTTCGAAGCCGCAGCTGCAGAGGCGTTCGACAAGGCATGCACCGCTGCATCTCCTGCGCTGCTTGAACCTGTCATGGCAGTGGACATTGAAAGCCCGTCTGAGTTCGTCGGAGACGCAATGAGCCAGATAACCCAGCGCGGTGGAATCATCTCCAGCATGGAGGAAAAAGGCAGCGGCAGCATAGTCCACTGTGAAGCTCCGATGGAAAAGATGTTCGGCTTTACAACCACACTCCGTTCTGTCACTCAGGGAAGGGCAAGCTTTAGCATGTCGTTCAGCCACTTCCAACCGAAAGCAGGCCATTAAGGATAGTTCCTGATGGAAAAAAAAGCTGTCGCTCTGACGCACCGCTATTCGCTTATGTTCCTCTTCTGTACATGCGGTGCGTCTGTGCTGAATGTTCTTTTGCTGACATCGGGATTTGTCAATTTTCTCTTGGAATTTGTGCTTGGTGACGGCGCGCGTCAAATGAAAGGAACCTCGTTCCTGTTTAACAGGCAGGTGTTCCTGATAGATTTCTATGTCTTCTTTGCGCTGTTCACCTGTGCATCTTTCTTCCTGCTGTGGGACAGAAAGAACCGTTTTTATATACTTTCCTTTCTTATCATGCAGATTTCCGCGAACCTCTGCTTGTACACGGTGCCGGAGATTTTTTCGGTGAAGATTTTCATGTACAGCGCATTTGTCGTAACAGTCGCGGTTAAACTCCCTTTGGTAAAAAGCATTGTGCTGAACGCAATCGGAATCACTTCGTTCGTTGTGTGCCAGTTCTATCCGTCGGTGATGGGGATTGTTGATACGGCGGATACTCCAGCTATACAGAGCTGGCAGGATTTCTTTTCGCTGGTGGTTTCCCTTGTTTGCATCGGTTCTGTTCTGGCGGCATACCGTTATGCCATTGAGAAATGGCAGGAATCAGATGCAACAAAGAAACACATCAATCTGGTGATGTCCCAGATGACGAACATCAATGCCCAGCTGCAAGAATTTGCAAAGAACAAGGGAGAACAGGCTGCCGAGGAGGAACGGATGAGGATAACGCGGGACATGCACGACAGCTGTGGTTACGTGTTTGTCAACATCATCGGGCTTATGGAAGCCTGTCTAAGCGGCAGGGAGATGGAGTGGAGCAAGACGCAAGAGACGTTTGAAACGGTGCGGAACCTTGCGAAGCACGGCTTGCAGGAAACCCGCAAAACGCTGCGCGCCATCCGCGATGTCGAAAGTCCCGTTGAAAACAGTCTCGATGCGTTGTTCGAAATAAAAAGCATCTTTCAAAAAGTCACTGGAATCAGCGTCGATTTGGACCGCGGCAACATGAAAAGCGATTACGGCCGTACAATCAACAAGATTCTCATACGCACTATGCAGGAAGGTCTGACCAATGCTGTCAGACACGGACTTGCAACATATGTCGCTGTCTTTTTCCGCGAGGACGGGGACTATCTTTTTATGACGGTAAAGGACAACGGTATTGGCTCCAAGCAGGTTGTAAAAGGCATTGGTCTTGCCGGCATGGAGGAGCGACTTGCAAAAGTCGGCGGCACTCTGTTTGCCGGAGACAGCGCAGACGGCGGATTCAAACTTGAGATACAGATACCTGTTGTTCATTTGCTGATGGAGGAATATGGAAGCGAAAAAACTAAAACTGCTGCTGGTTGATGACCAAAGAATGTTCGCGGAAAGCCTCGAAACATTTTTAAAGAATTATGCCCAGGACATGGAAGTTGTCGGCATTGCGTCAAACGGAAAAGAAGCATGCGATTTCGCTCTTGCGGGAAAGCCTGACATCATTTTGATGGACGTCCGCATGCCGGTGATGAATGGTGTTGAAGCGGTTGAAAAAATAAAGCAGATGCAGCCGAACATCAAGATAATCATGCTTTCGACATATGATGAAGATGAATTCGTCCGTTCTGCGCTTTCAAAAGGCGCTTCCGGCTATCTGCTGAAAGACATCTCCCCCACGGAGCTTATCTTTTCAATCAGGGCGCTCAATTCCGGCATGATTCAGATTTCCCCTACAGTGGCTCAGAAACTCATTCAGCAGACCTATGTGGAAAACAAAAACCCGCTGGACGGCAAGGAAGCCCGTGAAGCATTTCCGTGGCTCGACACTCTGACAGCACGCGAGCGCGAAATTTTCGCCCTGCTTGCCATGGGAAAAGACAACGACCAAATCTGTCAGGATTTAAACCTTTCCCCCCAGACCGTCAGAAATCGCGTAAGTACCATCTATTCCAAACTGGAAGTCAAAGACCGCTTTGAAATCATCCAGCTTGCCAACCGCCTGAAAAACTAGCACAACGAATAACAATTAACAGTCATTCTGAACGCTACGCCACAATCGAACGCACCTGCTACGGCACAACCGAACGCACCTGCTACGGCACAACCGAACGCACCTGCTACGGCACAACCGAACGCACC
>CADBRT010000065.1 GCA_902797055.1 uncultured Spirochaetaceae bacterium
CCGACCGTCGAGTCTTATATGCAGGAGAGCGGACGTGCAGGGCGGGACGGGAAGCCGTCAAAGGCGTTCTTGTTGTGGAGCTATGGTGATCATGAAACCTATTCCCGTTATGCAATGGGGAGCCGTGAGCGACGAATGCTTGACTATGCTGAAAGCTGTACGTGCCGCCGCCAAGTGCTGCTGGACGCTTTGGGCGGGGAGTTGTCTGCCTGTTCAGGCTGCGATGTCTGTGAGCGGCGAGCTCCCGCGCCGTTTGCCGCCGACGGATCCATGGCGTTGCGGTTTATTGCACGCTGGCGAAGGTTCTATAAAAGAGATGAACTTGCGGGAAAATTGATAGCAGAGTTCAATGAAACTGCACGGGCTGAAACGAAAATCAATGTTTGGGAACACTCTGATATGGAGACGATTCTTTGTTCTCTTGAAGACCAGAAGTTGATACGTACGTGCCACTCGCTGTGGAACGGCCGCATTTCTGTTACGAAGGATGGGTGTGAAATTTTGAAGAAACTCACTCTGCCGCGGCAGGAGCCTCTTCATCTTCTTCGCCTTCTTTCTTCTCTGGCTTAGGGACAGGCGCTGGTTTGACTTTCTTTGTCTTGGGGACTTTTCTCTTTTTGCGGTAACTCACGGTGTAATTTGCAATGGACACAAAGAAAATCATGAGGATGGTGATGAATATGACACGCCAGTCGCGAATTACTTGCATTGCGAGCGTAAAAAAGTCTATGTCACTGCTCATGTTGTATATATCGGTAAAGGTTGCCTAAAACATTGAAGAAATAAAGAAAATAGGGTAGAATTCGGCGCATGACTGGAATAATCGATTATAATGCGGGAAACATCCAGAGCGTCGAGCACGCTTTGGAGTATCTGAAAGCACCCTATATACTTTCTTCCAATCCGAAGGATCTCGAAGGTGTTGACAGGATTATTTTCCCCGGAGACGGAGATGCGGCGTATGCCATGAAGGAGCTTGCCAAAACGGGCTTTGATGTGTTCCTGAAGGACTGGGCCGCAAGTGGCAAGCCTGTCGTCGGCATCTGCATTGGCGCACAGATTGTATTTGACTGGAGCGAGGAAGGCGATGTGGACTGCCTGCATCTTATCCCCGGCACAATCCGTCATTTTTCCACGTTGTGGAAGGAGCGTCATCCCGATGAATCGGAACACGAGGAACGCGCTATGCTCCGCAACAGTCTGAAAGTCCCCCACATGGGGTGGAATGATGTCTCGTTCTGCAACGGGGGTACCAGTCTTTGTGACGGCATTAAGGATAACAGCGATTTTTATTTTGTCCACTCCTACGTCATGCAGCCAGATGACCCTGCTTTGATTAAGGGATATGCGGATTACGGTACAATGGTTCCTGCAATCGTTGAAAAGGACAATGTAACTGTGTTTCAGTTCCATCCTGAAAAATCCGGAGCTGCAGGACTTTCCATTCTGCGCAATTATGTAAAAGACGATCTTGCGGGGCAGGAGCACTGACATGTTAAAGAAGAGAATAATCATCTGCCTTGACGTGAAAGACGGCAGAACCACAAAAGGTGTAAAATTTCAGAACAACCGAGACATCGGCGATCCTGTGGAGATGGCTGCCGAATACTACCGCCAGGGGGTAGATGAGCTGGTGTTCTACGATATCATGGCGAGCGCACGAGGCAAGAAACCGATTCTCGATTTGATTGCGCGCGTTGCAAGCCAGGTGTTCATTCCGTTCTGCGTCGGCGGCGGCATTGCGACTTTGGACGACATACGGCAGATTATCCTTGCGGGTGCCGAGAAGGTTTCCTTGAATTCACAAGCGGTAAAGAATCCTGATTTGATTACCCAAGGCGCACGAGTGTTCGGAAACCAGTGCATGGTGCTCGGTATGGACGCGGCAAAAGATGCTGCTATGCCCTCCGGCTACCGTGTGTACATAAACGGCGGACGGGTTGCGACAGAACTCGATGCCCGTGAGTGGGCGCAGGAAGCTGTTAGACGGGGGGCAGGGGAGATTGTCCTGAACTCCATCGATGCAGACGGTACCCGCGATGGGTACGAATTGAATCTGACCCGCCTCATCAGCGAAGCTGTCGAAGTTCCTGTCATCGCTTCCGGCGGCGGCGGAACTCCGAAACATCTGGTCGATGTTCTGACGGACGGCAAAGCGGATGCCGCGCTCGTGGCCTCCATGGTGCACTCCGGTGATTATACTGTAGCCGGTATAAAGCAGGCGCTTGCGGACTCCGGCGTCCCCGTACGGATGTAAAATAGCGGAGTGAGTTTTTAATCCTGTAAGGAGAAAAACTCAACGCACAAAAAAAGCCGTCTTCTTCCGACGGCTTTTTTTGTGCCCTATACCTTAAACTGATCTATCTGAGAACCGATTTCGGTGATTGACATCTCCATTTTCTTATTGATTTCAGAGAGTGCTGTTCCTGTTTCATTAATCTTGCGTGCTCCGACGGACATTTCATCCATGCTTTGGAGCATGACCGTTGTTGCATCCTGAAGTTTCTGCACTTCTGCAAGAATAGACTTGCTGCCGACAGACATTTCGTGTCCTGCAGAACGTACTTCAATGGTGCTGTCGTTCATAGCATGAAGGGCGTCGCTTATCTGTTTAGACCCCTGGTTCTGTTCTTCCATTGCGGCTTTTATCTGGCGGACCAGTTCGTTGGTGTCTCTGATTTTTGACGAGACGGACAGGAATGATGCGCTGGATTCGGCTGAAGCGGAGACAACCATGCCGATAGATTCCTTGATGCTGGAAAGTTGGTCACCGATGGTCTTTGACTGCTGGGTGGATGTCTCGGAGAGTTTGCGGATTTCATCTGCAACGACAGAGAATCCCCGTCCTGCTTCCCCTGCGTGTGCCGCTTCAATCGCCGCGTTCATTGCCAGCAGATTTGTTTGCCGTGCAATGTTTGCAATTGTCTTGTTTGCTTCCTGCAGCATTTTGGACTGGTCCTCTATCTGTTCAATCCTAGTGTTTACCGCGTTCTGTTTTGCAGCTCCGTTTTGAGAATCTGTCTCCAGCATTTCAAAACTGCTTGCCATCATATCCACTGAGTTGTTCACAGAAGCGATGTTTCCTATCATCTCTTCTACGGCGGCAGAAGCTTCGCTCACTTCAGATGACTGGGTTTCGATCATTTTTTCCAGTGAAGAAATATTACTTGCAATCTGGTTGATTGCAGCGGCTGTCTGATTTACACTCGTGCTCTGGTTTGAAATCTGTTGGTGAACACTCTGGATGTTCGCCAGAATTTCTGTGATGGAACTGGACGTATCCTGCACACTGGCATTCATGTCTTCTCCAGCTGTACCGAGGTTGTTGCGTGAGTGCTTTATGCTACTGATGATGCCCTGCAGTTTTTCGGAGAATCTGTTGAAGCCCGAAACGACGCTGCCGATTTCATCCTTGCTGCTGATGGCAATTCTCTTTGTAAGATCTGCGTTTCCGCTTGCAATGTCATTGATGGAAGTCTCAAGCGAGTTAAGCGGCTTGATGTTTTTTGATATTGTATAGGTGCTTAACATGACCGCAACAATCAGAATGACGATTGTCGTGCCTATTGTTGCGGATTGGAGTTTCGCTATGGCTCCGAAGTATTCGCTGTGGGGAGCCATGCAGAACACCGCCCAATCGCAGTTTCCGCCAATAGGACGGTAGCTTGCGACCATGTATTTTTTGCGGCTGGGCTCATAGAAGGATTTGTATGCGACTAAACCGTTCATGGCATCGATGATTGCTTCCTTCATTTCCCCAGAAGTATCGTTTTTGAGAATCTGACCTTTTTCCACATAGGACAGGTCTGCGTCTGCCACTGTGCGTCCGGTTTTCATATTTATGATAAACGGATGACTGTCTTTGCCGATTGTCAATTCTTTGCAGAGCGTTGAATATACATCTCCCTGTATGATTGCCACCAGCGCGCCGACAATCTTGCCGTTGTCTTTTACAGGGACTGCAAACCACATGAGCAGCGTGTTTGTGACGGAACTGATTTCGGGGTCGGTAATGGTGTTGTAACCGCTGATTGCTCCCTTGAAGTACGGTCTGTCGTGTAAATCTACCGTCTTTCCTGTGTCTGCTACGGAAAGACCGGATTCATTGTAAAACGCAATGCTTCTGTACTGGGGTTCGTTTTTTATGGCTTCCAGCAGGATTGCATTTTTTTCTTTGATGCTGTACGAGCTGCTCTTGATGAACGTGAGGTTTGCCAGTGTTTCCAGCAGCTTGAAGTGTCGTTCATTGCTCATTTTGACCTGTGTTGCAATATCCTCGGAAAGTGTTGTTACCGTTTCTTCAACGGAGTTTTCCAGCGCTGGTTTCGCAATGAACAGTGCGATGAAACTCAGCAAAACGTTAGAAAATGCGATAATTGTCAATATGAGTACAATCAGCTTTGTTCTAATGCTGTTCATGTTTATTGAAAATGTCATATAAATAAGTCCTTCTGGAGGTGTTTTATTCTTACAGTTCTTCTACTGTTTCGCTGAGAGGTTTTCTATCTGAGTGGCGGGACGATGGTGCTGAATCCTCTGCGGGGTATCCTATGTTCAAAAGACAGACAGGTTTCAGGTGCGCATCAAGATTGAATGCATCAACAATCTTCTGTGAATCGTAGCCACGTGCCCAGAGGGTTCCCAGACCAAGATTTGTAGCTTCCATCATCATCATAGATGTGACGATTGCCGCGTCGACTTCCCCTCCGTCGTAGTCTTTGTAGTAGGTGTCCGCATAGTTTTTGTAGCTTTCTGTGTCATCGTAGCAAATAAGCAAGACAACCGGCGCATTGAACGTCATGGGGGTCGCCGTCCTGACTTTGTCCAGTGCAATAGAACTTTTTAAATGGAAAATTTTGTGGGACTGCGAATTTTTAGCAGTCGGAGCAAGCTGTCCAGCTTCCAGAATTTTTTGCAGTTTTTCTTCTTCAACGGGTTTGTCAGAGAACTTGCGTACGGAATACCGTTCCTTGCATAAATCCAAAAAATCCATATTTACCTCTTATTATCTAGTATAGCATTTCTGTGTTGTCAATTGCAAGGAGTTGTACTTTCGTTGTATACTCATAAGACTATGCCGAACAATGATAATCCGCTTATTATACAGTCTGACAGGACGCTGCTGCTTGATGTCCATGCTCAGCGCGCAAAGGAGTGCGCAAATGCTCTTATTCCGTTTGCAGAGTTGGTGAGTTCTCCGGAGCACCTGCACACATACCGACTTTCACGGCTTTCCTTGTGGAATGCTGCAAGCGCCGGTTTTACCAGTGACAATGCAATCGCCGTCCTTGAGGATTTTGCCCGCTATCCTCTGCCGCAGGCGGTGCGCGCATGGATAAAGGAAACCGAAGGGCGGTTCGGCAGGCTGCGCCTCGTTCCCGGACCTGTCATTGAAAATGAAACCTTCCTGTACTTGGTTTCCACATCGGCCCTGGTGTACAAGGAAATCGGCATGAATCCCGTTGCGAAGAAATATCTGACGGAAAGCGTCTATGATGTGGGCGGTGCTGATGACAGCGCATTCCATGTTACAGAAGACGAAAAAAAGTTCTGCTTCAGACTCAACCTCATGGATCGGGGAACCATAAAGCAGGATTTACTTCAAATAGGTTGGCCGGTGAAAGACGATGTCCCTTTAAAAGACGGGGAGCCGTTGCCTTTTACACTGAAACAGGAAACGGGCAACGGAAAAAAATTTGAAGTGCGGGACTATCAAAAGTCCGCCGCGGACGCACTCGTCGGGGACAAAGGACCGGGAACTGGATTCGGTACGATTGTGCTTCCCTGCGGGGCTGGGAAAACGGTTGTCGGCATAGAGATAATGACGCGCCTGCAAACCCATACATTGGTTCTCACGACGAACATATCCGCTGTCCATCAGTGGATATCGGAACTGCTGGATAAAACTTCCCTCACTGCAGATCAGATTGCAGAGTATACTGGGGAATCCAAAACCATAAAGCCGGTAACGGTGGCTACGTATCAGATACTCACGTGGAGACCGAACAAGACAGGACCGTACCCCCACTTTTCTGTATTCCATGACCACAGCTGGGGACTGGTGATATATGATGAAGTGCACATGCTCCCCGCTCCTGTCTTCCGCGTGGCGGCGGAAATTCAGGCGGTTCGGCGGGTAGGACTGACCGCAACACTGGTGCGCGAAGACGGCAAAGAGGGCAGCGTGTTTTCCCTTGTCGGTCCTAAGCGGTACGATGTGCCGTGGAAAGAACTTGAAAAGAGCAAATGGATTGCTACCGCCGAGTGCATAGAAATCCGCCTGGACCTTGCTCCTGAACAGGAACTGCCGTATGCTGTCGCGAACCAGCGCACCAAGCACCGCATGGCGAGCGAAAATAGACTCAAGCAGGACGTCGTCATGGATTTGATTGCCAAATATCCTGATGACAAGATTCTCATAATCGGGCAGTACATTGACCAGCTTAAAGTTTTGGCGGAGATGGTCAAGTGTCCCATTATCACAGGAAAAACTCCGAATGCAGAGCGCGATGAAATTTATGCAGATTTCCGTTCCGGCAAGATACGCGTACTCGTAGTGAGCAAGGTTGCGAACTTTGCAATTGATTTACCTGACGCCAGTATGGCTATACAGGTGAGCGGTACCTTCGGCTCCAGACAGGAAGAAGCGCAGCGTTTAGGACGTATCCTTCGCCCCAAAGAACGGACAAGCCGATTCTTTACGCTGATAACCCGCAACACAGTTGAAGAAGACTTCGGAGCCAACCGCCAGAAGTTCCTTGCGGAACAGGGGTATGCCTACCGCATCATTCGTTACACCGATTCACTCAGCCTTGATGAGCTCGATACTCCGCTGGAGATTGAGGGGTATTGAGTTCTTTGGTAGAGAGGTAGCATCATCTTGATCAAGTTGTTGTAAAAACTTGAAGAAGCTGTGTTACAACCTCTCTTTGGCGGGGAGTGAGAGCGGAATATGTATTTATAAAATCTATCATTTCGTGTGTCAAAGGCAGCTTTAGTGAGGATTTCTTTCCTGTCACTAGATATTCAACAGATACATTGAGGGCTTGCGCAATCTTTACGGCGTTTGTAACACTGGGTTCTTGGGGATTTGACATCAGGTAATGGTCTATTGTTCTCTTGTTTACGCCTGACTTATCGGCGAGTTCTTTCGTCATGATTGAAAAAATCTTTAGTTTCTTAGCAGCTGCTGAAGCTCGTATTCTTTTACTTCCTGTATTGTTTTGGTTGTACTGGTTGTTATCATTTCATTCTTTTATAATCTCGACCAGTATGCGGGGTATTTTTCGAGAGATGATGTCAAAACAGCAATGTTTTTCTTGATTCCAGTGGGTGTCATAGCTGGATATAACATTTTTCCTGAATGGCGTGCCTGTGTGCTTTTTGGTCCTCTATTGGGATTGATTTTGAGCTTTGTATTTTCATATGAAACAAAAATGCGGCGGAAAATAGAAGAAGCCGTCGAATCCCGTATATCGCAGTTGAATCTCTTACC